>NZ_MWLL01000108.1 GCF_002198675.1 Kineosporia sp. R_H_3 | reverse complement strand
CCGTCGCCCTCGGCCCCTGGCCCCAGCGGATGGTCAACCCGATCCAGCCCTACGACTGGGGCTCGACGACGGCGCTGGCCCGGATGCAGGGCCGCACGCCGACCGGGGCGCCCGAGGCCGAGCTGTGGATGGGCGCGCACCCGTCGGCGCCGTCCGGGCTCGAGGAGGTCGACGGCACCGTCCGGCCGCTCGACGCGCTCGTCACCGAGGCCGCGGAGTCCGTGCTCGGCGCGGACGTCGCGGCGATCTTCGGGGCCCGGCTGCCGTTCCTGCTCAAGGTGCTGGCCGTCGACAAGCCGCTCTCGCTCCAGGTGCACCCGACGGCGGAGCGCGCCGCGGCCGCCTACGCCGGCGAGGCGGACACCCCCGGTGACCACCGCTACGTCGACCCCTTCCACAAGCCGGAGCTCGCCTACGCCCTCGAGCCGACCGACATCCTCTGCGGGTTCCGGCCCGCGGACGACGCCGCGTACCTGCTCGGGCTCGTCGACTGCGAGCGGATCCGCACGGTCGCCGCACCGCTGCTCGCCGAGGACGTCGACGACGTCGAGTGCGTCGAGGAGGCGTTCCGGCTGCTCGTCACCTGGCCGGAGGACGACCGCGAGGCCCTCGCCGCGGACGTCGCCGAGCAGGCCAAGGCGATCCTCGGCTCGCTCGGGCCGCACGACCCGGACGACCCCGACTCGGTCGGCCCGGCCGCCCGCCGGGCCCTGGTCTGGGCGTGCCGGCTCGCCAAGCACCACCCCGGGGACCCGCTCGTGGCGGCGCCGTTCCTCCTCGAGCTCGTCCGGCTCGAGCCGGGTCACACCCTCTTCGTGCCCGCCGGGGCCCCGCACGCGTACCTGTACGGCCTCGCCGTGGAGATCATGGCGAACAGCGACAACGTCCTGCGCGCGGGCCTCACCCACAAGGCGGTCGCCGTCGAGGAGCTGCTCACGGTCGTCGACGGCGCGACCCGCCCGGTGCTCGACGTCCCGTCCGTGACGCTGAGCCCGCACGAGACGGCCTGGCGCCCGCCGGTCGCGGACTTCCAGCTGACCCGGCTCGCGGTGTCGACGGCGACCCCGGTCGGGGCCTTCCCGCACCTCGTCGGCCCGCAGGTCGTGCTCTGCACTCAGGGGCCGGTGACGCTCTCGTCCGGGCCGCACGAGATCCGGCTCGAGGCCGGCCAGTCGGCGTTCGTCGGGGCCGGCGGGGCGCCGCTCACGGTCCAGGGGCCGGGCGAGGTCTTCCGCGCCGCGACGGGGCTCCTCCCGGCCTGACGGCGGGCCGCGCACACGTGGGTCACGCCGCGCGCAGCTGCCAGGCACCCCACGCGCACTCCAGCGCCTCGCCGACGATCGAGACGACGCGGTCGAGCAGGGCGGCGTCGGCGACGAGCGGCGGCGAGAGCTGGACGACGGGCTCGCCGCGGTCGTCGAGCCGGCAGAGCAGCCCGAGCTCCTCCATCCGGGCCGACAGCACCTCGCGCAGCAGCCAGTCCGCCTCGTCCGGGGCGAACGGGGCCTTCGTCGTCCGGTCCCGGACGAGCTCGACCGCCCAGAAGAAGCCGGCACCGCGGACGTCCCCGACGAGTGGCACCCGGCGCAGGTCCTCCAGCCCCGCGCGCAGCCCGGGCTCGAGCGCGCGCACGCGGGCGAGCACGTCCTCGCTCTCGTAGAGGTCGAGCGCGGCATGGGCGACGGCCGCGCACAGCGGGTGGCCGCTGAAGGTCAGACCGTGCAGGTAGGTGACGTCCCCGCTGACGAACGGCGCGGCGACCCGCTCCCCGACGAGGACGCCGCCGAGCGGCGCGTGCCCCGCGGTCGCCCCCTTGGCGAAGGTGAGCATGTCCGGCCGGATGCCGTAGCGCGTCGACCCGAACCACTCGCCGAGCCGGCCGAAGGCGGTGATCGTCTCGTCGACGACGAGGAGGATCCCGTGCCGGTCGCACAGGTCGCGCAGCCCCTGCCAGTAGCCGGCCGGCGGGGTGAACGCACCGCCGCCGTTCTGCACCGGCTCCGCGAGGAGCATCGCCACCTGGTCCGGGCCCTCCCACTGGACGGCGGCCTCCACCTCCGCGAGCAGCGCCGCGGTGAACCGGGCCTCGTCGGCGCCGTCCGGGTGCCGGTAGGCGTCGGTCGCCGAGACGAACGCGGTCGGCACGGGCAGCGGCTCGAACGGCTGCCGGCAGTCGGGCAGGCCGGTGAACGACAGCGCCCCGAGCGAGGTGCCGTGGTAGGCCAGCCGGCGCGAGACCGCCTTGCGACGCTGCGGTTCGCCGTTGGCCGCGTGCCACTGCCGGGCCAGCTTCCACGCGGCCTCGACCGACTCGCCGCCGCCGCTGGTGAGGAACACCCGGTCGAGCCCGAGCGGTGCGGCGAGCCCGGCGAGCCGGGCCGCGAGCGTCGCCGCCGGCCCGTGCGTGAGCGACCAGGTCGGGGTGAAGACGAGCTCGGAGAGCTGGCGGCGGGCGGCCTCCCCGACGACACCGCCGAAGGAGTGCCCGAGGTTCGTGCAGAACAGGCCCGAGAGCCCGTCGACGAACCGGCGGCCCCGGCTGTCGACGACGTGGCAGCCGTCGCCGCGGACGAAGACGGGCAGGTCCCGACCGGCGAGCACGGCCGGGTCGGTGAAGCTCATGAGGAGGTGGTCGCGCGCAAGCCGTTGCAGGTCAACGGGATCCATCACCGGCACCGCCTCTCCCGTCACCGCCGGGACGGTCCTGAACGAACGTTCAGAACCCTCGGCAGGCTAGCACCGGCCGCCGGGGGCTGACCAGACGCTCAGGACGCGGCGCGACGCCGGGCCGGGCGGGCGGCCCGGCCGCGGAACGCCTGCGCCGGCACGCCCAGCTCGAGCGCCGCCGCGTCGAGCCACAGCCGCTTGAACCGGGCGGGCGTCATCCCGGGCTCGGCGAGGGCGAGCTGGATGGCGAGCCCGTCCATGAGGGACGACAGCCGCAGCGTCGTCGCGGCGACGTCCGCGGGGTGGAACACCCCGGCGGCGGCCCCCTCGACGACGACCCGGCGCAGCGCGGCCCGCCACCGCCGGTCGAGCGACTCCCGGGCGGCCCGGGCGTCGTCGTCCCGCAGAGCGCGCACCCAGAGCTCGAGCCACAGCGTCCAGTCCCCCACCGCGGGGCCGGCCCCGGAGGCGAGGTCCGCCATGAGGCGCAGCCGCTCCACGGGCCCGGGGACCGCCGCCAGCTCGCTCTCGAGCTCGCCGTAGAAGACGTCCTCGACGTGCGTCAGCGCCTGGGTCAGCGCGCCCGCGAGCGACCCGAAGTGGTACAGCACCAGGCCGGACGACGTCCCCGCCGCCTCCGCGATGTCCGTGACCCGGGTGCCGGCGAAGCCGCGGTCCCGGATCACCGCGACGGTCGCCTCGAGGATGCGGCGGCGCCGCTCCTCCGGCGCCCGCGCCGCCGTGCTGCCGCCGGCCGCCTGCCCCGACGTGGTGCCTGCCATCGCCACCCCTTCACCGCTCACCGGTCACCCCTGCCGGCCGACGTCCGGACCCGCACGCTTGACGGCGATCTGAACGAGTATTCAGGATAGCCGCTCGGGGGTCGGCTGCCGCGGGAGGTCTGCGATGAGCGTAGGAGCGAGCGGGCCGGCCGGGCCGCCCGACGGGCCGCGGGACCGGCGCGAGGCCGAGCTGCGCGAGCGCGCCGCCGCCTTCGTCGACGAGGTGCTCGTGCCGCTCGAGGTGCCCGCCGAGCTCGCGGGCGGGCCGCTGCCGGCCGCGGACGTCGAGCGGATCCGGACGACGTCGCTCGCCGCCCGCGTCCACGGCGGCCGGCACGCGGTCGCCCACGGCGGCAACGGCTGGACGACGCGCGAGTGGTTCCTCGTGGAGGAGCAGCTCGGCCGCTCGACGAACGGCGTCTCCTGGTACGTGCCGAACGCGTACAACGTGTGGAAGGCGGCCGGGCCGGCCCTCGTCGAGCGCTGGCTCGTCCCCGCGCTGCGCGGCGAGCTGCACGACGCCTACGCCGTGACGGAGGCGGACGCCGGCTCGGACCCCTCGCAGATGACGACGACGGCCCGCCGGGCCGGTCCCGGCCGCTGGGTGCTCGACGGCGAGAAGTGGTTCGTCACCTTCGGGTCGGTCGCCGCCGTGGTCGTCGTCATGGCCTGGGCGGTCGACGGGGCTGACGGCGGGGCGGACGGGCCGGACGGCGAGCGCCGGCCGACGCTCTTCGCCGTCCCCGCGGACGCGCCCGGCGTCGAGGTCGTCGACGACCCGCCGTTCACCCACGCCTACCCGCACGGCCACCCGACGATGCGCTTCACCGGGGTCGAGCTCACCGACGCCGACGTCATCGGCGCCGTCGGGGAGGGTGAGGAGATCCAGCGCCGCTGGTTCACCGAGGAGCGGCTCGCCATCGCGGCCCGCTGCTCCGGCGCGATGCAGCGGCTGCTCGAGGAGGGCGTCGCGTGGGCGGCGGGCCGGGTGCAGGGCGGCGCCCGGCTGCTCGACCACCAGGGGGTGTCGTTCCCGCTCGCGGACAGCGCGGCCGACGCGGCCGCCGGCCGGTTGCTCGCCTTCGACGTCGCGGACCGGGTCGACGCCGGGGCGGACGAGAAGCTCGTCCACGGCCGGGCGTCAATGGCCAAGCTGTTCTGCAGCGAGGCGGCGAACCGCTGCGCGGACCGGGTGCTCCAGGTCTTCGGCGGGCGCGGCTACGTCCGGACGACGGCCGCCGAACGGCTCTGGCGCGAGCTGCGGGTGGACCGGATCTGGGAGGGCACGAGCGAGGTCCAGCGGATGATCGTCGCCCGGTCGCTCGAGCGCCGCGGGGTCCGGGCGATGCTCCTGTGAGCTCGGGCGCGACGCTCGGCCGGCTGCTCGCCCCCGCGTCGGTCGCGGTCGTCGGGGCGACGGACCGCGCCGGCGCCTACGGCCGGCACGCCCTGGAGAACCTGCTCCGCGCGGGCTTCGGCGGCCGGGTCGTGGCCGTCAACCCGGGCCGCCGCGAGGTGCTCGGGACGCCCTGCCTGCCGGACCTCGTCGAGGCCGGGCCGGTCGACGCCGTCGTCGTCGCGACCCCCGCGGCGACCGTGCCGGCCGTGCTCGCGACGGCCGCCCGCCTGGGGTGCGGCGGGGCCGTCGTCCTCGCCGCCGGGTTCGCCGAGACCGGGGACGCCGGAGCGCAGGACCGGTTGCTGGCCGCGGCCGGCGCGATGCCGGTCGTCGGGCCGAACAGCAACGGGGTCGTCGCCGTCGCCGCGCGGGCCCCGATGTGGGGCGACGCCGTCACCCTCCCCGACCCCGCGGCCGCGACGACGGCGCTCGTCACGCAGAGCGGGAACCTCGGCGTCCTCGCCCTCGCGCACCGCGCCGGGCTCGGCCTGCACACCGTCGTCTCGCTGGGCAACGCCGCGTCCGTCGACGCGGCCGCCGCGATGGACCACCTCGCGGCGGCCCCGGGGGTGCGGGTCGTCGCCGCCTACCTCGAGGCGGACGGCGACGGGGCCCGGACGGCGGCGGCGCTCGCCCGGTGCGCCGAGCGGGACGTGCGGGTCGTCGTCCTCAAGGCCGGGCGGTCGGCCGAGGGGCGCACGGTCGGCGGCGCGCACACGGCGTCCCTGTCCGGGGACCACGCGGCGTTCGCCGCCCTCGCCCGGGAGGCCGGTGCCGTGCTCGTCACGAACCCGCACGACCTCTTCGAGACGGCCCGCGCGCTCGCCGCCGGACGGCGCGACCCGCGCGGCTGCGCGGTCGTCACGTGCTCCGGCGGGGACGCCGCCGTCGCCGCGGACCTCGCCGCCGACGCCGGGGTCCCCCTGACCCGCTGGGCCCCCGCGACCCTCGCCGCGCTCGCCGCCGCGCTGCCCGCGACGGCGACGCCGACGAACCCGCTCGACCACACCAACCTCGTCTGGGACGACCCGGCCGCGCTGCGCCGGATCGGCGCCGCGGTGACGACCGACCCGGACGTCGGGCACGCGCTCTACGTGCAGGACGAGCCCGCCGGGCTCGCACCGGCCGACGCCGCCGAGTGGCGGCGCACCCGGGAGGGGGCGCTCGACGGGCTCGCGGCGGGCGGGGGCTCCCCGCTGCTCGTCGCGACGACGCCCGGCCAGGAGCCTGCCGGCGCCGTCGGCGGTCTGCTGCCCGCCCTGCTCGCCGTCGCGGCGCTGCGCACCCCCGGGCCCTCCCCCGCGAGGCTGCGGGAGGTCGCCGCGGCCGCCGCCGCGGTCGCCCGGCGGGCCGGCCCGGACGCATCGCCCGGCCGCTGGCTCGCCGAGCACGAGGCGCTGCCGCTGCTCGTCGCCGCCGGCGTCGCCGTCCCCGCGCACGGCGTCGCGGCGACGCCCCGTGAGGCCGCCGCGGTCGCCGCCCGGCTCGGGGTACCCGTCGCGGTCAAGCTCTCGGCCCCCGGCCTGCTCCACGCGAGCGAGGCCGGCGGCGTCGTCCTCGGCGCCGAGGGCCCGGCGAGCGTCGAGGCGGTGGCGGAACGGCTGCTCGGCGCCCCCGGACCGCCCGCCGGGGCCCGGGTGCTCGTCGCGGCGATGGCCGCCCCGGGCGCGGAGGTGATCGTCGGCGCCCGGGCGGACGGCGTCGTCCCGACCCTCGTCGTCGGGCTCGGCGGGATCTGGTCCGAGGCGCTCGCCGACGTCGTCACGCTCCCGCTGCCCGTGACCCCGGACGTGGTGCGGGCCGGGCTGCTGCGGCTGCGCGGCAGCGCGCTGCTCACCGGTGGCCGCGGCCGCCCCGCGGTCGACGTCGAGGCGCTCGCTGTGCTGGCCGCCCGGGTCGGCGACCTGCTGCTGGGCTGCCCCGACCTGGTGTCGGTCGAGCTCAACCCGGTGCTGGTGAACGGCTCCGGTGCCGTCGCGGTCGACGCCCTCGCGCTCTGGACGGGCCGCGCGGCACCTGCCTAACCTGACTGCATGTTCAGTCAGGACGGTTCCCCCGCGGACAGGACCCACCCGGTGCCCGAGGCTGCCCTGGAGGCCGCGCTCGCGCCGTTCGGCAGCAGCCGGATGCTGCCGCCCGAGGCGTACACCTCCCCCGACGTCTTCGCCTGGGAGCAGCGGAACTTCTTCACCGGCTGGCAGTGCGCGGGGTTCGCCGCGGACCTCGACGGGCCCGGGGCCCAGCGGGCCGAGCCGGTCGGCAGCACGAGCGTCCTGCTCGTACGCGGCAAGGACGGCGTCCTGCGCGGCTTCGCGAACACGTGCCGGCACCGCGGGCACGAGATCCTGCCCTGCGGCGGGGCGACGACCCGACGCTCGGTCGTCTGCCCGTACCACGCGTGGTCGTACACCCTCGAGGGCGACCTGTTCGCCGCCCCCGGCTACGACGGCGCCTTCGACTTCGACGCCGCGCAGTTCCCGCTGCGGGCGCTGCGGGTGCAGGAGTGGCACGGCTACGTCTTCGTCGACCTGTCCGGCCAGGCACCGCCGCTCGAGGAGTACCTCGGCGCGCTCGGCGACCGGCTCGCGCTGCACCGGCCCGAGCGGCTCGTCGTCGCCGCCCGGCACACGTACGTCGTCCGGGCGAACTGGAAGACGATCAGCGAGAACTACCAGGAGTGCTACCACTGCCCCGAGATCCACCCGGAGCTGTGCGCCGTGAGCCCGCCCGACAGCGGCGAGAACTGGTACGCCCCGGGCGCGTGGGTCGGCGGCTGGATGGACATCCGCCCCGGGATGGCGACGATGTCCCTCGACGGGCACAGCGACGGGGTTCTCATCCCCGGTCTCGACGAGTGGTCCTCGACCCGCGTCGACTACCTCGGGGTCTTCCCGAACCTGCTCGTCAGCACGCACCCGGACTACGTCATGACGCACCGGATGGCCCCGCTGGGCCCGAACCGGACGTGGGTCGAGTGCGCGTGGTCGTTCCCGGTCGAGGCGACGTCCCGGCCGGGCTTCGACCCGGCGTACGCCGTCGACTTCTGGGACGTGACGAACAAGCAGGACTGGGCGGCCTGCGAGTCGGTGCAGCGCGGCATGGAGTCCGGCCTCGCGAGCGCCGGTCCGCTGTCGCCCCAGGAGGACGGCGTCTACCAGTTCGTGACGATGGTGGCCCGCGGGTACGCGGGGCAGCCGGTGCACGTGAAGCCCGAGGCCCAGCCGGTCTGAGCCGGACCTGCGGGAGGTCGTCAGTCCTTCCGCAGGTCCGCGAGGATCTGCCCGCTCGCGAGCTTGCCCGGCGCACCCATGACGCAGCCGCCGGGGTGGGTGCCGGAGCCGCACTGGTAGTACCCGTCGATCGGGGTGCGGTACTGGCTCCAGCCGGGCGCCGGGCGGAAGAAGTACATCTGCGGGGCGAAGAACTCGCCCGCGAAGATGTTGCCCTCCGACAGCCCGACGACGCGCTCGATGTCGAGCGGGGTGACGACCTCGCGGTGCAGGACGAGGTCGCCGAACCCGGGGAAGAACGACTCGAGCGTCGCCTGCACGGTGTCGCCGAACTTCTCCCGCTCGGTGTCCCAGTCGCTGCCCCGCAGGTGGTACGGCGCGTACTGCACGAAGCACGACATGACGTGCTTGCCGGGCGGGGCCATGTCGGGGTCGACCATCGACTGGACGGCGCAGTCGAGGTACGGGCGCTGGGAGTACCAGCCGTACTTCGCGTCGTCGAAGGCCCGCTCGAGGTACTCCATCGACGGGCCGATGTTCGTGAACCCGCGGTACTGGTCGGTGCGGTCACCGAGCGCCGGGTAGCGCGGGGCGCCGTCCAGGGCGAAGTTCACCTTGGCGCTCGTGCCCTGGAAGCGGAACCGGTTGATGTTCTCCACGAGGTCGGTCGGCAGCTCGCGCGGCTCGACGAGCTCGAGGAAGGTCCGCCGAGGGTCGACCGCGCTGACGACGGTGCGCGACGACAGCTCGGTGCCGTCGCCGAGGACGACGCCGACGGCACGGCCCTCCCTGGTGACGACGTGGTCGACCTCGGACTCCAGGAGGATCTCGACGCCGAACGCCTGCGCCGCGCGGGCGAGCACCTGGGTGAAGCCGCCGTTGCCGCCCTTGTGGAACGCCCAGGCCCCGAACTGGCCGTCGTGCTCGCCGAGCGAGTGGTAGAGCAGCACGAGCCCGGACCCCTGCGACATCGGGCCGACCTTGGTGCCGATGATCCCGGAGGAGGCCATGTAGCCCTTGAGGATGTCGCTCTCGAAGTAGTCGTCGAGGAAGTCCGCGGCGCTGCCGGTGAGCATCCGGACGGCGTCGTGGAGCACCTTCGGCGGGGCGTCGCCGAGGTGCGAGCGCAGCCACGCGATGTCGGCGAGGTCCTCCGGCGACTTGCCGAAGAGGTTGGGCGGCACCCGGTCGAAGAGCGGCTTGACGAGCTGGCAGACCCGCTCGACGTCGTGCTCGTAGCGGTCCATGGCGTCCGCGTCGTGCGCGGAGTGCCGCATGATCTCCTTGAGGTTCTCGTCCCGGTCGGGCCCGAGCAGCAGGTAGTCGCCGTTCTCCATGGGCGCGAACGAGGACGGCATGAGGATCGGCATGAAGCCGTGCCGCACGAGGTCGAGCTCGTGGATGATGTCCGGCCGCAGCAGGCTCAGCGCGTAGGAGAACGTCGTGAACTGGAAGCCGGGGTGGAGCTCCTCGGTGATCGCCGCCCCGCCGACGAGGTGCCGGCGCTCGACGACGAGCACCGACAGGCCCGCCTTGGCGAGGTAGGCAGCGTTGACGAGGCCGTTGTGGCCACCGCCGATGACGATCGCGTCGTACTCGCGGCTCTTGGCCGCCGTGGTCGGGCTCATCTGCCTCACGCCGTCTTTCGCTCGGGGTTGAAGAGCGGGAGCCGGGCCACCTGCGCGGCGACCGTCTCGTACTGGTGGTTCACGGTGACCTCGAGGCCGACCGTCGAGCCGACGGCACCGTGGTCGGGCCGGACCCGGGCGATCCCGATGTGGCGCTGGAGCACCGGCGAGTACATGAAGCTCGTCGCGTAGCCGACCCGGCCGCCGTCCGCGTCGTAGAGCATCGACTCGTAGTCGAGCGGGGTCTCGTCCTTGGGCGGGACGAGCCCGGCCCGCGTCCAGACCCGGTCCCAGTCCTGCCAGTCGACGACGATCCCGACCGTCGCCCAGCGCGACGTCCCGCCCGCGATCTCGGCGCGCAGCGCCGTGCGTCCGACGAACGGCCGCTCCGGGTCGTCGATGCCGCGCAGCATCCACCGCAGCCCGAGCTCGACCGGCGTGACCCGGTCGTGGTCGGTCCAGGCGTAGCGGCTCGAGGAGAAGTCGACGTCGACGAGCAGCAGGCCGGCCTCGATGCGCGCCATGAGCAGCGCCTGCTCGCCGAAGGGCCGCATCCCGTACGGGGTGCCGGCCTCGATGACGGCGTCCAGCACGGGCAGCGCGTCCGCGGCGGGAACGAGGATCTCGTAGCCGAGGTCGCCGGTGAAGCCGGTGCGCGAGACGGTCACCGAGGCCGCGCCGACCTTGGTCTGGGTGTGCCCGAAGTACGGCAGCGCCGCGACGTCCGGCGACAGCCGCGCGAGGATCTCGCGCGAGCGCGGACCCTGGACGGCGAGCACGCCGTACTCCTGCGAGACGTCGACGACCTCGACGTCGAGGCGGCCCACGAGGTCGCGCAGGTAGCCCAGGTTCGGCTCGGCGGCCGTGAGCATGAACTCGTTCTCGGAGTAGCGGAAGACGACGCCGTCCTCGAGGAGGAAGCCGGCGTCGTCGCACCAGATCGTGTACTGCGCCCGGCCCGGGCGGCAGGTCCGCACGTCCCGCGCGAGCACCCCGGCGAGGAACCGCTCGGCGTCCCGGCCGCGCACCCAGTACTTGTACAGCGGCGAGGAGTCGAAGAAGCCTGCGCTGTTGCGGATGCCGAAGTACTCGTGCTTGGCGGACATGTCGTACTTCTGTGCGGAGAGGTACCCGGCCCAGTGCGACCACAGACCGGTCGTGCTGAGCTCGGACAGTCGCGGGTGGAACGGAGTCGTCCTGATCATCGGCGTCGCTCCCGGGTCGGACCGGAAGACCGCTGCGCGTGGTGCGACCTGGGTGGACGGGCGCGGTCGGCCGGGCGAGGTGGGCTCACCCTAGATCGCTGTTGGACACCTGCGCAACAGGTGCCTAGCCTTTCCTGCATGGCCCGGATGACCCCGCCCGAGCGCCGGGCCGCGATCGTCGCGGCGGCCCTGGAGGTCATGCTGCACAAGGGCATCGCGGCGACGACGGTCCGGGACGTCGCCGACCGGATGGGGACGTCGAGCGGCCTGGTGCACCACTACTTCGCCTCGATGGACGACCTGCTCGCGGCCGCGTTCGAGCAGGCGGCGACGGCCGACCTCGCGGTGACGACCGCTGCCGTCGAGGCGCAGACCGGCCCCGTCGAGCGGCTGCGGGCGTTCTTCGCGACGTACGCGCGCGCCGAGCAGGACTGGGCCTTCCAGCTGTGGCTCGACGCCTGGGCCGAGGCGGCCCGCCGCCCGACGCTGCGGGAGACCTCGCAGCGGCTCAACGTGAAATGGCAGCAGGTGCTCGCGCAGTGCATCCGCGACGGGGTCGCGGCCGGGGCGTTCGTCTGCCCGGACCCGGACGGCGCGGCCTGGCGGATCCTGTCGCTGCTCGACGGCCTCGCCCTGCAGTCGGTGGCGCACCGGGTCCCGATCGACCGCGCCGCGGTCATCACGTGGTCCGCCGGCTTCGCCGAGGCCGAGCTCGCGCTGCCGGCCGGAGCCCTCGCCGGACCTGCCGGCCCGGCGTCCGTCACTGCGGCGGCAGCAGCCGCAGCGACTCCGGCGGCAGGACGAGCTGCACCGCGCCGCCCTGGGTGAGCCCGGACGACGCGTCCGCCGGCACGAGCACCGAGAACCGGGCGCCGCCGCCGACCTCGACGACGACGTCCGCGTGGGCGCCGCGGTAGACCAGGCGGGCCACCGTCGCCGGCAGCACGTTCGCGTCCGGCACGGGCCGGTCGCCGGCCTGCGGCGCCGCGGGGGCGACGGTGTGGCCGGCCGCGACGAGGCGCAGCCGCTCGGGCCGCACGACGAGCGAGGCCGGGCCCGGGGCGTGCTCCGGACCGCCCGCGGTGAGGACCCGGCCGGCGAGCCGGAACGCCGTCCGGGCGCCGTCCGGACCGACGACCTCGACGGGGACGACGTTGGCGGCCCCGAGGAAGTCCGCCACGTAGGCGGTCGCCGGGCGCTCGTAGACCTCGGTCGGCGTGCCGACCTGGACGACGAGCCCGCCGGACATGACGGCGATCCGGTCGGACATCGTCAGCGCCTCGTCCTGGTCGTGGGTGACGTAGACGAACGTGATGCCGACGGCCTCCTGGAGGCTCTTGAGCTCGAGCTGGAGCGCCTTGCGCAGCTTGGCGTCCAGCGCGCCGAGCGGCTCGTCGAGCAGCAGCACCCGCGGGCCGAGCACGAGCGCCCGGGCCAGTGCGACACGCTGCTGCTGCCCGCCGGACAGCTGCGCGGGGCGGCGGCCCGCGTAGGCGGACATCTGCACGAGGGCGAGCGCCTCGTCGACGCGCTGCCGGGTCTCCTGCTTCGAGGCCCCCGCGTAGCGCAGACCGAACGCGACGTTGTCCCGCACCGACATGAACGGGAAGAGCGCGTAGCTCTGGAAGACCGTGTTGACGGGGCGCCGCTCCGGCGGCACCGCGGAGACGTCCTGCCCGTCGATGAGGACCTGGCCGCCGTCCGGCTGCTCGAACCCGGCGACGAGCCGCAGCGTCGTCGTCTTGCCGCAGCCGGAGGGGCCGAGCAGGGAGAAGAACTCGCCGGCCGCGACGTCGAGGTCGATCCCGCGGACCGCCGGGACGGCGCCGTAGCTCTTCGACAGCGCCTCGAGCCGGACGGATCCCCCTGCCCGCGTAGGTGGCACGTCACGGACCGTGGTCGCACTCCGCTCGGCCATGCGGCTCCTTCTTGCCAAGTTCTGACTGAGCGTTCAGTCTAGGTACCGCCCGCCGCGGGCAGCAACGCTCCGGCAACGGATCCGTCGCCACCCGCCGGGCGCGTGTGGTCCCAGCCCGCGGGGCCGGTGCCGCGTCCACCGCACCGCAGGAGGTCCGATGTCCGCCGACCGCCGACCCGAACCGAACCCCTTCGCGCGCCGCGGCCCCAGCCGCCGGGGCGTCCTCGGCCTGGCCGCCCTGACCGGTGCCGGCCTGCTCGCCGGCTGCGCCCGGGAGCGCCCGTCGTCGGGCCTGACGGCGGGCGGCGGCGGCTCGGGCAGCCCGACGCTGACCGCCGCCTCACCGTCGAGCCCGGTGCGCTGGCCGATCCTCGAGGGCAACGCCCCGATCGCCGCCGGGCTCGCGCCGGAGAAGGACGCGACGCTGCAGCTGTACAACTACGTCGACTACATCAACCCGGACGTCATCAAGTCCTTCGAGAAGAAGTACGAGGACACCGGGGTCAAGGTCGTCGTCTCCACGTTCAACGACACCAACGAGTCGCTCGCGAAGATCCGGGCGGGCGGGTCGCCGTACGACGTCTACTTCCCGAGCTACGACCAGATCGGCAAGCTCGCGACGGCGGGGCTGGTCCGCCCGCTCCAGCACGCCTACATCCCGAACATCACGAACGTGTGGCCGCAGTTCACCGACCCCTGGTACGACCAGGGCTGGCAGTACACCGTCCCCTACGTGACCTACACGACCGGGATCGGCTGGCGCTCCGACCGGGTGAACGAGGACATCGGTGCGCGTGCCAACCCGTACGACGTGTTCTGGGACCCGCAGTACGCCGGCCGGCTCGCCGTCCTCGACGACTACCGCGAGGTCATCTCGATGGCGATCCTGCGCGCCGGGGGGACCGACATCAACACCGGCGACGACGCCGTCCTCGGGAAGGTCCGCGAGGACCTCGCGGCGATGGCGAAGGCGACCCGGCCGCAGGTGACGATCACCGACTACATCGCGATCCCCGAGGGCAAGCTCGACATCTCCCAGGCCTGGTCCGGCGACATGATCGCGGCGCAGGGGTACCTGCCCAAGGGCACGGACGCCTCGGTGCTGCGGTACTGGTTCCCGGCCGACGGCAAGGGGATGGTCAACAACGACCTCATGATGATCCTCAGCGGCGGGAAGAACCCGGTGCTCGCGCACCTGTTCCTGAACCACCTGCTCGACGACGAGGTCGCGAGGGAGAACTTCACCTTCGTCGGCTACCAGCCGCCGCTCAACAGCCTCGACCCGAGCCGGCTCGTCGCGGACGGCTACGCCCCGCAGGGCCTGGCCGCCGCGACGGTCCTGCCGTCGTACTTCGAGTCCGGCTACCGCTCCCTGGAGCTCACGCCCGAGGCCGAGGGGAAGTGGCAGGACACCTGGACGCGGTTCAAGGCCGGCGCGTGAGCGGGACGGCGCCCCGGGACCGCCGCCGGGGCCTGCTCGGGGTCGCCCTCACGCTGCCCGGCGCGGCCTGGCTCGCCGTGTTCTTCCTCGTGCCGCTGTACGTCGTCGTCTCGATCTCGACGGGCACGGTGGACCCGGTCTTCCGCTCCGTCGTGCCGGCCTGGAACCCGGCGGACTGGCGCGGCGACCAGTTCGGCTACGTTCTCTCCCGGCTCACCGGCCCGGACGGCTTCTTCGGCCCGGTCATGGTCCGCACCGTCGTCTACGTGCTGCTCGCCGTCGCCGGCTGCCTCGTCGTCGCCTACCCGGTCGCGTGGTTCGTCGCCCGGCACTCCGGACGCCGCCGGGGCCTGGTGCTCGCGCTCATCGTCGCGCCGTTCTGGATCAGCTACATGATGCGGATGCTCGCCTGGGTGAACCTGCTCGCGGACGACGGCCTCGTGAACCGACTGCTCGGCGGCGCGGGGCTCGTCGCGGACCCGGTGACGTTCCTGTCCGGGCGGCCGACGACCGTCGTCCTCGGGCTCGTCTACGGGTACGTGCCGTACATGATCCTGCCGATGTACGCGGCCCTCGACCGGATCAGCCCGGCGCTGCTCGAGGCGGCCCGCGACCTCGGGGCCGGCCGGTTCGAGACGTTCCGGCGGGTGGTGCTGCCGATGAGCGTGCCCGGCGTGCTCGCCGGCCTCGTGCTCGTCGCGCTGCCGATGACCGGGGACTACTTCACGAACGACCTGCTCTCGGCCTCGCCGAGCACGGCGATGCTCGGCAACCTCATCAACACCTCCGTGGCGAACCCGAGCCAGGCCGGCCAGGCCGGCGCGCTCGTCCTCATCCTCGTCCTCGCGATGGCGGCTCCGATGCTCCTCTACGTCCGCTCGTCCGTCCGCTCGGACCTCGCGTCGTGACCGCCGTCCCGGCGACGGCGCCCGCCCCGACGCCGCCCCTCACGAGGGGCCGCTCGTGGCGCGGCCCGTGGCGCCCGCCGTACGTGCTCGCCGCCGTCACGGTCGGGTACCTCGTGTGGTCGCTCGCGCCGGTGCTCCTCGCCGTGCTGTTCTCGTTCAACAGCGGGCGCTCGCGCAGCACCTGGCAGGGCTTCTCGATGCGCTGGTACTACGCCGACCCGACGCTGTCGGTGCTCCACGACGAGTCGCTGCGCCGGGCCCTGACGCACACCCTGACGCTCGGGCTGCTCACGACGCTGGTCGCCGTCCCGCTCGGCGTCGCGTTCGCCCTCGGCCTGGACCGCTGGCACGGCCGGCTCCCGGCATCGGCGAACTTCACGATGCTGCTGTCGTTCGTCATCCCGGAGATCGTCCTGGCCGTCGGCCTGTTCTACATGATCACGTTGCTCGCGACCCCGTTCGTGCTCGGCACGACCGCCCAGGTCGTCGGGCTCGTGACCTTCCAGCTGTCGTACCCGGTCGTCATCGTCCGGGCCCGGCTCGCGACGATCGGCCCGCAGTACGAGGAGGCCGCCCGCGACCTCGGGGCGAGCGCGTTCGGGGCGATGCGCCGGGTCCTGCTGCCGATGCTCATGCCGGCGATCTTCACCAGCGCCGTCCTCGTCTTCGCCGACGTCCTCGACGACTTCGTCATCGTCCGCTACCTGTCCTCGGACGCGTTCACCGAGACGACGTCGATCAAGATCTACAACACCGCCCGCGGCGCGCCGACCCCGGCGCTCAACGCCGTCGCGACGCTCATGCTCGTCGCGTCGTTCGTCGTCGTCCTGCTCGGCTGGCTCGCCGTCCGGCGGTTCGGGCGCGGGCAGGAGGAACCCGGTTCCCTGGGCGCGTTCGCCGGCCAGGTGTGACGTGACCACCGAGGGGGCAGCGGACGCGGGCGTCCGGACGCCGTGGCCCGGCGTCCGGACGGCGCTGCCGGGGCCGCGCTCGGCGGCCCTCCTGGCCCGCAAGGACGCCGTCCTCAACGGGCCGCTGCGGGACGGCGGCAACGTGCCCGTCGTCCTCGGCCGCAAGGCCGGGCACGTCCTCGAGGACGTCGACGGCAACGTCTTCGCCGACCACCTCAGCGCCTGGGGCGCGGCGCCCTACGGGGCGCAGCCGCCGTCCGTGCGGGCGGCGGTGGAGGCCGCGTGGGACCGCTACGGGATGGAGATCGCCCAGTACCTCGCCAGCGAACCGGTCGTCGCCCTCGCCGAGCGCCTCGTCTCCCTCGCGCCGCCGGGCATCACCCGCGCGGCGCCGTCCGTGACGGGCACCGAGGCGGTCGAGGCCGGGGTCAAGCTCGCCCGGGAGTCGACCGGGCGGCCGATCGTCCTGGGCTTCCTCGGCCAGTACCACGGCGAGTCGACGTACCTCACTGCCGCGGCGTCGACCGACCTGCCGGGCAACACGTCGAACAACGCGCAGTACGTCCCGGGGCTCGTGCTCGTGCCGTACCCGAACCGGTTCCGGGCGCCGTTCCACCGCGGCCCCGGGCCGTACGACGACACGATCTACCTGGACTACCTCGAGACCTGGGTGCTGCGGCACCAGGTCGAGCCGTCGCAGGTCGCCGGGGTGCTCGTCGAACCGGTCGCCGGTGAGGCGGGCATCCTCGCGCCGTCCGCGGCGTGGTGGGCGGGCCTCACCGCCCTCGCGACGCGGCACGGCTGGAAGATCGTCCTCGACGAGGTGCAGACCGGGCTCGGCCGGTGCGGCGAGGTGTTCGCCGCAGACCTGTGGGGGCTGCGTCCCGACGTGCTGCTCCTCGGCAAGGGGCTCGCCGCCGGCGGGCAGCCGCTGGCCGCCGTCCTCGGCACCGAGGAGGTCATGGCCGGCTCGCACGCCCACCTCGGCGGCACCTTCGCGTGGGAGCCCGCCGCGTGCGCCGGGGCGCTGGCCGGTCTGGACCTGCTGACGTCCGGTGGCGTGCTGGAGAACGCCCGCTCCATGCAGCGGACCGCCGAGCGGGTCCTCGGGCCGCTCGTCGAGGAGGTCGAGCAGGTCGGCGACGTCCGCAGCGTCGGCGCCTGGGCCTGCCTGGAGCTCGTCACGGACATGGCCTCGATCGCCCCGGCGCCGGCCTTCCAGCACGCCGTCCACCGGGCGGCGCTGCGGCGCGGGGTCCTGGCGATCAGCGAGCCGGACAAGCCGCTGTACCGGATGCAGCCGCCGCTGACGATGGAGCCCGAGCTGTTCGAGTGGTCGTGCGAGCAGGTCGCGGACGCGGTCCGCGAGGTCGCGGCCGACCCGCCCGAGGAGGACGAGTGACCGCACCCGCCCCGCTGCCCGACCGGGCCCGCGTCGTCGTCGTGGGCGGGGGCAACATCGGCTGCAGCGTCGCCTACCACCTGACCCGGCTCGGGGTCCGCGACGTCCTCGTCCTGGAGCGGCACGAGCTCACCTCGGGGACGACGTGGCACGCCGCCGGGCTCATCACCTCGGCCGGGATGGGCGACGAGACGAGCCTGTGGATGGCGCGCTACTCCCGCGACCTCTACGCCCGGCTCGAGGCGGAGACCGGGCACTCGACGGGGTTCCGCGCGACCGGCCACCTGCACCTCGCGACGAACCCCGACCGGCTCGCCACGCTGCGCCGGGAGTCGGCGTGGCAGCGCGGCCTGGGCGTCGACAACGTCGAGGTCTCCCGTGCCGAGGTCGACGCGCTGTGGCCGATCGGCCGCACCGACGACGTCCTCGCGGCCTTCTACGTCGCCGACGAGGGCCGCGCCGACCCGGTCGGCTGCGCGACGGCGCTCGCCAAGGGCGCGCGGGCGGGCGGCGCGACGGTCGTCGAGGGCGTGCGGGTCACCGGGTTCGAGACCACCGGGGGTGGCACGCTCGGCCTGTGGGGCGCGGGCGCCGAGGGCCGCCGGGTCACGGCGGTCCTCACCGACGCCGGCCGGGTCGAGTGCGAGACGGTCGTGCTCGCCGCGGGGTTGTGGTCGCGGCAGGTCGCCGCGCTCGCGGGGGTCGACGTCCCGCTCCAGGCCGCCGAGCACTACTACCTGCTCACCGACCCGGTGCCCGGGGTGCACCGCGACCTGCCGGTCGTCGAGGACCCCGACCGGTACGGGTACTACCGGGAGGAGGCCGGCGGCATGCTCGTCGGCCTGTTCGAGCCGGTCGCCGGGCCGTGGCACGTCGAGGGTGCCCCGGACGACTTCGCGTTCGGCACCATCAGGCCGGACTGGGACCGGGTGGGCGACGTCCTCGCCGGGGCGATGGAGCGGGTGCCGAGCCTCGACGGCGTCGGGGTGCGCACGTTCTTCTGCGGGCCGGAGTCGTTCACGCCGGACCTGCACCCGATGCTCGGCCCGACGCCCGAGGTCGACAACGTCTTCGTCGCCGCCGGGCTCAACTCGCTCGGGATCCTGCTCGGCGGCGGGGTCGGCTCCGTCGTCGCGCAGTGGGTCGTGGACGGCGTGCCGCCCGTCGACGTGACGCACTACGGGGTCGAGCGGGCGCTCCCGCACGAGACGACCCGCCGGTTCCGCGCGGAGCGGACCGTCGAGCAGCTCGGGGCGCTCTTCGGGGACGCCGCGTTCCCGGCGTGGCAGCCCGCCTCGGCGCGCGGCGTCCGGCGGACGCCGCTGCACGAGCGGCTCGCCGCCGCGGGCGCCCGGTTCGGCGTCTCGGCCGGCTGGGAGTACCCGCTGTGGTTCGCCCCGCCCGGCACCGACCCGGCGGACGTCGAGGTGACGCGGTCCTGGGGGCGACAGCCCTGGCACGCGTTCGTCGCCGCCGAGCACCGCGCCGTCCGGGAGGCGGTCGGCGTCCTGGACCTGACACTCATGTCGACGTTCCTCGTGCAGGGCCGCGACGCCGCGGCGCTGCTCGACCGGGTGAGCGCCGGGGCCGTCGCGGGCGACGTCGGCCGGGTCGTCTACACGCAGTGGCTCGACGACCGCGGCGGCATCCTCGCCGACGTCACCGTGACCCGGCTCGCCGACGACGAGATGCTCGTCGTGAGCAGCGACGTGACGCACCGCCGGCTCGCGTCGATGCTGCGCCGGGCCCGGCGGGACGGCGAGCACGCCGTCGTCACGGACGTCACCGCGGGCACGGCGCTGCTGTCGGTGCAGGGCCCGCGCTCGCGCGACCTGCTCGCGCGGCTCACCCCGGACGACGTCTCGGACGCCGCGTGGCCGTACCTCACGGCGCGCCGGCTCGAGGTCGGGTACGCCCGGGTGCTCGCGCTGCGCGTCACGTACGTCGGCGAGCTCGGGTTCGAGCTGCACGTGCCCGCCGACCTCGCGGTGTCGGTGTGGGACAGCCTGTTCGAGGCCGGCGCGGAGCTCGGGATCCGCCCCGTCGGGCTCGCCGCCATGGAGTCGCTCCGGCTGGAGAAGGGCTACCGGGACTACGGCGTCGACATCGAGAACACCGACGGCGTCGTCGAGGCCGGGCTGGGGTTCGCCGTCGCGCTCGACAAGGCCGTGCCGTTCGCCGGGCGGGACGCCGTTCTCGCAGCACGCACCGACCGGACCCGACGGATGGTGCACGTGCTCCTCGACGACCCGGAGCCGCTCCTGCACGGCGGAGAGCCGTTGCTGCACAACGGGTCCTGGGTCGGCTACCTGCGCGCGGGCGCGTTCGGGCACACGCTCGGGGCGGGCGTCGGGCTCGCGATGTGCGAGCACGACGGCGGTGACGGCGTCACCGCCGCGTGGCTCGCCGCGGGCGGCTTCGAGGTCGACGTCGCGGGCACGCGGGTGCCCGCGACGTGCTCGCTGCGGCCCTTCTACGACCCGGGGCGCAGCCGCGTCCTCGGCTGATCCGCCGGCGGCGGACCGGCGTCAGCCGCCGCTCTTGCGCCGGAACTGCTTCTGCTGCGCCGCCGGCCCGTGGGCCGAGTGCACCTTCGAGTCGCCGGACCCGCCGGCCACGGCCGACTCGTGGTGCCGGGCGTTCTTGCGCTCGAGCGCCTCGCGGAAGCGGCGCTTCGCGTCGCTCTCCCCCGCGGGGGCCGCCGCGGCTGCGCCGTCCTCGGGTGCGCCGTCCTGGGGCGCGTCGCCGGCGGGCTGCGGTTCGGGCCTGGCCATGGGGTGCTCCATTCCCTCGTCGTTCTGCGTGCGTCGCGGGCCCGACGGGCCGCGCTGACCCCTCCAGCCTTGCACGTGCCCGTGGCGGGCGTCACGGCAGTTCCCGCGTGGCGCTTCAGCGCGCGTGGACGTCGTACTCCACGACGACCGGCGCGTGGTCGCTCCAGCGCGCCGCGTACGTGTGCGCCCGGTCCACCTCGGCCTTGACCGCACGGGCGGCCAGGCCCGCGGAGGCGATCTGGTAGTCGATCCGCCAGCCGGCGTCGGTGTCGAAGGCCTGGCCGCGCCAGGACCACCACGTGTACGGGCCGGGGCCCTCCCCCGCGGCGGCGCGGACGACGTCCACCCAGCCGAGCTCGCCGAGCAAGCGGTCGAACCAGGCCCGCTCCTCGGGGAGGAAGCCGGACTTCTTGAGGTTGCCCTTCCAGTTCTTGAGGTCCGCCTCCCGGTGGGCGACGTTGAGGTCGCCCATGACGACGACGTGCCGGCCGTCGGCGGCGAGCTCGGTCATCCGGGCGAGCACCGCGTCGAGGAAGGCGAGCTTCTCGACCTGGCGCGGCGTGCCCGCCTCACCGGTGTGGACGTACGTCGAGACGACGGTGAGCAGACCGGCGCCCGACGACGCGGCGTCGAGGGCGACGTCCGCCTCGACCCAGCGGCCGGAGTGGTCGTAGGCGGAGGCGTCGACCCCGGCCGGCGCGAGCCCGACCCGGACCGCCTCGAACGGGCGGCGCCCGGCGACGGCGACCCCGGCGCGGCCCTTCGCCGCGGCCTCCTCGTGGACGACGTGCCAGCCCTCCCCGAGCGCCTCGACGAGGGCGTCGTCCGGGGCCCGGACCTCCTGGAGCGCAAGGAGGTCCGGGGCCCGGCCGGTGAGCCACGGGCCCATCCCGCGGCGCACCGCGGCCCGGACCCCGTTGACGTTGGCGGTCGCGATCGTCAGCACGCGGCCATCCTGGCAGCCGCGGCCGACAGGTCCGGCCGCGACCGCCGTCCGACCGCCGTCAGCCGTTCGGGTAGATCTCGTCGATGACCGCCGCATGGTTGCGGACGACGACGGCGCGCTTGATCTTCAGGCTCGGCGTGAGCTCGCCGGACTCGACGGTGAGCTCCCGGGACAGGATCCGGAACTCCTTGACCGTCTCCCAGCGGTTGAGCGACGCGTTGACCGTCTCGACCGCCGTCCGGATCTCGGTGTGCACCTGCTCGTCGCGCCCCGTGACGACCGCGTCGACGTCCTTGCCGTTCGACGTCGCCCACGCGGTCGCCGCGTCGGTGTCGATGGTGAGGAGCACCGAGGCGAAGTTGCGGCCGTCGGCGATGACGACGGCCTGGCCGATGAGCGGGTTCGCCGCCTTGAGCGAGCCCTCGATGGCCGACGGCGCGATGTACTTGCCGCCGCTCGTCTTCACGAGGTCCTTCTTGCGGTCGGTGATCTTGAGGAAGCCGTCCGCGTCGAGCTCGCCGACGTCCCCGGTCGCGAGCCAGCCGTCCTCGACGAGCATCTCCGCGCTCTGCTCGGGCAGGTGGTGGTAGCCGCGCATGACGCCGCGGCTGCGCAGCAGGATCTCGCCGTCGTCCGCGATCTTCACCTCGGTGCCCGGCAGCGCCTGGCCGACGGTGCCGATCCGGACCTTGCCCGGGCGGTTGACGAAGGCGGCCCCGCCGCACTCGGTCATGCCGTAGCCCTCGCAGATCGGCATGCCGGCGGCGGCGAACCACTCGGCGATCTGCGGGGCGAGCGCGGCACTGCCCGAGACGAGCACCTCGAGGCGCCCGCCGAGCCGCTCGCGGATCTTCGAGAACACGAGCTTGTCGGCGACCGCGCGCTGCAGGCCCAGCAGGGTCGGGACCCCCCGCCCGGCCTGCTCGTGCCGCACGCACTCCAGGCCGACGCCGAACGCCCAGTCGAAGATCTTCGCCTTCGCGCCGCCCTCGGCCTTGGCCGTCGAGTTCACCCGGGCGTGGACCTTCTCGAAGATGCGCGGCGCCGCGGCCATGAACGTCGGCTTGATGATCGCGAGGTTCTCGACGATCTTGTCGATCCGGCCGTCGACCGCCGTCGCGAACCCGACCCGGACCTGCGCCGCGACGAGGAGCTTGGCGAACACGTGCGACAGGGGCAGCCAGAGGAACTGCAGGTGGTCCTCGTGGAGCACCCGGATCGCCTCGGTCGCCTCGCCGATGTACAGCCAGTTGTCGTGGGTGAGCTCGACGCCCTTCGGCTTGCCCGTCGTCCCGGACGTGTAGATGAGCGTCGCGAGGTGCTGCGGGGTGAGCAGCGCGACCCGGTCGTCGACGGCGGACGGCGACGTGGCCAGGAGCTCCCGGCCGCGCTCGGCGAGGTCGTCGAGGGTCAGGAGGAACCCGTCGGAGCCGGCGACGTCGACGCCGGCCGGGTCGACGAGGACGACGTGCCGGACGGCGGGCAGGTCGTCCCGGTGCGACTGCACCTTGTCGAGCTGGACGGCGTCCTCGGCGACGACGACGACGCTGCCCGAGTCGGCGAGGATGAACGCGACGTCCTCGGGGCGGGTGTTCGGGTAGACGGTCGTCGTCGCGCCGCCGGCGACGAGGACGCCGAGGTCGGCGAGGACCCACTCGATCCGCGTCGAGCAGGCGATGGCCACGCGGTCCTCGACGCCGATGCCGAGGGCCAGGAAGCCGGCCCCCAGCTCACGGGCACGCTCGGCGGTCCTGGCCCAGGTCAGCGACGACCAGGACCCGTCCGCCGTCGGCGACCGGAAGGCCTCGGCGCCGGCCCGGCGGCGGGCGGTGTCGAGGAACGTCGCGGCGACGGACGAGCTCGGGTCGGGCCGGCCGGTGGGTGCGTCGGCGGTGGCGGGCTGCGTCATCGGAGCCTCCTGCAGGAGAGGGTGGGAAGCCCGCCGTCACTCGCGCGCGGGCGGGTGCTGCACGTCACAACGACGGACCTGCACGCATGGTGCCCGACTTGGGGGTCCCACCGCGACCCGTGGACGTGGCTGGTGCGTCACCCCCGCCGGGGCGGTACTACTGGGGGCATGGATCTCCTCGCCGACGCCTCGGCCCTCGCGGACGACCTCGCCGACCTCCGGCACCGGCTGCACAGGCGCCCCGAGCTCGGGCTGCAGCTGCCGGGGACGCAGGCGACCGTGCTCGAGGCGCTCGCCGGGCTGCCGCTGGAAGTCACGACGGGGACGACCTCGACGTCCGTCACGGCGGTGCTGCGCGGGGGCGGCGGGCCGGACGGCGGGACCGACGCCGCGGGGCGCCCTCCGGTCGTGCTGCTGCGCGGGGACATGGACGCGCTGCCCGTGCACGAGGAGGCCGACGTCCCGTTCCGCTCCGAGGTCGACGGGCACATGCACGCGTGCGGGCACGACCTGCACACGGCGATGCTCGTCGGCGCGGCCCGGATCCTCTCCCGGCACCGCGCGGACCTCGCGGGCGACGTCGTCCTCATGTTCCAGCCCGGTGAGGAGGGCTACGACGGCGCGGGGCACATGATCGCCGAGGGCGTCCTCGACGCGGCGGGCCGGCGGGCGGACGCCGCGTTCGCGCTGCACGTCATGAGCAACCTGACGCCGCGCGGCACCGTCGTCGGCCGGGGCGGGCCGATCATGGCCGCGAGCGACGGGCTGTTCGTCACGGTCCGCGGGCGCGGCGGGCACGGGTCGTCCCCGCACGTCGCGGCCGACCCGGTGCCGGCAGCCTGCGAGATGGTCACCGCGCTGCACGCCCGGATGACCCGGGTCGTCGACGCCTTCGCCCCCGCGGTGCTCACCGTCGGCACCTTCCACGCCGGGACGCAGCGCAACATCATCCCCGACACCGCGACGTTCGAGGCGACGGTGCGGACGTTCGACCCGGCGGTGCGCGAGGTCGTCCGGCAGATGTGCGAGGAGGTCTGCACGGGCGTCGCGCTCGCGCACGGCGTCACCGCGGAGGTCCGGTACGCGCAGGAGTACCCGGTGACCGTCAACGACGTCGCCGAGGCGGAGTTCGCGTTCGGGGTCGCCGACGACCTGTTCGGATCGCGCACGAGCGTGCGGCTGCCGAACCCGATCGCCGGCTCCGAGGACTTCTCCCGGGTGCTCGCCCAGGTGCCGGGCGCGATGCTCTTCGTCGGGGCGCTCGCCCCGGGCCGGGACGTCGCGACCGCCCCGAGCAACCACTCCCCGCTCGCCGCGTTCGACGACTCGGTGCTCCCGCAGGGGGCGGCCTTCTACGCGGCGCTCGCGCAGCGCCGGCTGGCGGGGCTGGCGAGCGCCTGACGCCGTCCGGGACCGCGGCGCTCAGCCCCGGTCGACGCGGACGGCGAAGCAGCCCGGGCCGGCGTTGTGCACGTGGACGTAGGCGGTTCCGGGGTCCGCGAGCAGGGCCTGCGCGACGTCCTCGACGGCGGTGCCGTCGGTGAGCTCGGCGGCGACCATGAGGTGGTCGGCGTCGAAGGCGCGCACGGAGAGCCGGCGCCGGGCGAGCTGGTCCGGGGCGGGCCGGCCGGCGCCGAGGGCGAGGTCGTCGGGCCGCGGCGCGCAGACCTGCTCGTGGACGTAGACCGGGCCGGGCTGGCGGTACGGGCTCGTGCCGAGGAACGGGTCGTACGGCAGGAGCACGAGGGCCTCCCCCGGCTCGGCGTCGCGCAGGCAGCGCCGGCACGGGAAGGCGTACGAGGCGTCGGCGACGACGCGGCGGACGGCGCCGGGCGGCAGGGCGTCGAGGTCCGGCAGGGGTGCGGGCAGGGGGACGAGTCGAAGTGTCATGCCCAGGGAACGGCGGGGACGGCGTCCGTGTGAGGGCGGCTCCGGGCACGGGCCGGGGCGTCATGGTCCGGCGCGTCCCTGCGGTCAGGTCGTGACCACCCCGACGCCGTCCTCGACACCGAACCCGCCGCTGCGCAGCGGCCCGTCGGGCCGCAGGACGCAGATGACGACGCCGGTCCCGGTGGTCGAGGAGCCGGTGACCCGCCACGCCCCGGGAGCGACCGCGTCGCCGAACAGACGCTTGCCGGGCCCCGTGACGACCGGGAAGGTGAGCACCCGCAGCTCGTCGACCAGACCGTGCACGGCGAGCAGCGTCTGGAGGAGTCCCACGCTGCCGTGCACCTGGAGCTCGCCGTCCGCGTCGTTCGCCTTGAGCCCGCGAACGGCGGTGACGAGGTCGCCGGACACAGCACGCGCGCCGGCCCAGCCCAGGTCGGTGCCGCGGCGTGTGGCGACGTGCTTGGGCAGGGTGTTGATGGCCCGGGCGACGACGTCCTCGGTGTCCGTGACCTGCGGCCAGTACTCCTTGAAGATCTCGTAGGTGCCTCTGCCCAGGAGCAGCTCGGACGCCCGCCCGAACCACTCGACGATCTGGGCACCGGCGGCGTCGTCGAAGTACGGTGCCGCCCAGCCGCCGCGGGTGAAGCCGCCGGTCGGGTCCTCCTGCACGCCGCCCGGGGACTGCATGACGCCGTCCAGCGAGACGAATGCCGTTGCCGTGAGTTCCATGCTGCTGCTCCTGTCGTCGTGGTCCGTCGGAGAGACCACGAACAGGAGGTGCTCTCATCGACACGTCCGTACCAGTTCTTCGAAGAGCCGACCGAGCGTCATGCACGACCGGGGCCGGAGCACCAGGACGCAACCAGAACCCCGCCTGCGGGGCCGATGCGGCGCCGCGGACGGGGTTCTGGTCGCGGTGTGGTCGACGACGCCGTCGTCAGGCGCGCTCGGCGGCCTCGACGACGTTCGAGATGAGCATGGCACGGGTCATCGGGCCGACCCCGCCGGGCATCGGGGCGACCCAGGCCGCGACCTCCCGGACGTCGGGTGCCACGTCGCCGACGAGCCGGGTCTTGCCCGTCGTGTCGTCGAGGACGCGGGTGATGCCCACGTCGAGGACGGCCGCGCCGGGCTTGACCATCGCCCCGGTGATGACCCCGGGGACGCCGGCCGCCGCGACGACGACGTCCGCGCGGCGCACGTGCTCCGCGACGTCCTTCGTGCCGGTGTGGCACAACGTCACCGTCGCGTTGACCGAGCGCCGGGTGAGGAGCAGCCCGAGCGGGCGACCCACCGTGACGCCACGGCCGACGACGCACACCTCGGCGCCGGCGAGCGGGACGTCGTAGCGCTCGAGGAGCTCGACGATGCCGCGCGGGGTGCACGGCAGCGGCGACGCCATCGGCGCGTTGACGTTGAGCACGAGCCGGCCGAGGTTCGTCGGGTGCAGGCCGTCGGCGTCCTTGGCCGGGTCCATGAGCTCGAGGACCCGGTCGCTGTCGAGGCCCTTGGGCAGCGGCAGCTGGACGATGTAGCCGGTGCACGCCGGGTCGGCGTTGAGGGCGGCGACCGCCGCCTCGACGTCGCCCTGGGTGGCCGTCGCCGGCAGGTCGACGCGGATCGAGGAGATCCCGACCTCGGCGCAGTCGGCGTGCTTGCCGCCGACGTACGCGTGACTGCCGGGGTCGTCGCCGACGAGCACCGTGCCCAGCCCGGGGGTGATGCCGCGCTCCACGAGCGCGGCGACCCGGACCGCGAGCTCGGCCTTGATCGCGGCCGCGGTCGCCTTGCCGTCGAGGATCTGCGCCGTCACGCCGTCACCACCCCTCGAGGCCGTCGTAGAGCGGGAAGTCGGCGGCGAGCCGCTCGACGCGCTTGCGGAGCGTCTCGATGTCGGCCGACGGCTGCAGCGCCGAGGCGATGACGTCCGCGACCTCCTCGAACTGCTCGTCGCCGAAGCCGCGGGTCGCGAGCGCCGGCGTCCCGATCCGCAGGCCGGAGGTGACCATCGGCGGGCGCGGGTCGAACGGGACGGCGTTGCGGTTGACCGTGATGCCGACCTCGTGGAGCCGGTCCTCGGCCTGCTGCCCGTCGAGGACGGAGTCGCGCAGGTCGACGAGGACGAGGTGGACGTCGGTGCCGCCGGTGAGCACGGAGACACCGGCCCCCTTCGCGTCGTCCGCGAGGAGCCGCTCGGCGAGGATCTTCGCGCCGCGCAGGGTGCGCTCCTGGCGCTCCTTGAACTCCGGTGTCGCGGCGATCCGGAACGCCGCGGCCTTGGCGGCGATGACGTGCATGAGCGGGCCGCCCTGCTGCCCCGGGAACACCGCGGACTGGAACTTCTTCGCGTTGTCCTCGGTGCCGGCGAGGATGATCCCGCCGCGCGGGCCGGCGAGCGTCTTGTGCGTCGTCGACGTGACGACGTCCGCGTGCGGCACCGGGTTCGGGTGCAGGCCCGCGGCGACGAGGCCGGAGAAGTGCGCCATGTCGACCATGAAGTACGCGCCGACCTCGTCGGCGATCGCCCGGAACGCCGCGAAGTCGAGCTGGCGCGGGTACGCCGACCAGCCGGCGATGATGAGCTTCGGCCGGGCCTCGAGGGCCTTGGCGCGGACGACGTCCATGTCGATGCGGAACGTGGCCGGGTCGACGCCGTACGACGACACCTCGTAGAGCCGGCCGCTGAAGTTGATCTTCATGCCGTGCGTGAGGTGGCCGCCGTGCGCGAGCTCGAGGCCGAGGATGCCGTCGCCCTGCCGGATCAGCGCGTGCATCGCGGCGGCGTTCGCCTGCGCGCCGGAGTGCGGCTGGACGTTCGCGTAGGCCGCGCCGTAGAGCGCCTTGACCCGGTCGCGCGCGAGGTCCTCGGCGATGTCGACCTGCTCGCAGCCGCCGTAGTAGCGCTTGCCCGGGTAGCCCTCGGCGTACTTGTTCGTGAGGACGCTGCCCTGCGCCTCGAGGACGGCGCGGGGCGCGAAGTTCTCGCTCGCGATCATCTCGAGGGTGCCGCGCTGGCGGCTCAGCTCACCGGAGAGGACGGCGGCCAGCTCCGGGTCGGTCTCGGCGAGCGACCGGTTCGTCACGGCCGTCGACGCAGGCACGGGCGAGGACTGGGTGGTGTCGGACATGCAGTGGTCTCCTCGGGGAGGTGCTGGCGTGGCGACGTCCGTCGCCCGCGCGGTCTCGGGTGGACTGCTCACACCTGCGGGCCCAGGCGGACGACCCGAGGAACTGCTCCTGCCGCTCCCTGGTGGTGACCCACCCGACGCCAGTCACGGCACGGTCAGGCTACCAACGCGCCGGGGATGATCCCGCATGGTGGTCGGGGAGTTCCACATCATGACCGGCCCGAGACCGGCCCCTGACCGGTCCGGAGGCGGGACTCAGCCCGGCCAGACGACCGGGAACAGCGGGTGCTCGAGCTCCGCGCCGTCCGCGAGCTCGTCGGCGAGACCCTCGAACGGCGGGGACGTCCGCCAGCGCCGCGGCGCGTGCCGGGCGTCGTCCGCGAGGTAGCGCAGCGACAGCACGCGGCGGCGTCCGGCGAACGGGAAGCCCGGCGCGCCGTGCACGGTGAGGAAGTCGAAGCAGATCGCGTCGCCCGGCGCGAGCTCCCAGTGCTTGATGTCGAACGCCGCCCGGTCCGCCTCGATGTCGGGCAGCTCGGCGAGCGTGCCGTCGGGGAACCAGCGGGCCTCCCCCGTCATGAACGTGCGCGGCATGAGCCACGGCCCGGTGTGGGTCCCGGCGACGAGCTCGAGGCAGCCGGCCGCGGGCACCGGGTCGACCGGGATCCACGCGCTGACGCCGTGCCCGGAGACGTTGTAGTACGGCTGGTCCTGGTGCCACGGCGTGCGCTGCCGGGTCCCGCCCTCCTTGACGAGGACGTGGTCGTGGTAGAGCCGCACCCGCTCCCCGCCGAGGAGCTGCGCGGCGATCGACGGCAGCCGGGACCCCGTCGCGAGGCCTCCGATCGCGGGGACGTCGCCCCAGCGGCAGAAGTCCTCGAAGAACCGCCCCGGGTCGTCGTCCCGGCTCGCGACGAGCGCGATCCCGCTCGGTCGCGCGAGCACCTCCTCGACCCCCGCCCGGGCGGTCTCCACCTCGGCCTCGTCGAGGACGCCGCGCAGGACGACGACCCCGTCGCGGCGGTAGGTCTCGACGTCCGCGGGGTCGACGACGTAGGCGGGAGCTGCGGCGGTCATGGCCCCGGATCGTAGCCGCGCCCGGGAGGGGACTCAGAGCGGCAGCTGGAAGTGCCACACGATGAAGTGGGGCTTGCCGTCGTACGCCGCGTTGGTCGCGGCCGCGGCCCACGAGTGAAGGCTCCAGATGTCGGGATGCCCGTCCTGCGCCGTGAACGGCGCGACCGGGGCCGGGTCCCCGGGCGGCGTTCCCGCCTCGTCGACCAGGGGGCCGGGGCAGGGCGGCTCGTCGCATTGCCGCACCTGGAAGCCGACTGGCAGCGCGGCCTTCAGGTAGGCGCTCGTCGGGTGGGACCACGACGGGATGTACCCGAGGCCGCCGCCGGGCGCACGGACGACGATCGGGTACCCGCCGCCGCCGTGCATGTAGCCACGGGAGTCGGAGACGACGAGGTGGCCACCGGGCCGCAGGACGCGGGCGAACTCCATGAACACGGGCCCGAGGTCGCGGACGTGTGCGAGCGCGAGCCCGCAGACGACCACGTCCACGGATGCGTCCAGGAGCGGGACCGCCGCCAGGTCCGCCTGGTGGAGCTCGGCGCCGGGCAGTTTGCTCCGTGCCAGGGCCAGCATCGCCGCCGAGCAGTCCGTCCCGATGACACGGTGCCCGCGGGCCGCGACGTGTGCGGCGTGCCGCCTCGTCCCGCAGGCCGCGTCCAGGACGGTGCGTCGCTCGTCGCCGGCGAGGATCCGGTCCAGCAGCGCGCGGACCAGCGGCCCTTCCCGGTCCACCATCGCATTGCCGGGCTCGTCGTACCGCGGCGCCCAGGCCTCGTAGCCGTCCGAGACGCTCACCGCCGCCAGCGAGCCCCCTTCGCCGAGCACGTCGGCGGAGTCCAGCAGGGCCCTCACCTCTGCGAGCCGCGCCTGGGTGAACTCCCGGTCGTACTCACCGGCGAACGCGCGCAGGAGAGCGCGGCCTTGGAGCCCGAGGAGGTACGCGAGCGGGTGCTGGTAGATCACACCGGATCGTCCCAAGCGGCGAAGGCGCCGTCGACGCCTTATGGACGCCCCCGCGTCAACACTCCGCAGCCGTCGCAGGTTGGGCCTGATCGTGACCGATCCCGCGGCTCTGCGCCGCGGAATCGGTCACGATGAGCCGGAACCCGGCCGTCAGGCGTTGATCCCGCCGTCGCTGCAGAGCAGCTGGCCGTTGACCCAGCCGCCGGCGTCCGAGCAGAGGAACGCGACGAGGGCCGCGGCGTCCTCGGGGCGGCCGACCCGGCCGAGCGGGGTCTGCGCGACGACCGACGCGACGAGGGCGTCGTCCATCCAGCCTGTCTGGGTCGGGCCGGGGTTGACGACGTTCGCGGTGATGCCGAGGCCGGCGAGCTCGCGGGCGGCGGCGAGGACGATCCGGTCCATCGCGCCCTTGCTCGCGCCGTACGGGAGGTTGTGCGCGGTGTGGTCGCTCGTCAGCGCGACGACGCGGCCGGTGCCGGAGGGGCCGGCGAACCGCTCGGCGTGCTCCTTGACGAGCAGCCAGGTCGCGCGGGCGTTGACGGCCATGTGCCGGTCGAAGCTCTCGACGGTCGTCGACCTCAGGTCCGAGTCGACCGACTCGCAGTGCGAGAGCACGAGCGCGGTCACCGGGCCGAGCGCCGCGGTCACCGCGTCGAACAGCTCGGACGGCGTCCGCGGGTGCTCGAGGTCGGCCTCGACGGCGACGAACCGGCCGCCGGCCGCGACGACGGCCCGCTCGACGCCCGGGACGCCGTCCGGGTCGGCGCCCCACGGCATCCGGGCGTCGTAGCCGGACCACCACGAGACGGCGACGTCCCAGCCGGCCGCCGCGAGGGCGACGGCGCACGCGGCGCCGATGCCGGCGGAGCGGCCGACGCCGGTGACGAGGACGACGGGGCGGGACCCGGGCTGCGGCACCCGTCCATCCAAGCCCCGCCCGGCCGCGCGTGCGACCGAGTTCCGACAGGGCCGCCACCGCGTCTACGGGGTAACCTCCGCGGCGGACTGCCGTCGAGGTCTCCCCGGTATCGGGTGATGACGCCGCAGGCGGCGCGGAGAGCGGAGGACGCGTGGTGGAGCACCGGCTGGCGACGTACGGGACGCTCGGGCCGGGGCGCTCCAACCATCACGAGGTCGCCGGGCTCGGCGGGCGGTGGTTCGAGGGCGTCGTCCGCGGCGTCCTCGTCGAGTCCGGGTGGGGTGCGGCGCTGGGCTACCCCGGCCTCACGCTCGACCCGGCCGGTCCGGAGGTGCCCGTGCAGGTCCTCGAGTCGGCGGACCTCCCCGCGCACTGGGACCGGCTCGACGCGTTCGAGGGCCCGGGCTACCGCCGCGTGACGACGGCGGTCCGGACGCCCGGGGGCGACGTCGTCGCGAACGTCTACGTGCTCGCACCCGGGCACGGCGGCTGAGCCGTGATCGACCTCGGCATCAGCGACCGCACCGGCCGCCCGGTCACTCTGCACCCCGTCGACGAGGCCAACTGGCGGGCGGTCGCGGACGTCGTCCCCCGGGACGACCAGCGCGACTTCGTGCCGCCGTCCGCGGCGCGCTACCTGCTGCTGAGCCTGCGCGAGCAGGTCTGGCAGTCGCTCGCCGTCGTCGCGGGCGAGGAGGTCGTCGGGCACGTCATGTGGGCCTGGGACGAGGACGACGGGTGCCACTGGATCGGCGGCATGCTCGTCGACGCGTCCCAGCAGGGCACGGGAGTCGGCCGCGCCACCGTGCTGACGCTCGCGCGCTGGCTCCTCGACCGGCCGGGCGGCCGCCCGGTGCGGCTGTCGGTCGACCCGGCGAACACCTCGGCGCGCCGGCTCTACGCCTCCGTCGGGTTCGTCGAGCTCGACGAGCAGGTCGACGACGAGGTCGTCGCCGAGCTCACGACGCTCACGGCCTGACGGCGTCCGGGCGGGCCGGCGGCCGGCCGGGTCGCCTCACCCGAGCAGCACCGGCAGCGCGACCGGCGCGCGGAACTCCCAGCCGCGGAACTCGACGGGCCCGTCGTCCGCCGGGCGCACCGACGGGAAGGCCGCGAGCAGCTCCTCGAGCGCGATCCGCATCTGGTGCCGGGCGAAGGAGTGCCCGGAGCAGAAGTGCTTGCCGAAGCCGTACGCCGCCTGCCCGGCCGCCGCGGCCGCCGCCCCGACCGGCCCCTCGGCCGCACGGCCGGGCACGTGCCGGAACAGGTCGAAGACGTCCGGCTCCGGGAAGACCGCGGCGTCCCGGTTCGCCGACGCCAGGACGGCGGACACCCCGGCCCCGGCCGGCACCGTCGCGCCGCCGACCTCGACGTCACGCGCCGCCGTCCGGAACTGGGTGCCGATCGGCGTGACCCATCGGGTGCCCTCCTCGACGGCCGCCGCGACGAGGGTGCGCTCGGCGAGGACGGCGGCGAGCTGGGCGGGCGCGGCGAGCAGCGCCGCGAGCGTGGACGCAGCACCGTGCCCGGGCTCCTGCATCCCGCCGAGGATCGCGACCTTGACGCTCGGCAGCACGAGGTCGACCGGTCGCGGGTCGCCGGCCGGCCGGCCCGCGTGGAGCATGTGCGACAGCGTCGAGTCGTCGGGGTGCGCGGCGAGGTGCTCCAGGAGCGGCACGACGACCGCGTCGACCTCGGCGAGGACGGCGTCCGCCTCGGCCTGCCGGGCCGGGTCCTGCTCGTAGTTGATCGCGCCGAGGCTCATGCCGTGGAACCAGCGGCGCAGCGTCTGCGCGTCGAGGTCGAGCCCGAGGACGGCGGCGAGGCTGAGCACCGAGATCGGCTCGAAGTACGTCGCGAGCAGGTCGACCGGCTCCCCCGACGCGGCCGCCCCGGCGAGCGCCGCCGCGTGCCGGGCGGCGATCGGCCGGACGAGGTCCTCGACGTAGCCCTCGACCCGCTTGGGCCGCATGTTGCCGTCGAAGGCGCGGCGCAGGTCGTGGTGCACCGGGCCGTCGACCGTGATGATCGTCGGCGCGCCGAAGGACCGCTCGACGGGCGACCCGGGGGCGGCGGCCGGGAAGAGGTCCGGGTGCTCGGCGACGAACGCGACGTCGGCGTGCCGGGTGACGAACCACGAGTCGACGGCCGGGACGTGCGCGACGGGGAGCTCGGCGCGCATCCGGGCGTAGATCCGGTACGGGTCGGCGTCGAGGTCCTCGACGGTCACGTCGTCCAGGAAGGTCGTCATGCCGGGGGATCCTGCCCTGATCCGTCCGGCCCCGAAAGACCCCGGGCGCGGGCCGCGGCGTACGGGCGCTCGCGGCGGGGCGGCAGCGCCCGGCGGTGCCCGAGCCGGTCGAGCCACCCGACGAGGACGGCGTGCAGCGTGTCGGCGCCGACGACGAGGCCGTCCGGGGCGGGCAGGTCCGCGGGGTGCACGAGCATCGCCCGGTCCTGCCAGCCGCCGAGCCCGCCGTGGCAGCCGACGAGCCCTTCGAACGCGGCGACCTCCCCCATCGCGTCGATGAGGCTGTTGACGAGGACGTCGGGCGCCTCCGGCATCGCGGCGGCCCGCGCGACGAACGCGGCGGCGTGCTCGCCGAACGGTGCGAGCGGGTCGAGGCCGAGCACCTCGCCGAGCTCGACCCGGTGCTCGCCGTCCGGCCCGACCGCGACGATCCCGTGCTCGTCGGAGCGGACGACGGCGAAGCCGACCCCGGGGTGGGTCACCAGACCCGTGACGAGCGCCGGGAACCGGGCGTCGAGCTCCTCGCGGGAGAGCCGGTGGTCCTCGCCCGCGACGTAGACGAGCCCGAGGTTGCCCGAGCCGAAGACGAGGAACTCGTCGTCGCCCGGCCGGCCGTCGCGCCCGGCGACCGCGGCCTCCTGGGTCGCCGTCGCGCGGTCGGCGTCGGCGTTCCCGCGGCGCTCGATCCGGTCGCCGGCCGCGTGCAGCGCACGGCCGAACGCGGTGTCGACGCTGCCTGCGGACGCCGTCACGGCACCGAGCCGGCCGGCCCCCTCGGAGCCGGTCGTCGCGTCCGTGACGCCTGCGTGCGCGAGCCGGGCGACGAGCGCGGCGAGGTCCTCGCCGTACCGGTCCGCGAAGATCTCGCCCTGGGAGAGCCCGTGGTCGGAGAGGACGACGAACCGGTACGGCCGCGGGGCGACGGCGGCGACCTTCTCGAGCTGGGCGAGGACGGCGTCGATGCCCGCGAGCGCGTCGAGCGACTCCGGCCGGAGCATCCCCGCGTGGTGGGCGACGGCGTCGTAGTCGACGTAGTCGACGTACACGCATCTGCGGCCCTCGAGCATCGACGTCGCGACGAGCGAGGTGTTGAGGTCGCGCAGGACGCCGTTGAGCGCGGCCCGCTCGACGGCGAACGCCCAGCCGCGGTGCACCCGCGGGCGCAGGTCGCGGCGCCGGGCCCGGGCCGCCTGGAACCGCTCGCGGACGATCTCGGCGACCGTGCGGGACAGCCCGCGGGCCAGACCGTCCGGGCGGGCGAGGAAGCGGGACACCGCACGCCGGGTGGCGAGTGTCTCCTGGGTGCGGTCGACGGCGCTCATCGTCGCGTAGGCGACCGGGGCGTCACCGGTGAACAGGTTGCTCACCGAGACGCCGTCGTCGGCGAGCAGACCGTGGCCGTCGGAGTGCAGCGCCTCGACGGCCCGCGCGTCCGCGGGGCGGTTCGCGACGTAGACCCGGCCGCTCGCGCGGTCGACCCAGCGGAACGCCGGGATGCCGTCCGTCGTGCCGTGGAGCAGCCCCATCTGGCTGGCGGGCGTCGTCGCGGGCAGCCGCGGGCGCCACTCCCGCATGACGTGCGAACCGCTGCGGACCCAGCGCGACAGCGTCGGCAGGGTGCCGGCCATGACCATGAGCTCGAGCACCGGGTAGGGCACGCCGTCCGCCTGGACGAAGACGACACCCGGGACGTCGGCGTCCGGCGGCCGGGCCTGCCGCCCGCGGGAGCGGCGCCGCATCGCCCGTCGCACGAGGCTCGCCGTCACCGCCTCGTCGGTGCCCGCGGTGAAGACCCACATGAGGACCGTCGTGACCCCGGCGATGATCCAGGCGGCGGCGAACGAGGCGAGGAGCAGGCCGGGGCCGGAGCCGGCGTCCCCGCGCGCGATCGCCCAGACGACGACGGTCTGCCCGAGCAGCGCGAGCAGCACCGCCCCCGGCCAGCCGAGCCGGGCGGCGACGCGGACGAGCACCGGCCGGAAGAGCGCGCCGGAGGCCATGAAGAGGACGGCGGCCGTGACGGTCGCGGGCCAGCCGTGGAGCCGGAACCCCGGGACCGTGGCGGAGGCGATCGCGAACCCGAGCGTGGCCCCCGCGAGGCCGACGAACGCCCGGCCGGCGTCCGCGAGCCGCAGCCGCAGCCGGTCCCGGGTGCCCAGCCGGGCCGGGCCGGCCGGGGCACCGCCGGACGCCGTCCTGCTCGGGCCGTCGGACACACCGCGATCCTACGGAGCCCGCCTGTCGCGCGGTCCGGGCTGTCGGTCGGGTGATCCCATCATTAGGCTCCGCACGACCCGCTGCCCGACCTGCTCCCCAGAACCGACCGACCCGACCCGCCCGGAGGCCGCCGTGACCGCGCTCGCGCTGCTCGCGAGCCTGCTGTGGGGCGGCGCGGACTTCGTCGCCGGCACCGCGACCAAGCGGCTCCACCCGCTCGCCGTGACCGGCGCCGTGCACGCCGTGGGCTTCGTCGGCCTGCTCGGCTGGGCGCTCGCCTCGGGCGGTCTCGCCGGCTGGCGGGAGTGGCTGCCGCTCGCGCTCGCCGCCGGGGTGCTCGGGTACGTCGGGCTCGCGGCGTTCTACCTCGCCCTGGCGCGCGGCCCGATGGGGGTCGTCGCCCCGATCGCGGCCGGCGGCTCGGCGCTGCCCGTCGCGGTCGACCTCGCGCGCGGCGTCGTGCCGCCGCCGCTGCAGCTCGCCGGGCTGGCCCTCGCCGTCGTCGGCGCGATCCTCGCGAGCGGCCCGGACCTGCGCTCGGGCCGGATCACCGCCGCCGTCCTCGCGATGACGTTCTTCTCGGCGGTGACCTACGGCGTCCTCATGCTCGTCGTCGCCCACGGCAGCGAGCAGTACCCGGCCCAGACCCTCATGGGCCTGCGGCTGTCGAGCGTCGTCGTCGCCGGCGGGCTGGCGCTCGCCGCCCGCGGGCTCGGCGGCCTGCGCCGCTCGGACGCCGGGACCATCGCGTTCGTCGGCGTCGCCGACACCGGCGCCAACGTCGCCTACGCGCTCGCGTCGACCCGCGGCCAGGTCGGGGTGGCGGTCGTCCTGTCGTCGCTGTTCCCGGTCGTGACCGCGGTCCTCGCCCGGGTCGTCCACGACGAGCGGCTGCGGGCCGTGCAGGTCGTCGGGGTGGCCGGGGCGGTCGCGGGCGTCGTCCTCGTCGCCGTCGGCTGAGCGCACGGGCACCGGGGCCGACAGTTCCACGCGGCGTCACGGGGGCGTGACCCGCCGCCGGTAGCCTCGACGACGTGACCACGCACGTGCTGACGCTGTCCTGCCCCGACACCCCCGGGATCGTCCACGCCGTGACCGGCGCGATCGTCGACGCCGGCGGCAACATCACCTCGAGCCAGCAGTTCGAGGACCCGGGCACCGGCACCTTCTTCATGCGCGTCGCCGTCGCTCCCGCGAGCCGGCCGGGTGCCGCCGCACCGCTGCCGGACGCCGACGTCTCGGCGTTCGGCGCCGGGTTCCGGTCGGCGGTCGAGCCGGTCGCGCAGAAGTTCGGCATGTCGTGGCAGGTGCACCAGTCGGCCCGGAAGACCCGCACGCTCATCATGGTCAGCCTCGGCGGGCACTGCCTCAACGACCTGCTCTTCCGGGCCCGCAACGGCAGCCTGCCGATCGACGTCCCCGCGATCGTCAGCAACCACACCGCGCTCGCGCCGCTCGCCGAGTTCTACGGGGTGCCGTTCCACCACGTGCCCGTGACGAAGGAGCCCGGCAGCAAGGAGGCCGCCGAGGCCCGGCTGCGCGGGCTCGTGAGCGAGCTGGACGTCGAGCTCGTCGTCCTGGCGCGCTACATGCAGGTGCTCTCGGACGAGATGTGCGGCTCGATGCCCGGCCGGATGATCAACATCCACCACTCGTTCCTGCCGAGCTTCAAGGGCGCCAAGCCGTACCACCAAGCGCACCGCCGCGGGGTCAAGCTCGTCGGCGCGACCGCGCACTACGTGACGCCGGACCTCGACGAGGGCCCGATCATCGAGCAGGACGTGCTGCGCGTCGACCACGCGATGAGCGCCGAGGACTTCGCCGCCGCCGGCCGCGACGTCGAGGCGCAGGTGCTCTCCCGCGCCGTCCGCTGGCACACCGAGCACCGGGTGCTCCTCAACGCCGCGAGCACCGTCGTCTTCCGCTGACCCGGCCTGATCTGACCGGCCCGACCTGACCGACCTGACCGACCTGACCGACCTGACCGACCTGACCGGCCCGCCGGGCCCGGCCGGGCGGCGTCACTCCTGACCGAGGCGCTCCTGCGGCGAGAGCATCCAGGCGAGGTCCGGGGACGGCGGCAGCCCCGTCGTCCGGAGCCGGTGGAACGCGTCCGTGAGCGTCTGCAGCACGTCCGGCGGGTACGAGGAGAAGACGTCCTCGCAACGGCCCGCGAGCGAGTGGTCCTGGGAGTGGAACTCCAGGTGCACCGGCCGGCCGTCCTCGTGCCGCGCGCCGCGCAGGGCGAAGACGTCCCGGTCGGCGCTGTCGCCCGACCAGGCGTCGCCGCGGACGAGGTCGTGGTGCCGCAGCTCGACCCACGGCGCCGCCGGCTCGAGCTCGTCCTCGCCGAACCGGAACGTGCCGTCGGCGCGCCGCTCGGCGGTGGGCAGGAGCACGATCCCGAGCACCTCGCGCAGCACCGCCTCGACGCACGCGAGCATCCGGAGCTGTCGCCGGGTGACGAAGCCGTGGTCGCTCACGACCCGGGGATCGGCGCCCGTCTCAGCGGGCTTGAGCCGTGACGACCGGCGGCCTGGCCCAGGGGCGCCACGAGTCGCGGAAGAGCCCGACGACGGCGACGAGGAGCGTCCCGAGGAGGACGACGACGAGCACGATCGCCACCACCAGGACGGCGCCGTCGACCGCGAGCGTGCCCTCGGTGCCCAGCCACCCCGCCCCGAGCAGGATCGGCAGGCCCGGCGCGGCACCGGCGACCGTCAGCCCGGACGCCGCCGCGACCCAGCACACGAGCAGCCGGTTCCAGCGCCGGGCCGCCCGCACGTCGCCGGCGTGCGCCGCCTGGACGGCGACCAGGCGCAGCAGCAGGCCGACCGCGACCGTCCAGACGACGAAGGCGACCGTCGTCTGCGGCGCCCACGGCAGCGAGAGCGCACCGGCGATCCCGGCGGCGACAGCGGTGAGGACGGCGAGCCGGCGCCGGCCGGGCTCGCGGTCGGTCGGCGTCGTGCCGGTCGCGGGGACGACCTCGGCGAGCCGCAGCGCCGCGACGAGCAGGAGCACCCAGCCCACGACGTCCGGCAGCACGTCGAGCCCGTTGACCTCGAGGTCCAGGCCGACGAGCAGCAGCCCCCAGCCCGCGACGGCGAGCGGGCGCCGTCCGGGGACGCGCAGCGGCTCGTGGCTCGGCATCGTGCTCATCGGGCCCCTCCAGGTGCGCCCTGCGACCGACGGCGGATCCTTCGGGCGGCGCTACGCGGTGATCGACGCAGGACCCGCGGCGGCGGTTGCGTCCGGCCCGGCGGCCGGTGGCGGGGCGGCGTCCCCGGGCAGCGCCCACGGCCGGCGGGAGTCCCGGAAGGCGCGCAGGACGACGAGCGCGTAGACGACGTACCCGACGATGACGAGCACCGACGAGAGCACGAGCCCGGCACCGCTGCCCAGGCCGAGCAGCATGAGGAAGCAGATCGCCAGGCCCGGCAGCGCCGTGCAGACGTAGACGAGCCGCAGCCGCACCCACCGCCGGGTCGCGACGTCGTCCCGGCCGCGCTCGGCGAGCCCGGCGACGACCCCGGTCAGAGTGAGGACGGCGAGCACGGTCGCCACCGCGTGGAGCGAGAAGACCTCGCCGCCGAGCGCGAACCCGCCCGAGCCGGCGACGATCGACCACGCGTCGCTGCGGGCGCCGTCCGTGAGCACCCGCAGGCCGAGGTCGACGACGCTCAGCCCCGCGGCGACGAGGGCGGCGGCGTGCGCCACGGGTGCGCCGGGGCCGGGCGCGCGGCCCGCGGCGAGCCTGCGGACGCCGACGGCGACGAGCAGCCAGCCGACGACGTCCGGCAGCAGGTCGAACCAGCCGACCCGCAGGTCGACGAAGGCCACGAGCAGCCCCCACGCGACCAGCCGCAGCGGACGGCCGCCGGCCGCGGCGCCCGCTCCAGGGACGGTTCCGTCGTTCATGCCGCCTCGCACCGTGAGGACCGGCCACGACGGCCGGTGCACCTGCTCGTCACGGGGGCGGCCGGACGACGATCGAGCGCAGCATATGCGCCGGGTCCGCCGCCGGGACAGCCCTCCGCGCAGCCCGTCCGGACGGCGAAGGGTCCGGCCCCCGCCGGGGACCGGACCCTTCGTGCGCGGTGCGTCAGGCCGGGCGACGCGCCGTCACTTCGTGGCGGCCTGCAGGCCCTCGTCGAGCGCGGCGAGGAAGTCCTCGGTCGTGAGCCAGCCCTGGTCGGGGCCGACGAGGAGGGCGAGGTCCTTCGTCATCTTGCCCTGCTCGACGGTCTGCACGCAGACCCGCTCGAGGGTCTCCGCGAACGCCGTCACCTCGGGGGTGCCGTCGAGCTTGCCGCGGTGCTTGAGGCCGCCGGTCCAGGCGTAGATCGACGCGATCGGGTTCGTCGACGTCGGCTTGCCCTGCTGGTGCTGGCGGAAGTGCCGGGTCACCGTGCCGTGGGCGGCCTCGGCCTCGACCGTCTTGCCGTCCGGGGTCATGAGCACGCTCGTCATGAGACCGAGCGAGCCGAAGCCCTGTGCGACGGTGTCGGACTGGACGTCGCCGTCGTAGTTCTTGCACGCCCAGACGTAGCCGCCCTCCCACTTCATCGCGGCGGCGACCATGTCGTCGATGAGGCGGTGCTCGTACGTGATGCCGGCGGCCTCGAAGTCGGCCTTGTACTCGGTCTCGAAGATCTCGGCGAAGATGTCCTTGAAGGCGCCGTCGTAGGCCTTGAGGATCGTGTTCTTCGTCGACAGGTAGACCGGGTAGCCGCGCTGCAGGCCGTAGGCGAACGAGGCGCGCGCGAAGTCCTCGATGGACTTGTTGAAGTTGTACATCCCCATCGCGACCCCGCCGTCGGCGCCGTAGTTCGCGACGACGTGCTGGATCGGCTCGGAGCCGTCCTCGGGCGTGAACGTGATCGTCAGCTGCCCGGCGCCGGGGACCTTGAAGTTCGTCGCCTTGTACTGGTCGCCGTGGGCGTGACGGCCGATGACGATCGGCTTGGTCCAGCCCGGGACGAGCCGCGGGATGTTGCTGATGATGATCGGCTCGCGGAAGACGACGCCGCCGAGGATGTTGCGGATCGTGCCGTTCGGGGAGACCCACATCTTCTTGAGGCCGAACTCCTCGACGCGGGCCTCGTCGGGCGTGATCGTCGCGCACTTGACGCCGACCCCGTGCTCCTTGATGGCGTTCGCCGCGTCGATCGTCACCTGGTCGTCGGTGGCGTCCCGGTGCTCGATGCCGAGGTCGTAGTAGCGCAGGTCGACGTCGAGGTACGGGTGGATCAACCGGTCCTTGATGAACTGCCAGATGATGCGGGTCATCTCGTCGCCGTCGAGCTCGACGACGGGCCCGGCAACCTTGATCTTCGTCACTGACACGACTCCTTCGACGCTGTCCGCGCCGGCACCGGCCGGGTGGGGCCGTGCCGCGGCACTGATTCCGACGGGCAGCCTATCGACGCGCGCGCACGCCGCCGTCCGCGGGCGGTGTGACGTCGGTGGACGGCGGGTGCGGGCCGCCGACCGGGGTGTCCCCGGCGGTCGGCGGCCCGCCGTCCGGTCAGGGCAGGTCGATCGGGCGCAGGACGCGGTCGACGCCGTGCGCGATCTGCTTGTTCCGCTTGTTGATGTCGGCCTTGACGACCCGCGGGTTGCGGTCCGTGCGGTCCGCGTCGACGAGCTTGATGACGCGCTTGCCGTGCCGCTTCGTCACGTCGACCTTCACCGTGCTGCCGAGCGCCGTCGTGAGCCGGGCGCCGTCGGCCTTGAGGGCCTGCGCGCGCGTGATCGTCGCCCCGGGGACGACGTGGTAGAGCAGGACGGTCTCGACGGTGTCGATGCCGAGGCCCGCGACGGCCTCGAACGTGGCCTTCTCGGTCTTCGGGCGGGTGCCCGTGAGGTCCTTGACGAGCCGGCGGAACGCGTCGTCCCGCGGGAGGAACGCGGTGAGGGCGACGTCGCCGTCGGTGACGACCTTGACCGGGGAGCCCGGCTTGGCGGCGAGCACCGCGAGCACGGCCTCGGTGACGATGTCGTAGTCGTTCCAGTTGCGGTCGAACTGGTTGCCGTCCGAGAGCAGGACGGCGGCGAGCGAGCGGTTGCCGGGGCTCGTCGTCGTCGCGGACGCCGGGGCGGCGGCCAGGACGGTCGCTCCGAGGGCGAGTGCGACACCGGAGGCGGCCGCTGCTGCGAGACGTCGTCGGAGGTTCATGGGGGTCCCTTCGTCAGGGAGCGGGTCCGGCGCCGTCGCCGGCTCCTCGTGCCCCTCCTTCGCCCCGTGGGGCCCGTCCGGATGCACCCGGTGCTCCCCGTTTCGGACCGGTTCCCGGGGACACGACCACGCACGGCGTGCGACACGCCGTGTTCACCCGGTGACCCCTCGCCAAAACGACGGATCAGGTCCAGATTGGGATCTTCGTGACGTAGCACCCTCGCCCTCGGAGGTTCCCATGTCCGTCACCCCCGCCCTCTCCTCCCGCCTCGGCGCGGAGTTCCTCGGCACCTTCTGGCTCGTCTTCGGCGGCTGCGGGACGGCCGTCCTGGCCGCCGGCTTCCCCGACGTCGGCGTGGGGCTGCTCGGCGTCGCGCTCGCGTTCGGGCTCTCGGTGCTGACGATGGCCTACGCCGTGGGGCACGTCTCCGGCGGTCACTTCAACCCCGCGGTGACGTTCGGGCTCGCCGTCGCGCGGCGCTTCCCGTGGAAGGACGTCCCCGCGTACGTCGTGACCCAGGTCGTCGCCGGGATCGTCGCCGGGGGCGTCCTGCTCGTCGTCGCGTCCGGACAGGACGGCTTCGACGCGGGCGCGTCCGGGTTCGCCGCGAACGGCTACGGCGACCACTCCCCCGGCGGCTACTCGCTCACGGCCGCGCTCGTCGTCGAGATCGTGCTCACGGCGGTGTTCCTCTACGTCATCCTCGGCGCGACGGACGGCCGCGCCCCGGTCGGGTTCGCCCCGATCCCGATCGGCCTCGCCCTGACGCTCATCCACCTCGTGTCGATCCCGGTGACGAACACGTCGGTGAACCCGGCCCGGTCGACCGGCGTCGCGCTCTTCACCGACTCCTGGGCGCTCGGCCAGCTGTGGCTGTTCTGGCTGGCCCCGCTCGCCGGGGCCGCGATCGCCGGCGCGACGTACGCGCTCATCACGGGCGAGCGGGTCACGGCGCAGCTCGAGGGCGAGACCCGGGCCGCCGCGTCCTGACGCCCTCGCCCCCGGGTCAGGCGGCCGGGGTCCACCGCGGGTCGCGGCCCGCGAAGCCGAGCAGCCTGTCGAGGGCGGGCGCGTCGTCCGGCACCTCGACCTCGGCGTCGAAGAACCCGCCGTCCGGGCCGCGGTACTCCGGCGCGACGACGCCGCCGAAGAACTCGTGGGCGACGGTCACGGCGTCCTGCGGGGGCGTCCACGCCCGCCCGGTCGCGGTCGCGAGGTCCCAGCCGTGGACGACGTACTCGCCGAGGATCATGCCGAGCGCCGCGGGGCCGGTCATCCGGGCCTGCGACATGACGACGTCGCCGTCGAGGACGCCGTCCGCGAGGGCGCGGTCGAGGCGGCCGGCGGCGGTGCGGACGACGTCCTGCGGGGCCGGGAAGGCAGCCGTCGGCAGGTCGGCGGCGTGGAACTGCTCCGGGTCGGGCCGGGTCGTCGCGCGGGCCGGGTCGGCGAAGGCCGCGCCGAAGAGGTCGAGCCAGCCGAGGACGTGGTCGCGCAGCCCGGCGACGTCGTAGTCGCGGCAGGGCGTCGGGCGGGCGAGGTCGTCGTCCCCGATCGCCGCGACGACGGCGGCCAGGTCGTCGAGGACGGGCAGGAGCATCGCGCGTGCGGTACCCGGGTCGGCCAGGGCCGCGGGGGCCGGCGCGGGGAAGAAGGGGATCTCGTCGGGCTGCGTGCCGGCGGTCTGTGCGTTCGTGTCAGCGGTCATGCGGCGAGCCTAGGGACGTCGTCCGCGCCCGGATTGAAGGTTCGCGACAGGTGTCCGGGGCCGCGGTTACGGTGGAGCGATGCGGTCCACCGTCCCCGGCCCCGACGACACCCGGGGCATCGTCGACCCCGCGTTCATGCGCACGATCGTCTCGCTCGAGCGGTACCCGCCGGGCGAGGCGCTCGACGGCCTCGTCGACTGGTTCTGGGCGGTCGCGTACGAGCTGCCCGAGGGCATGGAGCACATCCAGAAGGTGCTCACCCACCCCGGGTCGCACCTGTCGGTCGGCACGGTCGACCGGGCGGGCCGGGTCATGAAGCCGGCGGGCGCGCGGGTGTACGGCGTCCACCGCCGGCTCGACGAGCGCCGGCTCGTCGGCGACGGCTGGACCGTCGCGGCGAAGACGTCCGGCGGGCTCGGTGCACTCACCGACCGCCCGGCGCACACCCTCACCGACGCCGAGGTGCCGATGGACGACGTGCTCGGGGTCCGGGGCGTCGCCGCGACCGTCGAACGGGCGGGCGACGAGCCGGCCCGGGTCGCGGCGCTGCGCGGCGTCCTCGAGGGGGTCGTCGCCCGCCGGCCGGCGCCGGCGCTCGCCCTGGCGCGCGAGGTGACGGCGGTCGCCGCGGTCGCCGAGCACGACCGGTCGGTCGTCCGCGTCGAGCAGCTCGCGACCCACGCGGGGGTCGGCGTCCGCACCCTGCAGCGGATGTTCTCCCAGGCACTCGGGGTCAGCCCGGCGTGGGTGATCCGGCGCTGGCGGATCGTCGAGGCGGCCGACCGGGCCGCGGGCGGGGACGACGTCGTGTGGGCCGAGCTCGCCGCCGACCTCGGCTACGCCGACCAGGCCCACCTCGTCCGCGACTTCCGGTCCCACCTTGGCACGACGCCGGCCGCGTACACCCGCAGCCTCACGACGGTCTGATCACCGCCGTTGACCGCAGAACGACAGAGGATCTGCCCGCAGGAGCGGGCAGATCCTCTGGACGACGCCGGTCAGGCGTCGGTCGTGCTCAGGTGCTCGGGGCCGACAGGCCTCAGAGGGACGCGACGTCCGCGGCCTTGGCCTTGACCGCGTCGGCGGCCTCCTTGAGCCCGGCGACCTCGGTCTCGGTGAGGTCGCGCTCGACGATCCGGCGGACGCCGCCCTTGCCGAGCTCGGCCTCGACGCCGAGGTACACGTCGCTGATGCCGAACTGGCCGGTGAGCCACGCGCAGACCGGCATGACGGCGCCGCTGTCCTCGGCGACGGCCTTGGCCATCCGGGCGGCGGCGGCCGACGGCGCGTAGTACGCCGAGCCGGACTTGAGCAGCGCCACGACCTCGGCGCCGCCGTTGCGGGTGCGGACGACGAGCTCCTCGATCGTGTCGGCGGGCAGCAGGTCGGCGAGCGGCTTGCCGTTGACCGTGCAGGCGCTCGGGACCGGGACCATCGTGTCGCCGTGCGAGCCGAGGGTGAGGGTCTTCACGGCGCCGACCGGCACCGCGAGCTTCTCCGCGACGAAGTACGAGAACCGCGCGGTGTCGAGCATGCCCGCCTGGCCGATGACCCGCTCGTGCGGGAACTTGCTCGCGATCTGGGCGAGCGTCGTCATCTCGTCGAGCGGGTTCGACACGATGATGATGACCGCGTCGGGCGCGTGCTTCGCGACGTTCTCGGCGACGCCGCGGACGATGCCACCGTTGACGCCGAGCAGGTCCATCCGGCTCATGCCGGGCTTGCGGGGCAGGCCTGCGGTGATGACGACGATGTCCGAGCCCTGGATCGCCTCGTAGCCGCTGCCGTCCGTGCCGGTCGTCTTGCCGACCACCTGGGTCTCGAAGCCCTCGATCGGCCGGGACTGGTTGAGGTCGAGCGCCAGGCCCTCGGCCCAGCCGTCACGGATGTCCGTGAGCACGACCTTGTCGAAGATGTCGTACTCAGCCAGCCGCTGGGCCGTCGTCGAGCCGTAGAACCCGGCTCCCACCACGGTCACGATGCCGTTGCGCGCCATCGGTGCGCCACTCCCCTTCACGTCGGGTGGCGGCGTCTGGCAAGCCGTACCGGACGGCGCGACGCCGCATTCGTCCGTCGGCAAGGCTAGCGACTCCGGAGGGCCCTTCTCGCCACGGGGCGTGTGACGTCCCGCGCAGACCGTGCCCGGCGCCGCGCCGGGCACGGTCGTCAGGAGGTCGGGGCCTGCTCCTGCGGGGTCGCCTTCCGGATGACGAGGCGGGTCCACGCGCCGATGTACACCCGGTCGTCGTCGGCGAGCTCGGTGCGCTGGCCGGGCGTGACGGGCGTCGTCGGCAGCGGGGCGCCGGACGCCCCGACGTACGTGCCGTTCGCCGACTGGAGGTCCTCGACGAACCAGCGCATGCCGTCCGTCGTCAGCTGGGCGTGCCGGCGGGAGACACCGGTGTCGGTGCCGAGGTCGACCTGCGGGTGGATGTTCCGGCTCGCGGACGTCCGGCCGACGAGCAGGCTCGACCCGACGAGCGGGACGACGACCGGCATGCCCGGCGAGGGGCACGGGTCGGCGGCGTCCTGGGCGGCGTGCCAGTCCGGGTCGACCCAGACCTCGACGACCCACTCGACCGGCCCGGCGGCCGGGCCGCCCGGCGCACCGGCCGGCGGGTCGAGCGGCGCGAGCTCGGGCGTCGTCGGGACCGACCGCGGCATCTGCCCCGTCGTGAAGTCGTAGCCGCAGTCCTCGCAGAACAGCGCGTCCGCGAGGTTCGCCGCCTGGCAGTTCGGGCACGGCTTGCCGGACGTGGACCCGGCGGCCGGGGCCGCCGGCGCGTCGAGGTCGAGCGAGGACCCGCCCGCCGCCGGGGTCGCGGACGACTACTGCGACGTCTGCGGCGCGCCC
>NZ_MWLL01000107.1 GCF_002198675.1 Kineosporia sp. R_H_3 | reverse complement strand
ACCCACGGACCGCGCCGACCGACGGCGACGGGCCGGACGCCGGCAGCCCTCAGGACGAGGCGGCCCGGACCCGCCGGCTCCGCGCGGCCGCCGTCGTCGCCGTGCTCGGGCTGGTCGTCGCGGTCGGGGTCCGTGAGGCGGCCGTGCGCCGTCCGCCGACGGTCGCCGACCTCATGCGCAGGGCCGGCTGGTCGTCGGCCCAGCCGCTGCGCGTCGGGGTCAACGGGGACATCCCGGGGGTCAGCACCTGCGTGCGGCAGGCGACCCCGGCCGAGGGCACTGGCCCCGGTGACGCGCAGGCCCAGCGCGAGCTGCTCTGCACCGGGTTCGACGCCGACGTCGCCGCCTACGTCGCCGAGTGGCTCGGGATGCGGGTCGAGTACCACACGGTCGTGCCGGAGCAGCGGGCCACGCTGACCTCCACCGAGCCGGTCCCGGGCGAGGACGGCAGCCGCCCGGTCGGCCTCGACCTCGTGGCCGCCGGGTACAGCATCACGGCCGAGCGGGAGCACAGCGTGGTGTTCGCCGGGCCCTACCTCAAGACGGAGGCGACGATCCTGACCCGGGTCGGGGTGCCGTACATCCCCGACCTGCAGACCCTCGCCGACCGGATCCGCAGCGGTCAGCTCGTGGGCCGGGTCTGCACCGTCGGGACGGCGACGAGCGAGCAGTACCTCGAGCAGGCCCGGTTCGACCCGTGGATGCTGAGCATCCAGCTGAACAACAGCAGCTGCGTGCGCCGGCTGCGGGCGCCGCGGACCGGCACCCGCGACGACGTCATCGCGGCGTTCACCGACGCCGCCCTGCTCGCCGGGTTCCAGGCCCGGTACCCCGACGAGCTCGTCATGCACAACGTGACGAACCAGCGGCCGGAGGCCTGGGGGATCGCGGTCGGGGTGGTCCGCCGGGCCGCGCCCTACGAGCCCGGCTCGGACGAGCCGCCGGTCGACGACCGCTGCGACGCCCCGGACCCGCGGATCGACGACAGGGTGCGGGCCCGCCGTCAGCTCGTGCTGCTGGCGCTCGAGGACCTGCGCGGCGTCCCCGGCAGCCTGAGCCGCTGGAACACCTCCTTCGGCCGGATGGTGAACGCCCCGGGCGCGGCCGCGGCGCCCTCGGGCGCACCGGCCCAGCCGATCGCCGAGGCGGTGCAGCCGGCCCCGGTCGGGCTCTGCCCGGTGCGGCGCTGGCCCTGGGAGTCCGGCGGCGCGGTCGGCGCGGGGACCTCGTGACGTCCGTCGGGGCGGAACCGCCGGTCACCCGGTCGGTCATCACGGTCGGTGCCGGCCGGCCGCAGCCGGAGCGGGCCTGGCTGCTCACCCTGCTGCCGTCGTTCCCGATCGTGCTCCTCGTGCTCCGGGTGTGGTTCCTCGCCCGCCAGGACGTCGAGACGATGGCCATGCTGCTGCAGTCCGCGAGCCCGCTCGGGCTGGTCTCGGCGCTGCTCGTCTCGCTGGTCTGGGCGGGGCCGGCGCTCCCGCTCGGGATCCGGGTCTGCTACCTGCTGCACCGGGTGAGCGGCGGCTCGGAACGGTCCTGGCTGACCCGGGTCGGGGCCCGTACCCCGGCCTGGACGAGCGTGCCCGCGATCGGCCTCGCGCTGCTCTCGTGGCAGCTGCGGTTCCTGCCGCTGCTGCTGCTCACGGTCGCGGTGATCGTCCGGCTCGAGCCCGCGGTGCAGCGGTTCGGCCCGGTGGGGCCGGCCGTGCTGCCGGGGCGGCGGGCCGTGCTGGTCCCGACGGTGCTCGCGGTGCTCGCCGGCTGGTGGCTGGCGCCGACGGTGTGGGCCGCGGTGACCGGCGGCGAGCCGGTCACCGCGGTGTTGGTCGTGCTCCCGCTCGTGCTCGTGCCGCTGCTGCCCGGTGCGGTGCCGATCGGGTTCGCCGACCGGGTGCTGCCGCTCGCGGCGGCCGTGCTGCTGCTCGTGCTGCCGGTGTTCGTCGGGCAGCGCTACCTGCGGGCCCCGGTGCTGCCGCACGTCGCGCTGGAGCGTGCGGTCGACGGCGGCGGCACCGGGGTCGAGCAGGTCAGCCTGGTCTCGCTCGACGACACGTACACCACGGTGCTCGACGGGTCGGGCGTCCGGTTCGTGCCGACGAAGGAGGTCGTCACGATCGCGCTGTGCTCGGGGGTGCCGACCCCGCCGACGTCGAGGCTCGCGGCGCACGGCTGGGAGGTCGAGCGGAGCGTGCTCGCCTGGATGGCGCCCACCCGCAGCGGCCTGCCGGTCGACCCGCTCTGCCTGGGGGCGCCGCAGACCGGGCAGCCGACCGGCGGTCCCGCGGGCTGAGCGGCCGGGCGGGCCGGTCCGCCCGGGAGCCCCGGCGCGGCGGCGGGCCCGGGCGCGCGGCCCCGTCAGCCGTCGTACGACAACGCGGAGCGCACCTGGGCGGCGGTCGGGAACGACGGCTGGGCGCCGGTCGCGGTCACCGCGAGCGCCCCGACGACGACGGCGACCTCGAGCGACCCGGTGACCGACGCGCCGCGGGCGAGCGAGGCCGCCAGGGCCCCGACGAACGCGTCGCCGGCACCGGTGGTGTCGACGACCTCGACGGCCGGCGGCCGGGCCCAGGCGTCGCCCGCGTCGTCCTGGGCGTAGGCGCCCTGCGCGCCGAGGGTGATGACCGCGGCCCCGGGACCGAGCGCGCGCAGCCGCCTGGCCGCGTCGGCCGGGGCGAGCCCGCCGTCCCCGACCGGCTCGCCGATGAGCAGCGCCGCCTCGTGCTCGTTGACGACGAGGACGTCGGTGCGGGCGAGCAGCGCGTCGGGCACCGGGCCGGCGGGTGCGAGGTTGAGGACGACGGTGCCGCGGGCGTGCTCGGCGGCGGCCAGGCTCACCTCGGCCGGGACCTCGCGCTGGAGCACGACGACGGTGGCGCCCGCGACGGCGTCGCAGCGCGCGTCGTCGGCTGTGACCGCGGCGTTCGCCCCGGGGGAGACGACGATCGAGTTGTCGCCGTCGGGGTCGACGAGGATGAGGGCTGCGCCGGTCGCCCGGTCCGCGGTGCCGAGCAGGGCGACGTCCACCCCGGAGGACGCGAGCGAGGCCCGCAGCATCGCGCCGTGCTCGTCGTCGCCGACCCGCCCGACGAACCGGACGGCGACCCCGGAGCCCTCCGCGACCCGGGCGGCCGCGACCGCCTGGTTGGCGCCCTTGCCGCCGGGGATCGTCGCGACGTCCCCGCCGAGCACCGTCTCCCCGGCGCCCGGTCGGCGCTCGACCCGGATGACGAGGTCGGCGTTGGCCGACCCTACGACGACGACGTCCACGGGACCTCCTGGCTGTGCGCGACGGACCGAGTCGCACCGTAGACCAGTGACGAGACCGATGGCGCGTCCCTGTGGACGACGCGGCCCGCTCGTCGGACGCGCGGGCTAGGGTCTTCGGGTGGCTGCCGGACCCTCGACGCGTGACCTGCTCGCAGCGGCCGTCGGCGCGGTCGGCGGCTCCCCGCGGCCGGGCCAGGAGGAGATGGCCCGGGCGGTCGCCGACGCGGCGGCGTCCGGGGAGCACCTCCTCGTCCAGGCGGGCACCGGCACCGGCAAGTCGCTCGGCTACCTCGTGCCGGCGATCGCGCACGCGGTGGAGACGGGTACGCCCGTCGTCGTCTCGACGGCGACCCTCGCGCTCCAGGCCCAGATCGTCGACCGCGACCTGCCCCGGGTCGCCGACGCGCTCGCGCCGCTGCTCGGCCGCCGCCCGACGTGGCAGCTCGTCAAGGGCCGGCGCAACTACGTGTGCATGCACAAGGTCGAGGGCGGCTTCCCCGACGAGGACGACGCGCTCTTCGACGTCCCCGGCTCCGAGGCGGACGACGGCGTCACCGCCGGCGGCAAGGTCTTCGCGTCCCCGACGTCGCGGCTCGGCAAGGAGATCGTCCGGCTGCGGGAGTGGGCGGAGACCACGCAGTCCGGCGACCGCGACGAGCTCGTCCCCGGGGTCAGCGAGCGGGCCTGGCGGCAGGTGTCGGTGAGCGCCCACGAGTGCCTCGGCGGCACCCGCTGCCCGAGCGCCGCGGACTGCTTCAGCGAGGCGTCCCGGGAGCGCGCCCACCACGTCGACGTCGTCGTGAGCAACCACGCGTTCGTCGCGATCGACGCCTTCGAGGGCCGCCAGATGCTGCCCGACCACGAGCTGCTCGTCGTCGACGAGGCGCACGAGCTCGCCGACCGGGTGACGTCCGTCATCACCGACGAGCTCACGGTCTCGGCCGTCGAGGCCGCCGCGAAGCGCGCCCGCAAGGCGGGGTCCGGTGACACCGGGCCGCTCGACACCGCCGCGGACATCCTCGCGGCGGCCCTCGAGGAGACCGAGGAGGGCAGGTTCACCGGGGACCTCCCGGAGTTCCTCCAGGTCGCTGTCGGCGCCGTCCGGGACGCCGCCAAGACCGTCTTCTCCGGGCTCAAGCCCGAGCCCGGTGCGACCGCCCCCGACGGCTCGCGACAGGTCGCGCGGGCCGCCGTCCAGGAGGTCTTCGACGTCGCCGAGCGGCTCGCGTCCGGCTCGGCCGGGCCGCAGGGGCCGGACGTCGCGTGGCTGTCCCGGTACAAGCGCCCGGACGGCGCGGTCCGGACGGCGCTCGACATCGCCCCGCTCACGGTGGCCGGGCTGCTGCGGGAGCGGCTCTTCGGCGAGCGGACCGTCGTCCTCACGTCCGCGACCCTCACGCTCGGCGGCACCTTCGACGCCGTCGCGGGCAGCGTCGGCCTGCTCGGGGAGAAGACCCCACCGTGGCGCGGGCTCGACGTCGGCAGCCCGTTCGACTACCCCAAGCAGGGCATCCTCTACGTCGCCAAGCACCTGTCACCGCCCGGCCGGGACGGCATGTCGGCCGCGGTCCTCGACGAGCTCGCGACCCTCGTGGAGGCGGCCGGCGGGCGCACCCTCGGGCTGTTCTCCTCGCGGCGGGCCGCCGAGTACGCCGCCGAGGAGCTCCGCGAGCGGCTCGACGTCCCGATCCTGTGCCAGGGCGACGACGCGACCCCGACGCTCGTGCGCGCCTTCGCCCGGGACGCGCAGACGTGCCTGTTCGGCACGCTGTCGCTCTGGCAGGGCGTCGACGTCCCGGGCAGCGCCTGCCAGCTCGTCGTCATCGACCGGATCCCGTTCCCGCGGCCCGACGACCCGCTCGCGGCCGCCCGCAGCCAGGCCGTCGCGCGGGCCGGCGGCAACGGCTTCATGCAGGTCGCGGCGACGCACGCGGGGCTGCGGCTCGCCCAGGGCGTCGGCCGGCTCATCCGCACGTCCGCCGACCGCGGTGTCGTCGCGGTCCTCGACAGCCGGCTCGCGACCGCGCGGTACGGCGGGTTCCTCCGTGGCTCGCTGCCGCCGTTCTGGTCGACGACCGACCGCGGCGTCGTCCTCAAGGCGCTCACCCGGATCGGCGAGACCGCCCCCGAGGTGCTGCCCGTCGCCGACCCGGTCGACCGCGCGCTCGCCGCGGGCAACGGTGCGAAGACGCCGGCCCCGCCCTCGTCCCGGGCCGGCATCACCGCCGGTCGCGGCTGGACCCCCGAGGAGGACGCCGGCCTGCGCGCCGCCGTCGAGGCGGGCCGCCCGCTCGCCGTCCTCGCCGAGCGCTACGACTGCAGCCCCGAGCAGGTCGCGGCCCGGATGGCGGCCCTCGGGCTGGCCGTCGAGGTCCCGACCGAGGTCGACGTGGCCGCTGCCGCCCGGGCCGAGCAGCACGCCCCGGACGAGGACGACGGCCTCATGCTGCTGACGTGACGGCCTGCCGCTGACCCGACGGCCCGGTGCCGTCCCGAGCCCGGAGGTGGCGTGTGCCGACGTGGGACGACGCAGCCCGGTGGTACCTCGACGGCGTCCGCGGCGCGGGCCGCGGGTTCAACGACCTCGCGGCCCGGGTGACCGTCGACCTGCTCGGCGGGCCGGACGGCGTCGTCGGGCGCCGGGTGCTCGACCTCGGCTGCGGCGAGGGGCACGTCGCGCGCCGGCTCGCCCGGCTCGGCGCCCGGGTCGTCGCCGTCGAGCCGACGGGGGCGCTGCTCGACGCGGCGCGGGCGAGCGAGCGCGCCGAGCCGCTGGGTATCGACTACCGCCCGGGCGCCGCCGAGGACCTCGGTCCGGGCGGGCCGGATGTGCCGGACGCCGCCCTGGACGCGGTCTGCGCCGTCCTCGTGCTGCACCACGTCGCCGATCTCGACGCGGCGCTCGCGCACGTGCACCGGGTGCTGCGGCCCGGGGGAGCACTCGTCGTCGTCCTGCCGCACCCGTGGACCGACCACGACGGTGCACGCTGGGTGCCGGGGCCGGCCGGGGAGCAGCGCGCCGTCGGGGCCTACGTCCGTGAGCGGTACTGGTCGTCCGGGCCGACCGCGGGGGGAGCGGGGCCGGACGGGGCCGCGCCGCTCACGTCGGTCCGCGAGATCGGTTGGTACCACAGGACTCTCGGCACCTGGCTCACGGCGCTCGCCCGTGCCGGGTTCGCCCTCGACGAGGCGCGCGAGCCCGCAGGGGACGACGTCCCGGGCGCGGACCCGCGCTGGGCGCAGGTGCCGCGCCTGCTCGCGCTGCGCGCCGTCCGGGCCTGACGTCAGAGCGAGAGCGCGGCGTCCGAGAGCGCGTCGACGGTCGCGGCGACGGCGGGCACCCGCATGAGGTCCGGCGTCGTCACCGTCGAGACGGTGCGCGGCGACGTGCCGCCGACCGCGCGGACGGCGACGCCCGGGTGCCGCGCCGCCGTCGGCAGCACGAGCCCGGGCAGCAGGGCCACCCCGAGGCCCGCGGCGACGAGCCCGAGCACGGCCACGTAGTCGTCGGTGGCATAGGCGATCGACGGCGCGTACCCGGCCGACGCGCAGGCCTGGAGCAGGTGGCCGCGGCAGCGCGCGCACCCGGCGATCCAGGTCTGCCCCGCGAGGTCGCGCAGGTGCAGCCGGCGGGACTCGGCGAGCGGGTGCCCGGCGGGCAGCGCGAGCACCGGCGGGTCCTCGAGGAGCAGACGGACCTCGAGGCCGGCGAGGTCGTCCTCACCGCGGCCGAGGTCGGTGCCCGGGTAGGAGAAGGCGATGGCGATGTCGCAGGCACCGGCACGCAGGCGCTGCAGCGACTCCGGCGGTTCGCACTCGTCGAGGCTCACCTGCAGGTCGGGGTGCTGGTCGCGCAGCGTCGCGAGCGCCGTCGGCACGAGGGTGGCGGACGACGAGGGGAACGCGAGCAGCCGGACCCGGCCGCCGCGCAGGCCGGTGAGCGCCGCGACCTCGCTCGCCGCGGCGTCCAGTGCCGCCGTCACCGTGGCGCCGTGCCGGGCGAGCACCCGGCCGGCCTCGGTGAGCCGGACTCCGCGGCCACGGCGCTCGAGCAGGGCCGTCCCGAGCCGCCGCTCGAGCCGCCGGACGTGCTGGCTCACGGCGGGCTGGCTGTACCCGAGCGCCGTCGCGGCCGCGGTGATCGTGCCCGCGTCGGCGATCGCGCGGACGATCCGCAGGGACTGGACGTCGAGGTCCTCGGGCATGGGCGAATGCTACCGCGCACATAACATGCGGTTATGGCGCGGCTCAGCATGTTGTCGTTGTGTGATGCGAGCGCGGACGCAAGACTCGGTGCATGACCTCGTCCGTCGCCTCGTCGTCCGCCCGCTCGTCGTCCGCCCGCTCGTCGTCCCAGGCCGCGGCCCCGTCGTCCGGTCCGGCGCTCGACGCGCTCCGGGCGTCCTTCGCGCCCGTCCCCGGCTACCTCAACGCGGCGACCCTCGGGCTGCCGCCGGCGCCGGTCGTCGCCGCGCTGCGCGGGGCGCTCGACGACTGGCAGGCCGGTCGCAGCGACGCGGCCGCGTTCGACGAGGACGTCCGCCGCGCCCGCACCGCGTACGCACGGATCGCCGGGGTCGCGGCGTCCGACGTGGCGGTGGGCTCGCAGGCCAGCGTGCTCGTCGGGACCGTCGCGTCGTCCCTGCCGGACGGCGCGGAGGTGCTCACGGTGCACGGCGACTTCGCGTCGGTCGTCTTCCCGTTCCTCGTCCACGCCGACCGCGGGGTCACGGTGCGGCAGGTGCCGCTCGAGGCGCTCGCGAGCGAGGTGCGCCCCGGCACGTCCGTCGTCGCGTACTCGCTCGTGCAGTCCGCCGACGGGCGGGTCGCGGACGCCGCCGCGGTCCGCGAGGCCGCCCGCGCGGTCGGCGCCAGGACGGTCTGCGACGCCACCCAGGCCGCCGGCTGGCTCCCGCTCGACGCCGGCGCCGACGACGTCACGGTCTGCTCGGCGTACAAGTGGCTGTGCTCGCCGCGCGGGACGGCGTTCCTCACGGTGCGCCCCGGGGCGCGCGAGTGGCTGCGACCGACCTCCGCCGGCTGGTACGCGGGCCAGGACGTGTGGTCGTCCACCTACGGGCCGAACATGACGCTCGCGTCCGACGCCCGGCGCTTCGACGTCTCACCCGCCTGGCACGCATGGGTCGGCACCGCGGTCGCCCTCGAGCTGCTCGCCGCCGTGGGCACCGAGGAGATCCGGGCCTGGGACGTGGCGCTCGCCGACGGGCTGCGGGCCCGGCTGGGCCTGGCCCCGGCGGGCAGCGCGATCGTCTCGCTGCCCGACCCGGACGGTGCGCTGCGCCGGGCGCTCGGCGTCGCCGGGTGCGCCGTCGCCGGCCGGGCGGGGATGGTGCGGATGTCGTTCCACGTCTGGAACGACGAGGCGGACGTCGACCGTGCGGCGGACGCCCTGCGGGCGGCCGGCCGCGGCTGAGGCCGGGACGCCGCCGGAGCGGGGACCTGCCGGTCAGCCGCCGACGGCCACGCGGACGGCGGTGGTCAGCTCGCCGTAGGTCGTCACGCCGTCGAAGAAGTCGTCGGGGAAGCGCACGTCGAGCGCCTCCTCGACGGCGACGAGCAGCTCGAACGCGCAGTCGTCGTCGAGGCCGAGGTCGCCGAGGGCGATGTCCCCGGTGAGCACCTCGGGGGCGAGGTCGAGATGTGCTGCGACGACGTGCCGGACGGTGCCGTCGAGGTCGGGTGCCTGCACGGGGGATCCTCCAGACCCGGGAACGGGACGTCGACTCGGCGGCCAGAGTAACCGCACCGGGGTGCCGGCCGCCGCCCGGCGCCCCAAGTTGGTCGACATTCAGTCACAAGTCAAACGCCGAGAGTGACCGATCAGCGGGAGTTCACCCGTTCGTCGGGGCCCTCGGATCCGTTCTGCGGGCCCGCTCCCGCGTCGTCGCCGGCCCTGCCCGCCCGTCGTGCTGCGGGCAGGGCGCAGGCGTCGTCAGATCCGCCGCAGGACCGCCGTGACCCGCCCGAGCACGGTCGCGTCGTCGCCGGGGATCGGCTGGTACGCGGGATTGTGGGGCATGAGCCACACGTGCCCGTCGCGGCGCTTGAACGTCTTCACTGTCGCCTCGCCGTCGATCATCGCGGCGACGATGTCGCCGTTCTCGGCCACCGGCTGCTGCCGCACGACGACCCAGTCGCCGTCGCAGATCGCGGCGTCGACCATCGAGTCGCCGACGACCTTGAGCAGGAAGAGCTGGCCGTCGCCGACGAGCTGGCGGGGCAGCGGGAAGACCTCCTCGACGGCCTGCTCGGCGAGGATCGGGCCGCCGGCCGCGATCCGGCCGACGACGGGGACGTAGGACGGCGTGGGTCGGTCGTCGCCCGCGCCGGTCTCGTCGACGCCGGGGTCCTCGACGGCGACCGTCCCGGCGCCGGGGATCATGACCTCGATCGCGCGCGGCCGGTTCGGGTCCCGGCGCAGGAAGCCCTTGCGCTCGAGCGTCGTGAGCTGGTGGGCGACGCTGCTCGGGCTCGTGAGCCCGACCGCCTCGCCGATCTCCCGCATGCTCGGCGGGTAGCCGCGCCGCTCGACGGAGTCGCGGATCGTCTCCAGGACGAGCCGCTGCCGGGACGTGAGTCCGTCGCCGCCCGCCGGGCCGTCCGGGAAGGCGTGCACCCGGGCTCCCGGCTCCTGCGTCGCGTCGGGCTCCGGTTGCTGGTCGCCGCGGCTCATGTGCGCCTCCTCCTCGGTGGGGTTGCCGGTCGTAACGCTAGGGCTCGCCGCGACACGTTTCAAACACATGTTCGAACGTGTCTCGACTCTGTCGGTGCCCGGTGATAGAACCGTACAGACGTTCGATCGAACACGGGTTCGATCCTTCCCCCGCGTCGGAGGCTGACATGAGCACCTACGTTCTCGGCACCACCGCCGTCCTCGGCACCGGTGCGGTCGCCCGGGTCGCGACCCGCCCGGCGGCAGCCGCCGGCCGGCCCGCGGCGCGCCCCGACCTGCGGCTGGTCACCGCACCCACCCCGGTCGCCCGACCTGCGGTGCGCGCTGACCGCCGTTCCGCGCGGCTGCGCCTCACGCGTCGCGGCCGCGTCGTCGTCCGCCTCGCGGTGGTCCTGCTCGGCCTGCTCGTCACCGCGGTCGTGGTGCTCGGGAGCGGTCGGGTCGCGCGTGCCGGCGAGACGGCGACCCAGGTCCCCGTGGCGTACCACGTCGTCCAGCCGGGGGAGAGCCTCTGGCAGATCGCCGGCCGGGTCGCCCCCGGGGTGGACCGACGCGACACCGTCGCCCGGATCGTCGAGCTCAACGCGCTCGAGAGCGGGTCCCTCGAGGCCGGTCGCCGGATCGCCGTCCCGGTGGCGGGCTGAGACCTCCGTCACCTCTCGTGTCGATCCGGATCCGCTCCGTCGATCGACCTGCCCGACCCTCGGCCCGGACCTGCGCGTGATCTCTCTGAGTAGTCGAATCGACACGCCGAGTGACCAGCGGCGTTCTCGCGACACGCGTGTCGGGCTTGCACGGCCTCGACGACAGGCTTAGCGTTACCCCCACATCTAGTAGTTACATCGATGTAAGCCATCCACATCTAGTCCCCAGGGTCGTCCCCAGAAAATCGGGGGTTGCCCACAGGAACTCCCCAGGTCTGTCCACAGGCGCATGGGGGCCTGCGGGATCCGGGGTGGACGGCGGAGTCGGAGCGACGTCGGGAGCGCGGCGACGCGGGAGGAGGGGTGCACCATGAACTGCCCGTTCTGCAGGAACTCGGACTCGCGGGTCGTCGACTCGCGCAGTGCTGACGACGGCACGGCGATCCGCCGGCGGCGGCAGTGCCCCCAGTGCGGCCGCCGCTTCAGCACCGTCGAGACCGCGAGCCTCACCGTCGTGAAGCGGGCCGGTGTCTCGGAGCCGTTCAGCCGCTCGAAGATCGTCAGCGGCGTGCGCAAGGCCTGCCAGGGTCGCCCCGTCGGTGAGGACGACCTGGCCCTCCTGGCCCAGCGGGTCGAGGAGGCGGTCCGGGCGACCGGTGTCGCCGAGATCGACGCCCACGACATCGGGCTGGCGATCCTCGGGCCGCTGCGCGAGCTCGACGAGGTCGCCTACCTGCGCTTCGCGAGCGTCTACCAGGCGTTCGACGACCTCGAGGACTTCGAGACGGCCATCACGATGCTCCGCGCCGAGCGCGAGCCCACCGGCGTCGAACCGGGGCCTGTCGCCCCCGGTCCCGTCGGTCCCCCCGGCGGGGCCACCTGATCACCGCCGGCGGCGGCGCAGGGGAAGGCGACGCCGCCGGCGGTTCCACCGCACGGCCAGGATCCATCGCACGCAGCACGGCACGAGGCAGGACCCAGTCAGGCACCAGGCAGCACCGCACGACCCACCCCGAGCACGACACCGCACCCGAACCGCTCACCGCACCTGCGCCGTCCGTCGGCCCTCGGCCGCCGGACCTGCCCGTGCGGGCCCGTCGGCTCCGGAGGCAGCACCGGGGGCATGCACCAGAGCCAGTGGCACGCAGCGAGTCGCACGACAGCACAGCACGGACAGACCCGATCGGGCCGGCAGATCCAGCCGTCTCGAGACCAGGCGGGCGCCGACGCGCCCGGAGACAGCACGAGGGGAAGCAGCAGACATGACGGAGACCGCGTCCGGCCCCGGGGCCCGCAAGACGCGGGGTGGAGACACCCCGAAGATCCAGCGGAAGGGCCTGACGATCGAGCGCGTCTACACCACCGCGGGGGTCCACCCCTACGACGAGGTGACGTGGGAGCGGCGCGACGTCGTCCAGACGAACTGGAAGTCCGGCGAGACGATCTTCGAGCAGAAGGGTGTGGAGTTCCCGGACTTCTGGAGCCTCAACGCCTCGACGATCGTCACGACGAAGTACTTCCGCGGTGCCGTCGGCACCTCGCAGCGCGAGTGGAGCCTGCGTCAGCTCATCGACCGGGTCGTCCTCACGTACACGAAGGCCGGCAAGGACTACGGCTACTTCGGGTCCGACGCGGACGCCGAGCTGTTCGAGCACGAGCTGACGTGGATGCTGCTGCACCAGGTGTTCAGCTTCAACTCCCCGGTGTGGTTCAACGTGGGGACGCCCGCGCCGCAGCAGGTCTCGGCGTGCTTCATCCTCGCCGTCGACGACTCGATGGACTCGATCCTCAACTGGTACAAGGAGGAGGGGTTCATCTTCAAGGGCGGCTCCGGCGCCGGCCTCAACCTCTCCCGGATCCGGTCGTCCAAGGAGCTGCTCGCCAGCGGCGGGACGGCGTCCGGCCCGGTCTCCTTCATGCGCGGCGCCGACGCGTCCGCGGGCACGATCAAGTCCGGCGGGGCGACCCGGCGCGCGGCGAAGATGGTCGTGCTCGACGTCGACCACCCCGACATCGAGGAGTTCATCGAGACCAAGGCGCGCGAGGAGGACAAGATCCGCGCGCTCCGCGACGCCGGGTTCGACATGGACCTCGGCGGCCGGGACATCGTCAGCGTCCAGTACCAGAACGCGAACAACTCGGTCCGGGTGAGCGACGAGTTCATGCGCGCGGTCGAGAACGGCGAGCGGTTCGGCCTGCGGGCCCGCACGACCGGCGAGGTCATCGAGACGGTCGACGCCAAGGAGCTCTTCGGCAAGATGGCCAAGGCGGCGTGGGACTGCGCCGACCCCGGCATCCAGTACGACGACACGATCAACGACTGGCACACGACGCCCGAGTCGGGCCGGATCAACGCCTCGAACCCGTGCTCGGAGTACATGCACCTGGACAACTCCTCGTGCAACCTCGCGTCGCTCAACCTCATGAAGTTCGTCAAGGACGACGGCGCGTTCGACGCCGAGCTGTTCGTGAAGTCCGTCGAGCTCGTCATCACGGCGATGGACATCTCGATCTGCTTCGCGGACTTCCCGACCGAGCCGATCGGTGACACGACCCGCAAGTTCCGCCAGCTCGGCATCGGGTACGCCAACCTCGGCGCGCTCCTCATGGCGTCCGGCCTCGGGTACGACTCGGACGGCGGCCGCGCGCTGGCGGCGTCCATCACCTCGCTCATGACGGGGACGGCGTACCGCCGTTCCGCCGAGCTCGCCGGCGTCGTCGGCCCGTACGAGGGCTACGCCCGCAACGCGGACGCGCACCGCCGGGTCATGCGCAAGCACGCCGCGGCGAACGACGCCGTCCGCACCGTGACCTCGCTCGACAAGGACGTGCACCGCGTGGCGTCCCGGGAGTGGGAGCTCGGCAACAAGATCGGCGAGAAGAGCGGCTGGCGCAACGCGCAGGCCTCGGTGCTCGCACCGACCGGCACCATCGGCTTCATGATGGACTGCGACACGACGGGCATCGAGCCCGACTTCTCGCTCGTCAAGTTCAAGAAGCTCGTCGGCGGCGGCTCGATGCAGATCGTCAACCAGACGATCCCGATGGCCCTGCGCAAGATGGGCTACGCCGAGGAGACCGTCGAGGCGATCGTCGAGTTCATCGCCGAGCACGGCCACGTCATCGACGCGCCCGGTCTCAAGCGCGAGCACTACGACGTCTTCGACTGCGCGATGGGCGAGCGGTCCATCAAGCCGATGGGGCACGTGCGGATGATGGCGGCCTGCCAGCCGTTCCTCTCCGGGGCCATCAGCAAGACGGTCAACCTGCCCGAGACGGCGACGGTCGAGGAGATCGCCGACGTCTACTTCCAGGGCTGGAAGCTCGGCATCAAGGCCCTCGCGGTCTACCGGGACAACTGCAAGGTCGGCCAGCCGCTGTCCGACGCGAAGGCCAAGAAGACCGACGCGACGGCCACCGAGACGGTCGTCGAGACCCGCGTCGAGTACCGGCCGATCCGCAAGCGGCTGCCGAAGCGCCGTCCGAGCCAGACGATCTCGTTCGCGGTCGGCGGCGCGGAGGGCTACCTCACGGCCGGCTCCTACCCGGACGACGGCCTCGGCGAGCTCTTCCTCAAGTTCGGCAAGCAGGGCTCCACACTCGCCGGTGTCATGGACGCGTTCTCCATCGCGGTGTCCATCGGCCTGCAGTACGGCGTGCCGCTGGAGACGTTCGTCGAGAAGTTCACGAACCTGCGGTTCGAGCCCGCCGGTCTCACCGACGACCCGGACGTCCGGATGGCGCAGTCGATCATGGACTACGTCTTCCGCCGGCTCGCGCTGGACTACATGGACTTCGACACCCGGTCGGCGTACGGCATCCACAGCGCCGCCGAGCGGGCCCGCCACCTGGAGACGGGGTCGTACTTCGAGGACTCCTCCGAGGACGTCTCCGAGGAGGACCTCGAGACGCTCGCCCAGTCGGCGCCGTCCGTGAAGCCGAAGGCGGAGGCGAAGCCCGAGAAGGCCGTGGCCGTCGCCAAGCCGGCCCCGGTCGAGGTGCACTCCTCGGCCGAGCTCCTGGAGAAGCTCGTCGGCATCGCCTCGGACGCGCCGATGTGCTTCACCTGCGGCACGAAGATGCGGCCCGCGGGTTCGTGCTTCGTCTGCGAGGGCTGCGGGAGCACGAGCGGCTGCAGCTGAGCCGGACGACCGAGCGCCGCCCGTCCCGATCCGGGGCGGGCGGCGCCGTCGTTCCCGGACCGCACGATCACGGCGTCCGCCGGACCAGGTGGCCGCTCGTGCGGTAGGAATCATGCTGCTGGCTCGAGGATCACGTGACCGGAAGGGCGACCCGTTGACGACCACTGAGACCGAGGTGGGGGAGGCGCGGTTCACCGCGCTCGTCGCCGCCTCGTGGAAGCGCTACAACGCCTGGGAGTACTCGCGCCGCGCGGACGACGTCGCGCTCGGCGCCGTCATCACGTCGTACGTGTCGGGGGGCTGGCGGCTCATCGACCTGGAGTCGGACGGCACCTCGCACATGGTGCGGTTCCAGGCCGGCCAGGGCACGGACCGGCTGCTCGTGCGCCTCGTCGCGCTCTGCGAGGACCCGGTGCGGGCGAAGGCGCTCGGTCGGCTCGTCGAGGTCCAGGTCGCGTACGGGCTGCGCGCCAACGACTTCTCGGCGATCAAGCAGGCGATCAAGGACGAGCTGAAGTCGAACATGGTGGAGAACGCGTCCGAGCCGGGCGTCATCACCGTCGACGGCGACATGTCCACCGGCTACGTCTACGCCACCGTCCCGCTCATCCTCGACCTCGACGACTACTTCGACGGGTTCACCGTCAAGGCGCCCATCGCCGGCGACCTGCACGTCGCGGCGCAGTCGCTCCACAAGTACCTCACCGGAAGGCTGGCCGGCTGATGCTCAAGCTCCTCACCGACTTCGCGGCCCGCTCCGAGGCCCGGGAGTCCCGCGACGAGGCCGTCGTCGGGCAGATCATCGCGGCGATGGGTCGTCGCGGCTTCCCGACGATCGGGTTCAGCACCGGCCTCGCGGAGGACAGCGGCTTCCAGGCCGTCCAGTTCGCGACCCCGGCCGACCCGGTCCTCCACACTCTGACGGTCGTGCTCGACCGCAAGACCGGCGGCGGGGCGATCCAGGAGAAGATCATCGGCTCCAAGGCGACGCTGCGCATGGTCGCCGAGGTGAAGAACTTCATCGCCGACCCGGACGACCTGCTCGCGATGTGGCGCACCGACGCGAGGAACATCCTCCGGATGCCCATGATGGGCCAGGTCCGGCTCGACCATCAGCTCAACACGGTGACCGCGACGAAGCAGATCCTCGTCGAGCTCACCGAGTACGACGGCCCGGAGGACACCCAGCGCGTCGAGCAGACCCTCTGGGCGCTCTACGGCGAGCTGCGCGACGCGCTCACGCCCTACAAGCGGGCCTCGATCGTCGACGACCCCATGTGACCGGTCGTGCGCCGTCCCGTGGCGTACCGCGAGCGGCGCTGCTCGACCCCGTCGCGTGACAGCCGGAACACCTGACGACGACGGCGCCCGCCCTGTCACGGGGCGGGCGCCGCTGTCGTCACCAGGGGATAGGGCCCGCGTCCTCGAAGTAGCCCCCGGACGGTCCGTCGTCAGGCAGCGTCGCCAACCGGATCGCGACGGCGGCGCCCTGCTCCGGCGTCCTGACTCCCCGGTGGCCATTGAGGTCCGTGGCGACGTACCCGGGGCAGGCGGCGTTGACGAGGACACCGGTGCCGGCCAGCTCCTTGGCGTACTGGACGACGACGGCGTTGAGCATGGTCTTCGACGGGGAGTAGGCGACCGCGACCGGTCCCACGGAGAGCGGGTCGTCGGACGCGCTCTGCCGCGTCAGGGAGCCCACCCCGCTGGACATGGCGACGATGCGCGGATGTGCCGACCGGCGCAGCATCGGGAGCACCGCGTTCGTGACGCGGAGCACGCCGATGACGTTGGTCTCCAGCACCCGGCGCACCACGTCGACGTCGACGGTGGTCGGGTCCTGCGGCATCCCACCGGTGATGCCGGCGTTGTTGACCAGGGCGTCGAGCCGCCCTTCCCTGTCCTCCAGCAGCCGGGCGGCCGCGGCGACGCTGTCGTCGCTCGTCACGTCCAGCGGAACGCCGAACGCGTCGATGCCATCCGCCTGCAGCCGCTCCACGGCGGCGGCACGTCGTCCGTCGTCGCGCGCGCCGACGCCGACGCGCCACCCGAGCCGACCCAACCCTGCCGCGATCTCGTAGCCGATCCCCTTGTTCGCGCCGGTCACCAGCGCGGTCATACGTTCGCTCATGCCCACACCGTGCGACGCGCGGCTGTCCTCGATCCAACACCCGTCGGGCCCTCCCGATACCGCAGAGGTATGACGCCTGGTGGTGGGCGATTGGGCCCAGCGATCCGGCGGCTTACCGTGGACCGCATGGAGACGCGGGAGCTGCGCTACTTCCTGGCTGTCGCGGAGGAGCTGCACATCGGGCGGGCCGCGCAGCGGCTCGGGATGGCCCAGCCGCCGCTGTCGAGGGCGATCCAGCGGCTGGAGCGGCGCCTCGGCGTGACCCTGCTGGAGCGCACCGGCCGCGGGGTGCAGCTCACCGACGCCGGTGCGGTCCTGCGGGACGAGGGCCGTGCCGCCCTCGACGCCGTGCACGCCGCCGAACGCCGCACCCGTCGCGCCGCGCCCGCGCCGGTCACGAGCCGGCCCGCGGTGGTGCTGGTCACCAAGGCCGGGGCGTCGTCCGAGCTGCTCGCGAAGCTCCTCGAGGCCTACGCCGCCGAGCCGGACTCCGCCGAGGTGGAGGTCCTGCTGTGCGGCATCGGCGAGCAGGAGTCGATGCTGCGTGACGGCCAGGCCGACGTGGCGCTGCTGCATCGCCCGTTCGACTCCGGCGTGGGGTTCGACACCGAGGACCTGCGGAGCGAGGGGCAGATGCTCCTGCTTCCCGCCGGTCACCCGCTGAGCAGCTGCGAGTCCCTGCGTACCGCCGACGTGGACGCCATCGCGGACCCCCCGCCGGCGCGCTGGCCGACCGCCGTCGGGCACTACCCCGAAGGGCCTGGTCCGCAGGTCCGTGACCTCACCCAGCTCCTCCAGCTCGTCGCCCTCGGGCGGGCCTGGACCATGCTGCCGGAGTCGGTCCGCGCCGACCTGCGCAGCGACGTGGTCGGCGTGCCCGTCGTGGACGCGCCGACGGTGACCACGATGATCGCCTGGCCGCCGCAGAGCCGGTCGCGGGCACTGGCCGCGCTGGTCCGCGTCGCGACCGCGCTCTGACGCCTCGGCCGCGGGCCCGACCGTCCCCTTCGTACGTGTCGAGGCGGGGCGGGCGGCGTCGTGTCAGGACCTCGCGGGGCCTCGTCCCGGCGGCGCCGTCGTCGCCCGCTCGACGAGCGACGCGGGCAGCACCGTGTGCCGGGCGCGGGTGCGCCGGCCGTCGATACGGTCGAACAGCCGCTCGGCGGCCAGACGGCCGATGTCGGCCAGCGGCTGCGCCACCGACGTGAGCCCGATCGAGCGCAGGCCGCTGAGCCGGGTGCCGTCGAACCCGACGACCGACATCTGGCCGGGCAGGTCGAGGCCGGCGTCGGCGACGGCCGCCAGCGCGCCGAGCGCGGCGAAGTCGTTGACGACGAACAGCGCCGTCGGCCGCTGCCGCAGGGCGAGCGCGGCGCGGGCCGCGGCGTAGCCGGCGGCGTCGTCGAGACCCCCTGGCAGCACGGCGGTACGGCGCCCCAGGCCCGCGGCGGCCATCGCGGCCCGGTAGCCCGCCTCGCGGTCCGCGGCGACCGGGTCGTCCCCGCCGCCGAGGTGCGCGATCCGCCGGTGCCCGAGCGCGACGAGGTGCCGCACCGCGAGCTCGGCCCCGGCCCGGTCGTCGGTGCAGACGGTGTCGATCCCCGGGCCGGTGACGTCACGCCGGGTGGCGACGACGACCGGCGTCTCGGCCGCGATCGCGCGCAGCGCCGCGGGGTCGAGCCGGTGCGAGACGAGGACGAGCCCCTCGACGCGGAACTCCAGGAGCTTGTCGAGCTCGGGCCGCTCCTGCGCCGCGTCGCTGCCGGTGACGACCATCGTCCGGTAGCCGCGGGCCCGCACGCCGGCGAGGACCCCGTCGAGGATCTCGGCGAACACCGGGTTGTGCAGGTCCAGCACGAGGACGCCGACCGTGCGGCTGGAGCGGGCGACGAGGGCCCGGGCGGCGGCGTTGGGCCGGTAGCCGAGCGCGGCGGCCGCGGCGAGGATCGCGTCCCGGCTGGCCGGCGCGACCGCGGGCGAGCCGCGCAGGGCCAGCGACACGAGGGACTTCGAGACCCCCGCGCGGCTCGCCACGTCGACGATCGTCGGGGCCCTGCCCGTGGCCGGTCCGGTGCTCAATGGTCCGCCGCCCCGATCCCGGTGACGTCCACCGGTCCGCCGCGCAGGACCGACAGCTCGCAGCCGATCGCCGCCCGCAGCGCGTCGAACGCGGCCTCGGGCGGGCAGGGGTTCGGCCCGCCGGCGACGAGCCCGACGAACGCGGCCGTCTCCGCACGGAAGGCCTCCCGGAAGCGGTCGACGAAACCGCGGTAGGGCGCGGGGCCCGGCGGGGGACCGTCCAGCGCCAGCACCGGCGTGCGCTCGTTGAGCCCTGCGGCCACCGAGTCACCGGACCCGTACACCTCCGCCCGGACGTCGTGCCCGCGCGGGTCGTGCCGGGCCTCGTGCAGGCTCACCTGCACCCCGGAGGCGGTCACCGCGTGGACGACGGCCACGTCGCCGTCCGGCACGGGTCCGGCGGCGCTCGGGTGCCGGACGTCGAAGCGCCGGTGCTCGCGGACCGCGACGGTCGCGTGCACCGTCGCCACCGGTGAGCCGGTGAGCCAGGCGACGAGGTCGAGGTCGTGCACCGCGAGGTCGCGGAAGATGCCGCCGCTGGAGGCGATGAACTCCGGCGACACCGGCACGTGGTCGTGCGACAGCAGACGCAACGCGTAGAGGGTGCCGAGCGCGCCGGTCCGGGCGAGGTCGTGCGCCGCGCGCAGCCCCGCGTCGAAGCGGCGCTGGAACCCGACCTGCACCGCGGTCCCGTGCGCGGCCGCGCGGTCGACCGCCCGCCGGGTCTCGGCGAGCGTCGTCGCGACCGGCTTCTCGCACAGCACCGGCCGGCCCAGGGGGAGGACCGCCTCGAGCACCTCGGCGTGCGCCGCCGTCGCGGGTGCGACGACGACCGCGTCGGCCCGTGCCGCCGCCGCGGCCAGCTCGTCCCACGCGACGGTCGCGCCACCGGTCCGCGCGGCCACCTCGGCGGCGCGCCCCGGCGTCCGGTTCGTCACGAGCACCTGCTCGACGCGCGGGTCGGCCGCGAGGTCCTCGGCCCGCAGTGCGCCCATCCGGCCGGCCCCGACGACGAGGATCCGCATCCGTGCCCCTCTCCCGCGCGGGCGGCGCCGGAGCCGTTGCGGCACCGCGCGGTCTCTTGCCCGTCGCCGGTCAGGATGCCAGACTGCGGCCGTTGTTGGAACGCTCCAACGACAGGGTGCGACGCGGCGCCGACGGTGCCCGTCGCAGCCCTCCGACGACGGGACCGGGAGCACGCCGATGTCCGACTTCCTCGACCGGGTCGCCTCCGCGCCGATCTCCTGGGGCGTGTGCGAGGTGCCCGGATGGGGCGAGATGCTCCCCGTGGAGCGGGTGCTCGGCGAGATGTCGGGCCTCGGCCTGCGCGGCACCGAGCTCGGTGCGCCCGGCTTCCTGCCGTCGTCCGCGGCCGGGATCCGCTCCCTGCTCGACCGGTACGGCATGAGCCTGCTCGGCGCCTTCACCCCGGTCGTCCCGCACGACCCGGCGCTCGTCGAGGCGTCGATGGCGAACGCCCGGGAGGTCGCCGGCCTCCTGCGCGACGCCGGGGCGACGATGTTCATCAGCGCACCGGTCATGGACCCGGACTGGTCCGTCCCGCGGCCGCTCGACGCCGACGAGCGGCGCCGGATGCTCGGGACGCTGGCCCGGCTCGACGACCTGTGCGCCGAGTTCGGCCTCACCCAGGTGCTGCACCCGCACGTCCAGACCCTCGTCGAGACCGCGGACGACGTCGCGGCGGTGCTCGACGGCTGCGACGTCCGCTGGTGCCTCGACACCGGTCACCTCGCGATCGGCGGGGTCGACCCCGTCGCCTTCGCCCGGGACGCCGTCGAGCGGGTCGGGCACGTGCACCTCAAGGACGTCCGGATGGCGCTGGCCCCGGCCGTCCTGCGCCGCGAGACGAGCATCATGGCGGCCACCCAGGCCGGGCTGTTCACCCCGCTCGGGCAGGGTGACGTCGACATCGCCGGGGTCGTCGAGACCCTCGAGGCGGCCGGGTACCGCGGTCGGTACGTCATCGAGCAGGACACCGCCCTGACGACCGGGGCGCCCGCGGCTGGGCAGGGCCCGGTAACGCAGGTGCGCGCCTCGCTCGACTACCTGCGCGACGTCGTCGCCCCGCGGCTCGCGCCGTGACGACGACATGACGACATCCGCGACGACTGAGGCGACTGAGACGGCAGGGACGGCCACGCCCCAGCTCGTCACCGTCGGCCGGGTCAGCGTCGACCTGTACGCGCAGCAGCCCGGAGCCGGGTTCGAGGCGCAGCAGACGTTCGTGAAGTCCGTCGGCGGCAGCCCGACGAACGTCGCCGTCGCCGCCGCGCGGCTGGGCGTGCGCACCGCCGCCGTCACCGCCGTCGGCGAGGACGGGTTCGGGAGCTACGTCCGGGCCCGGCTCGAGGCGCACGGCGTCGACACCCGGTGGGTCCGCACCGTCCCCGGCACGCTGACCCCGCTCGCGGTCGTCGCGCTCGACCCGCCCGGGTCGCCGACGGTCGCCTTCTACCGCGGCGCCGCCCCGCCCGACACGCAGGTGACCGCCGACCTCCTGCCCGAGCAGGTCGTCCGCGACGTGCCGGCGCTGTGGGTCAGCCACGCGACGCTCGCCGGCGGCCCCGTGGCCGACGCCGTGCGGGCCTGGCTCGCCGTCCGTGGCCGGGCCCGGTACACGCTGCTCGACCTCGACCACCGGCCGGCGCTGTGGCCCGACCCCGGCGCCGCGCGGCGCAGCGCCGCCGCGGCTCTCGCCGCCTGCGACGTCGTCATCGGCAACCTCGAGGAGTGCCGGGTGGCGGTCGGCACGGACGACGCCGACGCGGCCGCGGACGCCCTGCTCGCCGCCGGCGTCGGCCTCGCCGTCGTCAAGCTCGGGCCGGACGGCGTCCTGCTCGCGACACCGCGGCAGCGGGTCCGGGTGCCGGCGCCGTACGTCGACGTCGTCTGCGGGCTCGGGGCGGGCGACGCGTTCGGTGGTGCGCTCGTCCACGGCCTCCTCGCCGGCCTGCCGCTGCCGGGGCTCGACGCGGCGCAGGAGCGGCAGCGGCTCACCGACCTCGGCCGGAGCGCCTGCGCCGCAGGCGCTTTCGTCGCCGCCCGGCTCACGTGCAGCGACGACATGCCGACCCTCGACGACCTGACCGCGGCGCTCGCCGACGACCCCGAGGAGTACGCATGACGGACGGGACCGGACTCTCCCGCCGGCGCTACGAGGAGCTCCTCGACGCCCGCGTCCGCAGCCCCCGCTCCCTGCGCGAGGCGCTGCGGCAGCGCGGGCGCCGTGACCTCGTCGGCCCGGACGGCCGGCTGCTCGTCGTCGCCGCCGACCACACCGCGCGCGGCAAGGTCGGCGTCGGCGGCGACCCGCTCGGCGCCGCCGACCGGTTCACCCTGCTCGACCGGCTCGTGCGGCTGCTCGCCGTGCCCGGCGTCGACGGCGTCCTCGGCAGCGCCGACGTCGTCGAGGACCTCGCCTGGCTCGGCGCCCTCGACGCGCGCCTCGCGATCGGCGCCATGAACCGCGGCGGCGTCGTCGGCGCCCGGTGGGAGCTCGACGACCGGATGACGGCGTACGACGCGGAGCGGGTCGCGACGTCCGGTCTCGACGGCGGCAAGGTGATGATCCGCCTCGACGCCGCCGACCCCGGCGTCCCGCGCACGCTCGAGGCCGTCGCCGCCGCCGTCACCGCCCTGTCCGACCGTGACCTCATGGCCGTCGTCGAGACCCTGCCGTACCGCACGGACGACGCGGGCCGCGCCGTCCTCGACACCTCCCACGAGCGGATGGTGCAGGCGGTCGCCGTCGCGTCCGGCCTCGGTGCGAGCTCGGCGCACACGTGGCTGAAGATCCCGCCCTCCGAGCGGATCGCCGAGGTGGCCGCGACGACGAGCCTGCCGATCCTGCTCCTCGGCGGCGACTCCGGCCCGGACACCGGTGCGCTCGCCGCGGCGTGGGCCCGCGGTCTGCGCGAGCCCAACGTGCGCGGCCTCATCCCCGGCCGCGCGCTCCTCTACCCGCACGACGGGGACGTCGAGGGCGCGGCCGTCCGCGCCGTGGAGGTGGTGCACGGATGAGCACGTCCCGCAGCTGGTACCGCAGTGCCCGGGCCCTGGCCGAGGAAGGTCCGGCCGGTCACCTGTGCACGGTCACGCCCGAGGGCGCCCGCTGGGCGTACAGCGGCCTGCACGTCCACGACCTCGCGGCCGGGCCGGTGAGCATCGCCCTCGACCGCGACGAGGCCGTCGTCGTCCCGCTCTCCGCGCGCGACGTCACGGTGACGGTGGACGGCACCGAGCACCGGCTCGCCGGCCGCGACGGCGTCTTCGCCGCCGTGAGCGACTGGCTCTACGTGCCGCTCGGGTCCCGGCTCACCCTGGCCGCGGCCGGCGGCGAGGTCGCCGTCTGCACGGCGCGGGCGCAGCGCGTCCTCCCGGTCCGGTACACGGCGGCGGACGACGTCCCGGTCACCGTCCGCGGCGCCGGCGCGGCGACCCGGCAGGTCACCGACATCGCCACACCGGACTCCTTCGCCGGGGCCGACCGGATCATGGTCTGCGAGGTCGTCACCCCCGGCGGCAACGTCTCCTCCTGGCCGCCGCACCGGCACGACGGGCTCGACGGCTGCCCGACGGCGAACGAGGAGATCTACTACTTCCGGATCGGCCGCCTCGACGGCCCGCACGGACACCCCGACGGGCACGGGCTCTTCCGCGTCTACACCGTCGACGGCACCCACGACGAGACGGTCACGCTCCGGGACGGCGACGTGTACCTCGTCCCGGAGGGCTACCACGGGCCGTCCGCGGCGCCGCCGGAGTACCCGATGTACTTCCTCAACGTCCTCGCCGGCCCCGGACAGGAGCGCACGATGGCCTTCTGCGACGACCCGTCGCACGCCTGGATCCGCACGGGGTGGGGGTCGGGCGTCCCCGACCCCAGGCTCCCGTGGACCTCTGCGGCCGGGCGGGTGCGGCCGTGACCGCGGGCCGCCGGGTCGGCATCGCCGTCCTCGGCCTGGGCTGGATGGGCCAGGCGCACAGCCGGTCCGCGCTGCGCCTGCCGTCGCTGTTCCCGGACCACGCGTACGCCCCCGAGCTCGTCGTCTGCGCCGACACCGACCCCGGACGCCGCGAGCGCGCCGTCCGTGACTTCGGGTTCGCCCGGGCGACCGAGGACTGGCGCGAGGCGGTCGAGGCGGACGACGTCGACGCGGTCTGGGTGACCGCGCCGAACATGCTCCACGTGCCGATGATCGAGGCGGCCTGCGCGGCGGGGAAGGCCGTGTTCAGCGAGAAGCCGATCGGCGGCAAGCCGGAGCACGCGGTCGCCGCCTACCGCGCCGCGCTCGCCGCGGGCGTGCCGTCGGGGGTCGGCTACAACTACCTCTGGGCGCCGCTCGTGCTCCACGCCCGGGCGATGGTCGCCGAGGGCCGGCTCGGCCGGATCACCCACTACCGCGGCCGGTTCCTGTCGATGTACGGCAGCGACGAGCTCGGCCTGCTCACCTGGCGGTTCAAGCTCGCCGAGGCGGGCTACGGGGTGACGAGCGACATCCTCAGCCACAGCGTCTCGATGGCCCGGTTCCTCCTCGGCGACGAGATCAGCGAGCTCGTCGGCATGCGGGAGACGACGATCCCGCGCCGCCCGCTGCCGACCGGCGCCGCCTCGCACTACGGCCGCGGCCGGCCCGAGGACCCGCACGGCGACGTCGAGAACGAGGACTTCGCGTCCATGCTCTGCCGGTTCGCCGGCGGCGCCACCGGCACCTTCGAGTGCAGCCGGACGATGGTCGGCCCGGAGAGCCAGAACGCGTTCGAGATCTACGGCACCGAGGGCTCGCTCGCCTGGAACCTCGAGCGGGTCAACGAGCTGCAGTACTACCGGCGCGGGCCCGAGGCCGAGACCGGCTGGACGACGGTCTTCGGCGGCGACCGGTTCCCGTACCACGGCGCCTTCGTCCCCGGGCAGGCCAACGCGATCGGCTTCGAGGACCTCGTCGCGATCGAGGACCACGCGTTCCTCCAGAGCCTCGTGACGGGCGAGCCGTTCTCGCCGTCCTTCGGCGACGCCGTCGACGTCGTCGCCGTCCAGCAGGCGCTCGTCGACTCGTGGAGCAGCCGCACCTGGGAGACCGTCCCGGCGCTGCGGGCGCAGGCGGACGGCGCGCACGCGGCAGCCACCACGGCACAGGAGGACTGATGCAGCACAGCAGCGACGGCACCGTGCGCGTCACGACGGCCGAGGCCCTCGTGCGCTACCTCGTGGCCCAGCAGGTCGTCCAGGACGACCTGCCCCGCGCACCCGCCGCCCCGATGTTCCCCGGCGTCCTCGCCATCTTCGGCCACGGGAACGCGACGAGCCTCGGGCACAGCCTCGAGCAGCACCGCGACGAGCTGCCGGTGTGGCGGGGGCAGAACGAGCAGGGGATGGGCCTGGCCGCCGCGGCGTTCGCGAAGGCCCGCCGTCGCCGGCAGGTCATGGTCGCGACGTCGTCGATCGGCCCGGGCGCGACGAACATGGTCACCGCCGCGGGTGTCGCGATGTCGAACCGGCTGCCCGTGCTCTTCGTCGCCGGTGACACCTTCGCGAGCCGGCTGCCCGACCCGGTGCTGCAGCAGGTCGAGCACTTCGGCGACCCGTCGCTGACGGTCAACGACGCGTTCCGCCCGGTCGTGCGCTACTGGGACCGGATCACGCACCCCGCCCAGCTCCTCGCGAGCCTGCCCCAGGCCGTCGGGACGCTGCTCGACCCGGCCGACTGCGGCCCCGTCTTCCTCGGCCTGCCGCAGGACGTCGCCGCCGACGCGTACGACTTCCCGGCGGCCTTCTTCGACGTCCGGGTGCACGAGATCGCCCGCCCCCGGGCGGACCTCGGGCAGCTCCGCCGGGCGGCGCAGGCGCTGCGCGGGGCCCGCCGTCCCGTGATCGTGGCCGGTGGAGGGGTGCACTACTCGCTCGCCGAGGCCGAGCTGGCGGCGTTCGCCGAGCGCTTCTCGATCCCCGTCGTGGAGACCGTGGCCGGGCGGTCGAGCCTGCTCGCCGACCACCTCTTCTACGCGGGCGCGATCGGCGTCACCGGGGCGGACGCCGCGAACGCCGTCGCGGCCGAGGCCGACCTCGTGCTCGCCGTCGGGACCCGGCTGGAGGACTTCACGACGAGCTCGTGGACCGGCTTCGCGCCGTCCGCACCGGTCGTCACCCTCAACGCCGCGCGCTTCGACGCCCTCAAGCACCACGCGGTCGCCGTCGTCGGCGACGCCCGCGAGTCGCTCACCGCGCTCGCGCCGCTCCTCGACGGCTGGGCCGTCGACCCGCAGTGGG
>NZ_MWLL01000106.1 GCF_002198675.1 Kineosporia sp. R_H_3 | reverse complement strand
GCGACGACGACCCCGCCGACGCCGAGGACCCCGCCGACCGGGACGCCGGCTCCCGGGGCGCCACCGGCCACGCAGCCGTTCAGGGTCGGGTCGAACCCGGGCGGCAGGTCGTCGCAGAAGACCTCACCGTCGAACGGCTCGCCGTCGACGAAGGGGGCACCACCGTCCGCTGACGTGTCGCCGGACGTGCCGCCCGACGTGCCGCCGGACGTGCCGCCCGACGTGTCCGCCCCCGAGACCTGTGCCTGCACCCCGGTGAGGCCGGCGGCGACGGCACCCGCGACGTCCCCCGCCTTGAGCAGCGGGTTCACGTCGGCGGCGAGCGCCGCCTCCCACCACGGGTCGAGCGCGGCGTCCCACGTGCTGCCGTAGTAGATCCCGGACCGCCGGTCGCCGAGGGACACCGCGACGACGACGACGTCGGGGGCCAGACCGGTCGGGTCGCCGGCGACCTTCGGGCAGGCGGCCGCGGCCTTCTCGACAGCCGCGTCCAGGTCGCCGCCCGGGACCTCGGCCCACACCCGCACCCAGGGCACCGCACCGGCCGCCCGTAGGGCGTCGACCGCCTCGGCCACCGCGGTGTCGGAGGCGACCTCGGCGGCTCCGGGGGCGAGGACGGCGGAGCATCGGCCGGCGGCCGGCACGGACGACGTCCTGGGCGGCGCTGCGCGCGGCNGCGGGCGCGGCGGGGGCGAGCGCGAGTGCCCCGGCCGCGAGCGCCACGGCACCGGCCGCGCGCAGCGCCGCCCAGGACGTCGTCCGTGCCGGTCGCCGGGCGGGGCGGGTCCCCCGAGGTACGTGGACGGTCACGGTGCCCTCCTGATGCGCCCGCCGGCCGCCCATCATGGCGGCCGTGTCGATCACGGCGCCAGTGCGACGCCGGCCCGCGGGGCCGGGTTCCGGCCGCGATGCGCCATCCTGGGCGGGTGCAGCCTGCAGCCGACGCGCCCCAGGTCGTCGGGCGGCTCGGCCGCTTCGACGGGACGACGTTCGCGCCGGTCGTCGAGGGCGAGGTCGACGCCGCGGTCGTCCACGTCTTCGTGCACGGCTGGATGCCCGGCTTCCGCACCCGGGAGCGGCTGCTCGCCGCGACGGACGGCGTCCGCGCGCTGCACGCCTGGGACCCGCGGCTCGTCGACCCCGACGGGCGCCCCCTCGTCGCCGACTACACCCCGCTCCTCGAGGCGCTGCACGGCCTCGGGCCCGACCACGCGGTGCTCTGGTACTCGTGGATCGACGAGTCCGCGACGGACGCCGACGTCCTGCTCGCGCACCGTTCCCGGCAGGCCACGCAGATCAACGGCCGACGCCTCGCCGTGGCCCTGCAGCGGGCGCTCGCCCGGCGGCCCGGGCGGCACGGGCGTCTGCACCTGCTCGGGCACAGCCACGGCAGCGCGGTCGTCACGCACGCGGCGGCGTCGCTGCGCCGCCCGCCGGACCACCTGACCTTCCTCGACGCACCGGAGAACCAGCTGACCCGGATCGGTGGCGCCGCCGACCTCATCGACGCGGTGCTGCCCCGGCTGCACCCGGGCCGTGAGCGGGGACGGGTCTTCGTCGACTCGTACACGTCGATGTTCGGCGGGCCGTACCACCGCCGTCCCGGGCTGGCGGCCGTCGTCGACGTCTCCCTCACCCCACCGCTCACGGCGACGCTCGACCCGGTCCGGGCCGTGACCGCCGCGCACCTGTACGCCGTCGACTGGTACGCGCGCTCCGTGCGCGAGCTGCAGCGCGGGGTGGGGTACGGCTGGTCGCCGCTCGTGACGGAGGCCGCGCCGGGCGGGCCAGGCCCGGCCGTCGCGGACCTGCACCCCTGGTACACGGCGCCGCTGGCTCTGCGCCCGCTCGACGTCCGCCGACGTCCCGAGCTGCCGCTGGCGGCGACCGCCGGCCGGCTCGCCCGGCGCAGCCAGGTGCGGCACCGGCCGCTCGAGGGCGCCCGCCTCGCCGTGACCCCGGCGGCCCCGGACGCCGCGCTGTCCTTCACGACCGCCCCCGGCGACCAGCTCCTCGAGTTCGACCTGTCGGTGCACGGCGGGGACGGCGGCGAGCAGCTCGACCTCGCGGTCGACGGGGTCGCCGCGTTCCGGTCGCTGACCCGCTACCCGGTGCCGATGTCGGGCCGCTACGTCATGCTCGCCGACGGCCGCCCGGGCGAGCACCTGCTCACGGCACGGCTCACGTCGCGCCGGCCGCCGCTCGGCCGGCGCGCGGGCGACGATGCCGCCCGGCCCGTCACCGTCCACGTGACGAACCTGCGCCTGGTGAACACCCCCGGCGCCGCGGCGGGCTTCTCCCCGACCAGGACCATGGGCGCCGCGTTCGTCGCCGGGGCGGCGTCCGGCAGCCTCGTGACGCTCGTGACCCTCGTCGCGACGGGCTGGACCGCGCGCCGGGTGCTCGCGGCCCTGACCCGGCGCCGGGCCGCTACCGCGGCGGCGGGGTCGAGGCCGAGGGCTTGGGCGCGCCCGGCTTGGGCCCGCAGATCACCTTGTCCTCGGCGATGTACGTCGTCCGGAACGTCTCGCGTTTGACGACCTTGCCGTTCTTCTTGAAGATCCGGCCGACCGAGACGTCGAAGCCGCCGTTCGCGTCCTGCGGCACGCACCCGGGCTTGGGGTCGTAGATCGTCTTCGGCGCCCGGAAGTTCGACCGGGCGCTCTTCGTCGCCTCGATGTCCCAGGTCTTGGTGCTCCAGAACGACACGTGGACCTTGGTGTCGACCCACGCCTGGATGAGGACGGCGTACTTGGAGTCGTTGCGCCACTTGAGGTCCACGGTCGGCCAGTTCACCGTGGCCTCGCGGCCCTCGGGGTAGCGCGAGATGTAGAACGAGTGCGGCTTGTGGTAGATGTCCTCGAGCCCGGTGAAGAAAACGTTGTTGAAGATCGTCGTCGCCATCTGCGAGACGCCGCCGCCGTAGTCCTGCACGAGCCGGCCGCCGCTGATCGCCGGCGCCGGGTTGTACCCCTTCTCCGGGGTCCGCTTGCCGAGGACGGCGTTGAGGCTGAAGGTCTCCCCCGGCAGCACGAGGGTGCCGTTCACCGTGCGCGCGGCGATCCGGAGGTTCTCGGTGCGGCCGGCGTTCGGCGTGAGGACCGTCGTCCACGTGGACGTGCGCTCCTTGACCCCGAGCGCCTTCGCCTCCTCGGTCGTGAGGTCCGGCTCCTTCTTCGTCACCGGGGCGACGACGGTGCGGGTCGCCGGGTCGGTCGCGACGAGCGCGGTCGCCGCGGCGGTGCCGAGCCTGCCGGCGTCGACGGTCACCCCGTCGACGGCGGGCACGATCTTCGGCTTCCCGCCGGACAGCACGATCTTCGCGTCCTTCGGCAACTTCGCGATGGTCGGCTCGGCCTTGAACAGGGCCGCGGAGAGCTTCGCGCCGTCGACGGTCAGAGCGAGCCGGCCGTCCTCGCCGAGGGTCGTGCCCAGCGCCGGGACGACTGCCTTCACGGGCAGGGAGACGGTCTTCTCGCCGACCTTGACGGGCAGCGGGCCGGACGTGGCCGGCGTGCCGATCTCGCTGACGGCACGCTCCACCTCGTCGGCGTGCACCTGCGGCTGCTGCTCGGCCGAGGGGACGTCGATCGGCCCGGTCGCGGTGAGCCAGCGGTCGTGGACGACGCGGACGGCGCCGTCGACGTCGACCGCGCGCCCGACGACGGGTGCGACCGGCTCCGCGCCGGCGGCCGTGAACGTCAGCCCGCCGTCCTCGGCGGGGACGTCGAGGGCGGCCTTCGCCCCGGTCACGGCCGCCCGCAGCTTCGCGGCGTCGACGCCCGAGTCGCCGGTGGCCCCGACCCCGGTGAGGTGGTCCCAGACCGTCACCGGGTGCAGGACGGGCCCGACGAGGTCGTCGACGGCCCGGTCGGCGTCGACGACGAGGCCGGCGGCGACCCGGTCGAGGGTCGCCGTCCGGTCCCCGGCGCGCAGCGTCAGCGGCGCGTCCTGCTGCGCGGCGGCCCGCACCTTGGCGACGGCGGCGTCCCGGTCGAGGCCGCCGACGTCGACACCGGCGACGTGCCCGCCGCGCGGCACCTCCCCGGCGAACGCCACGGCGGTGCCCAGGTAGCCCGCCAGGGCCACCCCGGCGACGGCCCCGAGCCCCACTGCGATCCGACCGGGCGCCACGGCTGCCCCCTCCTGCGAACGACCCGGACCGCCCCGACCCGGTGGTACGACACTGCGGACCAGCCCATCGTAGGAAACGTACTTCGGCTACGGGCCGGGACGGGGCAATCGGCGGCTCACACGCCGGAGGACCACCCCGGGCTCAGCGGGCGCAGGTCCACGACGTCCGGGCCGGCCGGCCCGCCGTCCGGGACCGCTGCCACGGCGGGGAGCTGCGCGTAGCGGTGCCGGGCGTCGAGCAGGACGTCGGTGATCTCGTGCCCGATGAGCTCGTGCCGGGCGAGCAGGGCGTCCCGCAGGGCCTCGACGAGGTGGCGGTTGTCCTCGAGCAGCGTGCGGACGAACTCCTTCTGCTCGCGCAGGAGCCGCTCGACCATCCGGCGGCCGTCGGTGTCGCCGAGGACGCGGCCGACGAGGCCGGCGTCGGAGAAGGCCGACCCCTGGACGGCGGCGAAGGACACGAGGGTGTCCCCCATGCCGGCCTGGCCGACCATCTGGGCGGCGACGTTCGTCGCGTAGGTGAGGTCGCTGCCGGGGCCGGTCGAGACGTCCCCGAAGAAGATCTCCTCGGCGGCCTGGCCGCCGAAGGCGATCCGGATGAGGTCGCGCAGCTCGGTGCGGGAGCGGGTGTAGACGTCCTCCCGGTCGCCGTGCGCGAGCAGGCCGAGGGCGCCGCCGCGCTTGACGATCGTGAGGATCTCCAGCCGCCGGTGCGGCGCGACGAGCCAGGCGACGCACGCGTGGCCCGCCTCGTGCGTCGCGATGAGCCGCTGCTCGTGCTCGGTGTACCCGACCGGCTGGCCGAGGCCGACCTCGGTGATGAGCCGGGCGTGCTCGACGTCGGCCCAGGACATCGCCCGGGCACCGCGGCGGACGGCGTTGACGAGCGCCTCGTCGAGGAGGTTCTCGAGCATCGCCGGGGTGTACCCCTGCGTGATGCCGGCGAGGGCGTCGCGGCGCTCGTCGGTGCCGAGCAGCGGCTCGTGCGCCTTGCGGGAGAGGAAGTGGTCGACGAGCTCGCGGCGCGCGGCCTTGTCCGGGGCCTCGAAGACGAGCCTGCGGTCGAACCGGCCGGGCCGCAGCAGGGCGGGGTCGAGGTTGTCGGCGCGGTTCGTCGCGGCGATGAGCAGGATGTCGACCGGCTCGATCCGCGGCCGCGGGATCTGCCGGGCCGGCGGCAGGAAGGCGTTGACCGCGTCGACGACCGCACCCTGCACCTTCTGCCACGTCGTCGGGGTGTCGAACGACTGCATCTGCACGAGGAGCTCGTTGACGACCCCGCCGACGCCCTCGCTCACCGCGCCGTTCGCGTTGACCGTCAACGGGTTCGCCGCCGTCAGGTGGGTCACCGCGGTGCCGAGCGACGTCGTCCCGCCGGTGCCGCCGACGGCCGGCAGGCCGACGAGGCCGCCGCAGCAGCTGCCCGCGGCGAGCGAGCCCGCCGGGGCCGCCGTCGCGCCGTGGGCGCTCATCGCCATCCCGCCGCGTGTCGTGGCGATCGCGTCGATCTCCTCGATGAAGCCGATCGCCCCGCCCTCGGCGCGGGCGGCCTTGCGCAGCTCGTTGAAGTAGGAGCGGATCTTGCGGGCGGTCGCGCCGTAGTACATCGACTGGAAGCTCGTCGCGGAGACGAAGAGGAACGGCACCCCGGCCTCGGCCGCCATCGCCTTCGCGAGGTGCGTCTTGCCCGTGCCCGGGCCGCCCTCGAAGAGCAGACCCCGACGGGCCCGGCCGCCCATCTCGCGGCGGAAGGTGCGGGCGTTGAGGAACAGGTCGATCGAGCGGCGGACCTCGTCCTTGACTGGGCCGACCCCCTTGACGTCGTCCATCCGGACGTCGATCTGCTCGGGCCGGTAGAGCACGTGCGGCGAGCGGCCTGCGGCGAACGACGACCCGACGAGGATCGCGAGGAGCGCCGCGAAGAAGACGACGGCCGTGACGATCATCGGGTCGAAGGCGGGCAGCGCCGGCATCGGCACCGGGTGCCCGGCCGCCCAGGCGACGAACGGTGCCGCGGCGACGAGGAGGACGGCGACGAGCCGCCGGACCCGTGCGCGGCGCCGCCGCTCGCGGGCCGCCGTGACGTCGAGCGCCGGGGTGCGGGTGCCCCGGGTCGCGTGCCTGACCGCGTGCCGTCGTGCCACGATGCGCCTCCTCCGCGGGCCCGCCGACGCGGTCCCGTGCACACCCACGGTGAGGTGCGTGCGGCCCGTCGGATGAGCGCAGGGCGACGATGTCCACCGTCTGCCGCACCGGCGTCACCCGGTCGGCGCAGCCCGAACGGGCCAGGCGACCGGAGCGTGACCTCAGCGCCGGGCGGCGAGCGCGTCGAGGCTGTCCCCGAGCACCCCGACGGCGAGGTCGAGGTCCGCCTCGTCGATGACGAGCGGGGGCGCGAGCCGGATCGTCGAGCCGTGGGTGTCCTTCGCGAGGACGCCGCGCGCGGCCATCTCCTCGCAGAGGGCGCGGCCGGTGCCGAGCGCCGGGTCGACGTCCACGCCGGCCCACAGCCCGATCGTCCGGACGTCGGTCACGCCGCGGCCGCGCAGCGCCTCGAGCCCGGTCCGCAGCCGGGCCCCGAGCAGCCGCGCGCGCTCCTGGTACTCCCCCGTCTCGAGCAGCCCGACGACGGCCCGGCCGACCGCGCAGGCGAGCGGGTTGCCGCCGAAGGTGCTGCCGTGGCTGCCCGCCGTCATGACCCCGAGCACGTCGTGACGCGAGACGACGGCCGACACGGGCACGATCCCGCCGCCGAGCGCCTTGCCGAGCACGAGGACGTCGGGCCGCACGCCGTCCGGCTCGACGCCGCCGGCCTCGGTGGCGAACGTCGTGCCGGTGCGGCCGAGCCCGGACTGGATCTCGTCGGCGACGAGGAGCACGCCGCGGGCGTCGCAGACCGCACGGACCGCGGGCAGGTACCCGGCCGGCGGCACGACGACCCCGGCCTCGCCCTGCACCGGTTCGAGCAGGACCGCGACGGTCGTGCCGTCGACGGCGGCCTCGAGGGCCGCAGCGTCCCCGTACGGCACGACCCGGAAGCCCGGCGTGAACGGCCCGAAGCCGGCGCGGGCGGACTCGTCCGTCGAGAACGACACGATCGTCGTCGTCCGGCCGTGGAAGTTGCCGGCTGCGACGACGATCGTCGCCGCGCCGTCCGGCACGCCCTTGACGTCGTAGCCCCACTTGCGGCTCAGCTTGATCGCCGTCTCGACGGCCTCGGCGCCGGTGTTCATCGGCAGCACCATGTCCATCGCGGGGTCCGCCCTGGTCGCGAGCTGCGCGAGCTCGGCGCAGAACTCCTCGAGCTGGTCGTGGAGGAACGCCCGGCTCGTCAGGGTGACCCGGTCGAGCTGGCGGCGGGCCGCGTCGAGGAGCACCGGGTGCGCGTGCCCGAAGTTCAGCGCGGAGTAGCCCGCGAGGCAGTCGAGATAGCGCTGGCCGCCGGTGTCGGTGAGCCAGGTGCCCACGCCCTCGGCGATGACGACGGGCAGCGGGTGGTAGTTCGGCGCGACGGCGGACGGGCCGTGCCCGTCCGGCGACGAGGCGGGGCGCGGGACGGCGGGCACGGTGGCGGTCATGCTCCGACGGTACGGACGACCCCGCCCGCACCGACACCCCCCGGCATTGCCGCACCCCGGCGATCCGTTGCGCATGGGATCGGGTTGGCGGAGGATCGTTGCGCCATGGGACTCGACAGCATCGACGAGCGACTCGTCGGCCTCCTCCAGGCCGACGCCCGCACCACGTACGCCGTGCTCGGCGCCGCCGTCGGCCTCTCCGCCCCGGCGACGAAGCGCCGCGTCGACCGGCTGCGGTCGACCGGTGTCATCCGCGGCTTCACCGCCGTCGTCGACCCGGCCGCGCTCGGCTGGACCACCGAGGCCTACGTCGAGCTCTACTGCGCCCCGCGCACGAGCCCGGCCTCGATCTTCGCCATCGCCGCGAAGCACCCGCAGGTCGTCTCGTCGTGCACGGTCTCCGGCGAGGCCAACGCCCTGCTCCACCTCCGCGCCGCCGACGTCCACGACTTCGAGCGGATCCTCGAGCGCATCGAGGCCGAGCCGATCGTCGTCCGCACGAAGTCCGTCATCGTGCTGTCCCGCGGCCCGAGCCGCACGACGACCGACTGACTGACCGTCCCACCGCTCATGCTCGCGGCGCGTACCGTTCCGGCGCCCTCCGCCAGCGGTTCTCGGTACTTGCCGCGAGCATGAGCGGTCGGGCGGGTGGGGTCAGGCGCCGGCCAGCAGGTCCGTCTCGCGGCCGCTCCCGTCGAACGGGCCGGCCTTCTCGCCCTTGACGAGGCGGTAGAACTCGAACCCCGCGAGCGGCTGGCCGACGCCGTTGCTCAGCGCGAAGAACGGGCCCTCGACGTTGATCTGGGTGGCGTGGGCGCGCAGGGCCGCCGACTTCGCGTCGACGTAGGCGGAGCCGTCGACGGCGGACGTCACGAGCTCGTCGGCGACGACCATGCTCGGGAGCGGGCCGTCCGGGCTCATGCCCTCGAAGGGGTTCTCGCCGGTGGCGTCGAGCCTGCGGAGCGTCTCGCGCATGAGGCCCTCGGGGATGCACACCCAGTAGACCTTCGGGACGTCCCAGCCCGGCACCTCGCCGTCCGGGCCGGGCGCCGGGGCCGCGGCGAGCTCGACAGCACGCATCGCGACCCGGTGCGCCTGCACGTGGTCGGGGTGGCCGTAGCCGCCGCCCGGGTCGTACGTCGCGAACACCTGGGGGCGGACCTCGCGGACGACGTCGGCGAGGCGTGCCGCGGCCTCGTCGACGTCGGCGAGCGCGAACGCGCCGGGCCGGGTGTCGGGCGCGGGGACGGCGACCCCGTCCGGGCCCCAGGCCATCCCGGAGTCGCGGTAGCGCCGCGGGCTGCCGCCGTCCGCGCCGCAGCGGTCGAGGAAGCGGTGGTCGTGGACGCCGAGGTGGCTCATCGCGTCGGCCAGCTCGCCGACCCGGTGGTCGCCGAGGGTGTCGTCGCGGTCGCTCGCGAGGTGCGCCAGGTCGGCCGGGATGATCTCGCCCTCCTCGCCGCGGGTGCACGTCACGAGGGTCACGTGCGCCCCGGCCGCCGAGTACCGGGCCATCGTGGCGCCGTTGTTGATCGTCTCGTCGTCCGGGTGCGCATGGACGAAGAGCAGGCGTGCGGTGGGGACGGGCTCGGTCGGGGCGGTCATGGCTGCGATTCTGCCTCCCGGGGACCGGCCGGGCGCACCCGCCGCGCAGTAGCGTTCCGCCATGCCGACCGGGGCCACCGATCCGCCCGCCCAGCCCGAGCCGCCCGGGCCGCCACGTGCGGTCGCGGCTCTGCAGGCGCTCGTCCGGCTGCCCACCGTGAGCCACCGCGACCCCGGGCTCGTCGACACCGCCGCGTTCGACGCCTTCCACGCCGAGCTGGCCCGGCGCTTCCCGCTGCTGCACGCCCGGCTCGAGACGACCCGGGTCGGCGGGCACGGCCTGCTCTTCCGCTGGCCCGGTGCGGACGACGCCCGGCCGGTCGTCCTCATGGCCCACCTCGACGTCGTCCCCGTCGACGAGCAGGCGCCCTGGCAGCACCCGCCGTTCGGCGCCGACCTCGTCGACGGCGCGGTGTGGGGCCGCGGGACGCTCGACGACAAGGGTCCGCTCGTCGTGGTGTGCGAGGCCGTGGAGTCGTTGCTGGAGAACGGGTTCACCCCGGCGCAGGACGTGTGGCTGTCGTTCGGGAGCGACGAGGAGGTGCTCGGCGCGTCGGCGGTCGCCGCCGTCGAGGAGCTGCGCCGCCGCGGCGTGCGCCCCTGGTTCGTCCTCGACGAGGGCGGCGCCGTCGCCTCCGAGGCGCTGCCGGGCGTCGCCGCCCCGGTCGCGGTCGTCGGCGTCACCGAGAAGGGCGTCACCTCGCTGCTGCTGCGCGCCGAGGGCCGCGGCGGGCACGCGTCGACCCCGGCCCGCAACGGCCCGACGGCGCGGCTCGCGCGCGCGATCGCCCGGCTGGACCGGACGTCGATGCCCGCACGCACGCCGGAACCGACCCTCGAGCTCTTCCGCCGGGTCGCCCCGCACCTGCCGGGTCCGCTGCGCGCGGTCGCGGCGAACGCCCGCCGGCTCGGGCCGCTGCTCACCCGCGCGCTCGTCGCCGCCGGTCCGGAGACCGCCGCGATGACCCGGACGACGCTCGCGGTGACGACGCTGACGGGCTCCCCCGCGCTCAACGTCATCGCCTCGACCGCGACCGCCGGGGTCAACGCGCGGCTCATGGTCGGCGACACCGTCGAGGACGTCGTCGCCGCGGTCCGGCGCGCGGTCGCCGACGACTCGGTCGCCGTCGAGGTGCTCGAACGCGGCGAGGCGTCCCCGGTGTCACCCGTCGACGACCCCGCGTTCGCCCTCCTCGAGGCCACGACCCGGGAGGTCTTCCCGGACGCCGTCCCCGCGCCCTACGTCATGATGGCCGCCACCGACTCCCGGCACTTCACCGCGATCTGCGACCGGGTCTACCGGTTCGCCCCGCTGCGGATGACGAAGGCGCAGCGGGCGGCGATCCACTCCTACGACGAGCACGTCCGCGTCGACGACCTGCTCGACGGTGTCCGCTGGTACCGCCACCTCCTCGAAGGGCTGCCCGGATGAGCCTGCCCGCACCCGCCGTCACCGCCGCCCGCGGCCTGGCCCGCGTCGTCGGCGTCCTGGTCTGCGTCGAGATCGCCAGCGGCGTCCTCCAGGGCTACTACACCCCCGTCTGGTCCGACATCGCCGACCACCTCTCGATGCGCGACGCCGACGTCAACTGGTTCGAGGCCGCCCAGCTCGTCGTGTCGGCGCTGCTCGTCCCCCTGCTGGCCCGGCTCGGCGACCTCTACGGCCCCAAGCGGGTGCTCGTCGGCGCGACCGCGATGACGGCGCTCGGCTCGTGGGTGCTCGCGGTCGCGCCCGGCTTCACGACGTTCCTCGTCGGGTTCGCGATCCAGGGCGCGTACGTCGTCTGGCTGCCGATGGAGGTCGCCATCGTGCACCGCCGGACGGCGGCCACGGGCCGGCAGGAGCTCCTCACCCGCCGGGCGGCGGCCGTCCTCGTCGGGGCGCTCGAGCTCGCCGTCATCGTCGGGGCGCTGACGAGCGGCGCCCTCGTCGCCGCGACCTCGATGAACGTGCTGCTCATGCTCCCGGCCGTCGTCGTCACCGTGGTGCTCGTGCTCGTCGTCGTCGGGGTCGAGGACTCCCCCGGCACCTCGGACGGCGGCCTGGACCTCACCGGGCTGGGGCTCGTGACGCTCGCGCTCGGGCTCGTCATGGCCGGCCTCATCACGGTCCGGCTCCAGGGGCCGGGCTCGGTGCTCGCGTGGGCGCTCGTCGCGGCCGGGCTGGCGACCGGCGTCCCCTTCGTGCGGTACGAGGCCGCGCACCCCGCACCGGTCGTCGACGTCCGGCTGCTCGCCCACCCGGCGCAGTGGCCGGTGCAGCTCACGGCGTTCCTCTTCGGGATGTCCGTCCTCGGCGCGCAGATCCCGCTGTCGACGTTCGCCCGCACCGACCCGGCGGTCGCCGGCTACGGCCTCGGCGCGGACGCCTCGTTCGTCTCGACGCTCATCGGGCTCTACGTCGTGAGCCTCGCGGTCGGCGCGTTCACCCTGCCGCTCACCACCCGCCTGCTCGGGCGGCGCGGCGCCCTCGTCGGCTCGAGCCTGCTCGTCGCCCTCGGGTACGCGCTGTGGTTGCCCTTCCACGCCACGACCGCGCAGGCGCTGCTCAACATGGCGGTCGCGGGCCTCGGGTCGGGGGCGCTCGTCGCGGCCCTGCCGGCGGCCGCCGCGGCCGCGGCACCGCCGGAGCGGACCGGTTTCGCGACCGGGATGACGAACGCCACGAAGACGGTCGGCGGCGCGATCGCGTCGTCCGTCTTCGCGATCGCGCTCGCCTCGACCGGCTCGCTCGAAGGACCGGACACCGGGCACGCGCCCCTGGCCGGCTACCTCACCGTGTGGTCGGTGTGCGCCGTGGCCGCGCTCGGCGCGGCGGTCGCGCTGCTCCGCCTCGCCGACCCGGCCACGGTCACGCCGACCGCCGGTGCCCCCGTCAGGCCTGCGGCGGGGTGAAGCTCACCGGCTCCTTGGCCGGCTCCGGGAAGTGGCAGGCGACGGAGGTGCCGGGCGAGATCTCGCTGAGCGGCGGGATCTCGGTGGCGCACCGCTCCTGGGCCTTCCAGCACCGGGTCCGGAAGACGCAGCCCGACGGCGGGTTGGACGGCGAGGGCAGGTCGCCGGTGAGGACGATCCGCTCGCGCTGGCCGCGCATCGACGGGTGCGGCAGCGGGATCGCCGACAGCAGCGCCTTCGTGTAGGGGTGCCGGGGCGACCGGTAGAGCGAGTCGCTGTCGGTGATCTCCATGACGCGGCCGAGGTACATGACCGCGATCCGGTCCGCGATGTGCCGCACGACCGACAGGTCGTGCGCGATGAAGACGTAGGCGAGGTTGAACTCGTTCTGCAGGTCCTCGAGGAGGTTGAGGACCTGCGCCTGGATCGACACGTCGAGGGCGGAGACCGGCTCGTCGCAGACGATGAGCTTGGGCCGCAGCGCGAGCGCCCGGGCGATGCCGATGCGCTGCCGCTGGCCGCCGGAGAACTCGGCCGGGAACCGGTTGTAGTGCTCGGGGTTCAGCCCGACGCGCGCCATGAGCTCCTGGACGGACTTCTTGACACCGCCCTCGGGGTTGACCCCCTGGACCTCCCACGGCGAGGAGATGATCTTTCCGATCGTGTGCCGCGGGTTCAGCGACGAGTACGGGTCCTGGAAGATCATCTGCGCCGAGCGCCGGACCGGCACCATCTGCCGCATGCTCAGCTTGGTGACGTCCCGGCCGTCGATCTCGATCGTGCCACCGGTCGGGTCGAGGAGGCGGAGCATGGTGCGGCCGGTCGTCGACTTGCCGCAGCCGCTCTCCCCGACGAGACCCACGGTCTCGCCGGCGTGGACGTCGAGGTCGATGTTCTCGACGGCCTTCACCTGGCCGATGGTGCGGCGCAGGAAGCTCGACTGGATCGGGAAGTACTTCTGCAGGCCGCGGACGCGCAGGACGACGTCGCCCACCGGCGTGCTCGCGCTCCGCGGGCCCGCGTCGGTCAGGTTCGGCGTGGTCACGCGACCTCCTCGGTCCCGGTGGCCTTGACGGCCAGGGTTCGCTTCTGGTCAAGGGTGAGGAAGCACCGTGCGTCGTGGCCGTCGTCGACCGGCGTCAGGTCCGGGCGCTCGGTGTCGCAGCGGCCGTCCGGCACGTGCTGCGCGTAGGCGCAGCGGGGCCGGAAGACGCAGCCCTTCGGCAGGTTGATGAGCGACGGCGGCTGGCCGGGGATCGGCTCGAGGCGCTTGCCCCGGTCGGCCTCCATGTCGGGCACCGAGGACATCAGGCCCCACGTGTACGGCATGCTCGGCCGGCTGAAGATCTCGTCGACCCCGCCCCGCTCGACGACCCGGCCGCCGTACATGACGGTCACGTCGTCCGCGCTCTCGGCGACGACCCCGAGGTCGTGGGTGATGAGCACGATCGCCATGTTGTACTCGGCCTGCAGCTCGCGGATGAGCTCGAGGATCTGCGCCTGCACCGTGACGTCGAGGGCCGTGGTGGGCTCGTCGGCGATGAGCAGCGCCGGGTTGTTGATGAGCGCCATCGCGATCATCGCGCGCTGCCGCATGCCGCCCGAGAACGAGTGCGGGTAGTCGTCCACGCGACGGGCGGCGTTGGGGATGCCGACCCGGTCGAGCATCGACACGGCGCGCCGGCGGGCCTCCGCCTTGGGCACCTCGCCGTGAGCCTGGACGGCCTCCACGAGCTGCTTGCCCACGGTGTAGAAGGGGTGCAGCGAGCTCAGCGGGTCCTGGAAGATCATCGCCATCCGCTGCCCGCGCAGGGCGCGCAGCTCCGCGTCGGGCGCGGTGACGATGTCGACGCCGTCGACCCACGCATGACCGGTGATCTTCGCGGCGCGCCGGCTGTGCAGGCCCATGATCGCCTGGCTCGTCACGGACTTGCCGGAGCCGGACTCGCCGACGATGGCCATGGTCCGCCCGCGTTCGAGGGCGAACGAGACCCCGTCGACGGCACGGACGACGCCGTCCTCGGTCTGGAACGAGACCTTCAGGTCGTCCAGCTCGAGGAACGCGCGCTTCGTGGTGCCTGCGGCGGTGGCCGGGCCGGTGGACTGGGCGGTCACGAAAGCCTCACCCTCGGGTCGATGACCATGTAGAGCAGGTCGACGACGAAGTTCGCGATGATGATGAACGTGGCGGCCACGAGTGTGACGCCGGTGATGACGGGCAGGTCGGAGTCGATGACGCTGCCGACCGCGAGCCGGCCGACGCCCGGCAGGTTGAAGATCTGCTCGACGATGATCGCGCCGCCGAGGAGAAGACCGAGGTCGAGGCCGGCGGCGGTGACGATCGGGGTGAGCCCGGCCCGCAGCGCGTGCTTGACCGTGACCGCCCGCTCGGTGAGGCCCTTGGCGCGCGCGGTGCGGATGTAGTCCTCGCCGAGCGTCTCGACCATCTGGGTCCGGGTGAGCCGGACGTAGAAGGCCGCGGACGCCGTCGCGATCGTCAGCCAGGGCAGCAGCATCGTGTCGAAGAACTTCGGGAAGTCCTGCGTGGGTGGGTAGTAGTCCGGGTACGGCAGCAGGCCGAACTGGACGATGACGACGATGAGCATGATGAGGCCGACGAAGAACGTGGGAAGCGAGTAGAGGACCAGGGCGGTGCTCTGCAGGGCGACGTCGAGCCATCGACCTCTGTTGAGGGAGGCTATGACGCCGCCGGTGACACCGATGGCCATCCACAGCACGAAGCTGCCGAGCGCCAACCACATCGTGACCGGCACCGCCTCGGTGATGAGTTCCGTGACCGGCTTCTGCTGGGAGAAGGAGTAGCCGAGGCACGGGGCCGGGCAGTCGATCTCCGCGACGCCCTGGCCCTCGTTGTACGTCCGGCCGGCGAAGATGCCCTTGACGTACGTCGTGTACTGCTCGGTGAGGGGCTTGTCGAGGCCGAGCCGGACGCGGTTCGCCTGGACGACGTCGGGCGTGCACGACTTGCCGCACGTGAGCCGGGCCGGGTCGGCCGGGAGCACGGAGAAGAGCAGGAACACCGTGATGCTGAGGCCGACGAGCATGACGACCATGGCGCCGAGGCGTTTGACGACGAAACCGAGCACCTGCTCCACCCTCCGAGAGACGTGCTGTTCGCTGCCGTGCCCGGCCCCGCCCACGAAGGCGGCGGGACCGGGCACGAGCTTCGAGCTGTACGACCCGGTGGGGGCGCGGGTGCGCCCCCACCGGTCACGGTACGCCTCAGACGCGCCGTGTGGATCATGCCCTGGAGGGCGGGATCACTTCTCCAGGTACAGGTCGTTCCAGGACGGGCCGCCGAAGGCGGGGTTGATGTACGCCTTGCCGCCGAACGACGCCGTCTTGACCTTGCTCCCGAAGATCTCCTGCTCCTTGCCGAAGCGGGTCGGGATGATCAGGCCGAGCTGGACGGCCTGCTTGTTGAGCTCCTGCCACTTCTTGGCCTGCTCGTTGCGGTCGAGCGTGGTCTTCGCGTCGTCCACCGCGGCGACGAACGTCTTGTCGTCCCACTGCGACATCGGGAAGCCGCCGTCCGGCGTGAAGAGCTCCGGGATGACCGTCGACGCGTTGAGCCAGTCCGGGCCCCAGCCGGCGCCCGAGACCGAGCCCTGCTTGGCCGGGTCGAGGACCGTCGGGTAGTACGCCGACTGCTCGATCGGGTTGAGCTTGACCTTGAAGCCGGCCTTCTCCCACGACGCCTTGGCGATCGCCGCGGCCTTGTCGGCCGTCTGGTCGTCCTTGGCCTTGCCGTAGTCGAACACGATCTCCGGCGGGGTCTCGCCCGACTCGGTGATGAGCTTCTTGGCGAGCTCGACGTTGCCGGTCGCGGGGACCGGCTCACCGAGGAGACCGTCCCAGAGGCCGGTCGGCGCGTAGTCGATGCCGATGTTCGGCTTGACGGCGCCGTCCGCGAAGTCACCGGCGAAGGTGCCGCCGGCGAGCTTGCGGAGGGCCTCACGGTCGAGCGCCGCCATGAGGGCCTGGCGGTGCTTGACGTTCGGGACCTTCTTGGTGTTGATCGCGTAGTAGCGGACGAACGGGTCGAGCTCGTCCGTCGCGCGCGCCGCGTTCTGCGGGTTGTCGAACACCGTCGCGAGGTCCGCCGGGTCGATCCCCTCGGCGGTCACGGCGAAGGCGTCGTCACCCGTGGACTTGATGAGCCGCTGGTCGATGACCTGCGGGTTGATGCTGAAGGACATGACGACCTTGTCCGGGAACGCGTTCCGGATCGGGTCGCTCTCCTTCTTCCACGCGGTGTTGCGGACGAGCGTCAGCGCCTTCTTCTCGACGTACGACTCGATCTTGTACGGGCCGCTGGAGACCGGCGCCATGTCGTACTTCTCGCCGGTGTCCTTGGCCTTCGGGACCGGGCTGAAGGTGAGGAGCGTCGTCGTGCCGTTGAAGTCCGGCACGGGCTTGTTGAGGTTGAACGTGATCGTCGTGCCCTCGCACGTCACGGCCTTGTCGTACGCCGCGACACCCTCGGGGGTGTTCTTGTACGGGCCGGTGTAGATGCTCGCCCCGTCCTTGCCCTTCGGGATGTCGAGCATCGAGACGGCGTACTGCGGGCCGTCGGTGATGACGTCCTGGGCGAACGAGCGGGAGACGCCGTACTTGACGTCGTCGCACGTGATGGCGCTGCCGTCCTCGTACGTGATGCCGTCGCGCAGCGTGAACTTCCACACCTTGCCGGTGGCGTCCGGCGTGCCGGTGTCCGTCGCGAGGTCGGCGACGATCTTCGTGCCCGCCTCGCCCTGGCCGGTCGCGTACGTCGTCAGCGACCGGTGGAGGAACGTCCCGGCGAAGGCGAGGTCGACGCCGGTGTAGTTCCGCTGCGGGTCGAGGTGAGCGATCTTGTCGCCACCGCTGAACACGTTGAGCGTGCCACCGGCCTTGCTGTCGCTGGAGCCGCTGCTGGCGGTTTCCCCGCCGGCGCCGGTCGAGCTGCCACCGCTGCAAGCAGCGAGCGTCAGCAGCGCGCCGGCAGCCACGGCGGCGATCGCGCCGGGCTTCCTCTTCACCATGTGTTCCTCCGGGAGAGCGATAGACGGTGCGCCTGGTCGGCCCGTCTTGTGTCCGGACACCGTTCGGTGGCCGGTTGCCCGCCAGTGCGGGGGTCTGTGGGGGTGCGGGGTCGCACGCGCGGCAGGCCTGTCGTCAGACCCGGCCGGCCCTCGGGTCGAGCGCGTCGCGCACGGCGTCGCCGAACAGGTTGAACGACAGCACCGTGATGACGAGCCCGATCGAGGGGAAGAGCAGGTACGCCGGGTACGTCTGCCAGTAGTTGATCGAGTCGGACAGGAGCTTGCCCCAGGTGGGCAGGCTCGCGTCCGTGCCGACCCCGAGGAAGGACAGCGTCGCCTCGGCGGCGATGTAGCCCGGCAGCGAGATCGACGAGTAGACGATGACCGGCGCCCAGAGGTTGGGGACCAGCTCGGTGAGGATGATCCGCCGGCGCGAGGCGCCCATCGCCGTCGCGGCCTCGACGAACTCGCGCTCGCGCAGGCTGATGACCTGGCCGCGGACGATGCGCGCGATGTAGGGCCAGCCGAAGATCGCGAAGAAGAGGATCAGGTACGTGATCCTCGAGAAGTTCCCCCCGGGGACGCCCAGTGCGGTGAGCCGGTCGATCATGACGTTGCTCAGCGCGAGCAGCAGGAGCAGCTGCGGGAACGTCAGCGTGAGGTCCATGAGCCACGTCAGCGCGCGGTCGACGAACCCGCGGGACGCCGCGGCGATCGTGCCGAGCAGGACCCCGATGGTCACGGTGAGGACGACCGAGGTCAGCGCGATGAGCAGCGACACCCGGGCGCCGTAGAGCAGCAGGGCGAGGATGTCCTTGCCCGTGCCGGGCTCGATGCCGAACGGGTGCGCGAGCGTCGGGCCGCTGACCGGCCGGCCGGCGTCCGCGATGAGGTCGGAGTTGCCGTCCGGGCTGACGCCGAGAAGGGCGCACACGACCGGCGCGAACGCCGAGACGAGGATGATGAAGATCGCGACCCCGAGGCTCGTCATCGCGGTCTTGTTCCGGCGCAGCCGGCGCCACGCGAGCTTGCCCGGGCTCAGCCCCTGGAGGGCGGGGGCGGAGTCCGCCGCCTCGAGGGCGTGGTCCGCCGCCACCTGCATGTCCGCCTGAGAAGTACTCACGGCCTCCCGATCCACCCTTCCAACGGACAACCTTCCTGTCCAACGGCGTTCTGACAGCAAAGACCACCCGCAGGCCGTGCCAGCAGCCGCACATTAGCCGAACCGCAACGGAGTTTCACCAGCCCGTCGGGAACGCTTGCACTCCCCGAGCGCCGCCGTTGGGCCGGATCCGGACGCAACCCATTAAAGACCTGTCCAGTTTATGGCGATTCTTGCCATGCTCGGGGTTGTTTGCCCCCTTTTGCCTACGTCGAGAAGCGACAAAACGGGCTCTCGCAGTTTGCATACGGGCACATCGCGGTAACGCAAAGGCAACGTAACGATTTGGGTACCGATGACCGCGGCCGGATCACCCCGACGACCTCCCGGCGGAGCGCCCTACCTCAGAGTGAGCAGTGACTCACTCTGAGGTAGCAGTGAGGCCCGCCACCCGGACGGTGACAGGCCCCCTGCGGACTGCTCAGCCCCGGCGGTTGCGCGCGCGGACCTTCTCGCGGTCCACGGCGTTGAGCTCGACCTTGCGGATCCGGACGGCGTCCGGGGTCACCTCGACGCACTCGTCGTCCCGGCAGAACTCCAGGCACTGCTCGAGCGACAGCTTGCGGGCCGGCACGAGGCGCTCGAAGTCGTCGGCGGTCGAGGACCGCATGTTGGTGAGCTTCTTCTCCTTGGTGATGTTGACGTCCATGTCGTCGGAGCGGGAGTTCTCCCCGACGATCATGCCCTCGTACACCTCGGTGGTCGGCTCGACGAAGAGCGTGCCGCGCTCCTGGAGGTTCGCGATCGCGAAGGACGTCGCCGACCCCGACCGGTCCGCGACGAGGGAGCCGGTGGGCCGCGTGCGCAGCTCCCCCACCCACGGCTCGTAGCCCTCGAAGACGTGGTGGGCGATGCCCGTGCCCCGCGTCTCGGTGAGGAACTCGGTCCGGAAGCCGATGAGGCCGCGCGACGGCACGCGGAACTCCATCCGGACCCAGCCGGTGCCGTGGTTCGCCATCTGCTCCATCCGGCCCTTGCGGACGGCGAGCAGCTGGGTGACGGCGCCGAGGTACTCCTCGGGGGCGTCGATCGTCAGGTGCTCGAACGGCTCGTGGAGCTTGCCGTTCACCTGGCGGGTGACGACCTGCGGCTTGCCGACGGTCAGCTCGAAGCCCTCGCGCCGCATCGTCTCGACGAGGATCGCCAGCGCGAGCTCGCCGCGGCCCTGGACCTCCCACGTGTCGGGCCGCTCGGTGGGCAGCACCCGGATCGACACGTTGCCGACGAGCTCGCGGTCGAGCCGGTCCTTGACGAGCCGGGCGGTGACCTTGGTGCCCTTGGCCCGGCCGGCCATCGGCGAGGAGTTCGCCCCGATCGTCATGGAGATCGCGGGCTCGTCGACCGTGATGAGCGGCAGCGGGCGCGGGTCCTCCGGGTCGGCGAGGGTCTCGCCGATGGTGATCTCCGGGATGCCCGCGACGGCGATGATGTCGCCCGGCCCGGCGCTGTCGGCGGAGACCCGCTCGAGCGCCTCGGTCATGAGCAGCTCGGTGACCTTGACCCGGGACATCGAGCCGTCACGCTTGCACCACGTGACCTGCTGGCCCTTCTTGATCGTGCCCGAGCGCACCCGGCACAGCGCGAGCCGGCCGAGGAAGGGCGACGCGTCGAGGTTCGTCACGTGCGCCTGCAGCGGCACCTCGTCGTCGTACGACGGGGCCGGCACCGCCTTCATGATCGTCTCGAAGAGCGGCTGGAGGTTGTCGCTGTCCGGCATGCCGCCGTCGTCCGGGCGGTTCAGCGAGGCCCGGCCGGCCCGCGCGGAGGCGTAGACGACCGGGAAGTCGAGAGCGACGTCCGGGTCGAGCCCGGTGCCGTCGATGAGGTCCATGAAGAGCTCGTACGTCTCCTCGACGACCTCGGCGATCCGCGAGTCGGGCCGGTCGACCTTGTTGACGACGAGGATGACCGGCAGGTGCGCCGCGAGCGCCTTGCGCAGGACGAACCGGGTCTGCGGCAGCGGGCCCTCGGACGCGTCGACGAGCAGCGCGATGCCGTCGACCATGCTCAGGCCGCGCTCGACCTCGCCGCCGAAGTCGGCGTGCCCCGGGGTGTCGATGATGTTGAACGTCACACCGCCGACCGGGGCGTGCTCGCCCGCCCACCGCACCGCGGTGTTCTTCGCGAGGATCGTGATGCCCTTCTCGCGCTCGAGGTCGTTGCTGTCCATCGCACGCTCGTCGATGTGGGCGTGCTCGCCGAACGAGCCGGTCTGCCAGAGCATGGCGTCGACGAGCGTCGTCTTGCCGTGGTCGACGTGGGCGACGATCGCGATGTTGCGGATGTCGTCGCGGGTGCGCGTGGGCATCAAGAAGCCTTCGAGAGAGGTCGGGGAGCACCTCAGAGTCTACGGGGACGGCGGCGACCGCCCGGACGCGCAGGCGGGAGGGTACGTCGTCCGGCCGTACGGGACGTCAGCGGGCGGCCGGTGACCGGCCCAGCAGCGCCCGGACGATCGGCACGTCGGCAGGCAGCCAGTCGACGTCGAGCCACTGGCCCGGCCCGAGCACCCGGACGGCGTCGTGGTCCTCGATCGGGGCCGGTACGCCGTCCGTCACCCGGGCCAGCCAGACCCGCATCCGGTGCGCCGGCGGCAGCGGCCAGCCGGGCTCGGCCGGGTCCGGGCCGGGCAGCTCGTCACCGAGGACGACGCGGACGCCGAGCTCCTCGGCGATCTCGCGGTGCAGCGCCTCGACCGGGTCCTCCCCCGCCTCGACCTTGCCGCCGGGCAGCTCCCAGCCGCCCGCGAGGTGCGGCGGCTCGGTGCGGCGCGCGGAGAGCAGCGTCCGCGGTGCGCCGAGGTCGTCGACGATCGCGGCCCCGACGACGAGCGACACGGCCCGCGGGGCCGTGCCGGGGTCCGGCGGCGTCGTCGTGCTCGTCACGAGGGCGAGCCTGCCACACCCCCGCCGGGCTCCCGGCCGGACGCCTCCGCCGTCGCCCGGACGGCCCTCGCGACCGCCCCCGGTTGACCGCCGCGGCGCGCGGGACCAGGGTCGGTGCATGCCACGACTTCTCGACGCCGAAGAGCTGACGCGCCAGCTCGCCGACCTGCCCGGGGTGGCCCGCGGCCGGTGGGGCAGCCTCGTCCTCGCGGTGCAGGCACCGACCTTCGCGGACGCCGTCCGGCTCGTCGCGCTCGTCGCCGACGAGGCCGAGCAGATGGACCACCACCCGGACGTCGACCTGCGCTGGCGCACCGTCTCCTTCACCTTCTCGACGCACTCGGCGGGCGGCGTGACCCAGTACGACGTCGAGCTCGCGCACCGGGTGATCGCCGCCGCGAACGCCGTCGGCGCGCAGACCCTGCCGCCTCCCGAGCGGCTCGAGGTGGCCCTCGACGTCGTCGACGCCGACGCCGTCCGGCCGTTCTGGGAAGCCGTGCTCGGCTACCGCGAGCACGTCGCTCCCGGCGCCGCCGGGGCCGGCGCCGAGCTCCACGACCCGCGCTCGCAGACCGCCCTGTGGTTCCAGCGGATGGACCCGCCCCGCACCGGGCGCGGTCGGTTCCACCTCGACGTCTACGTGCCCGCGGACCGGTGCGCGTCACGGGTCGACGCGGCGCTCGCGGCCGGCGGCCGGCTCGTCAGCGACGCGCATGCGCCGTCCTGGTGGGTCCTCGCGGACGCCGAGGGCAACGAGGCCTGCGTCTGCTCGCTCTGAGCCGCCCCGATCCCGGGACGGCGCCGACATGGCCCAGACTGGGCGTATGCCAGCGGGAGCAGCACCAGGAGCAGCAGCGGGCGTCCGGGCGCACGACGTCGTCGTCTTCGGGGCCAGCGGGTTCGTCGGGCGGCTCGTCGCGGCGCACCTCGCCGAGCACGCACCGCCCGACGTCCGGGTCGCGCTGGCCGGGCGGGACCGGGCCCGTGTCGAGGCGGTCCGTGCGGCGCTGCCGCCGCGCGCGCAGGAGTGGCCGGTGCTCGTCGCCGACTCCGGCGACCCCGCCTCGCTCGCGGCCCTCGCGGCGGCCACCCGGGTCGTCGTCACGACGGTCGGGCCGTACGACGGCCAGGGGCTGCCGCTCGTCGGGGCGTGCGCCCAGGCCGGCACCGACTACCTCGACCTCACCGGTGAGGTCCTCTTCATGCGCGACAGCATCGCGGCGTTCGACGAGGTCGCCCGGGACAGCGGCGCCCGGATCGTGCACGCCGCGGGCTTCGACTCCGAGCCGTCGGACCTCGGGGTGCTCATGCTCGCCGAGGCGGTCCGGGGCGACGGCGCGGGCGAGCTGGGCCGGACCGTGCTCGGCGTCACGGGCGCGAAGGGCGGCGTGAGCGGGGGCACCGTCGCCTCCATGTGGGGCCAGATGGACCGGATGCGGGCGAGCAGCGACGCGGCCCGCGCCGTCGCCGACCCGTACGCGCTGAGCCCGGACCGCACCGCCGAGCCGGACCGCGGCGACGCGGCGGACGACGAGCGCGACGGCTGGGGCGCCCGCTGGGACGACCTCCTCGGCCGCTGGGTCGGCCCGTTCGTCATGGCCGGTGTCAACACCCGGGTCGTGCGCCGCAGCAACGCGCTCGCCGGGTACGCGTACGGCCGGTCGCTGCGCTACCGCGAGGTCGTCGCGCTCGGCCGGACGGCGGTGTGGGCGCCGGCCGCCGCCGCGCTCTCGGTCGGGACGGCGGGGCTCATGCTCGGCGCGTCCGTGCGGCCCGTCCAGTCGCTCATGCGCCGCTTCACGCCGTCGCCGGGCGAGGGCCCGTCGGAGTCCGCCCGTCGCGAGGGGTGGTTCACGGTCGAGGTCCACACCCGGACGACGACCGGCGCGCACTACCGCTGCGACGTCGTCGGGGTCGGCGACCCGGGCTACCAGGCGACGTCCGTCATGCTCGGCGAGAGCGCGCTGACCCTGCTCGACCCGGTGTCCCGCAGCGGGTCCGTCGCCGCGGGCGGGCGGGGCGGCGTCCTCACCCCGGCCACCGCGCTCGGGCTGCCGCTCGTGAAGCGGCTGCGGGCGCAGGGGTTCACGATCGAGGTGCGCCGGCTCGTCGGGTGACGCGGCGTCCGGCCCTGCAACGTCCGGCGGGGTTGCGGCGTCCGGCGGGCATGACCACACCCCTGCGCCGCCGTCTCGTCGTCGCCACGCTCGTCGCCGCGACGACCGCCGCGGTGCTCACCGGGTGCGGCGGCGCGGACGCCGCACCCGACGCGAGCGCGGGCGCCCAGCCGGCCGGCTGGGTCCGGCTCCCGCCGTCGCCGCTGTCGGCCCGCGAGAACGCGACGGCCGTCTGGGTCGGCGGGCAGGTGCTCGTCCTCGGGGGCGACACGACGCCGTGCCCGCCGAACGCGTCCTGCGTCGCTGCGCCCGCCGGGACCGCGCCCCGCGAGGCCGCGGCCTACGACCCGGAGACGGCGACGTGGTCCCGCATCGCCGACCTGCCGGTCGACGTGGGGTTCCCGAGCACCGTCGTCGTCGGGGACCGGCTCTACCTGTGGCAGCAGGACTGGCCTGCTGAGGGCGTCGTCACGGGTGCGTTCCTCACGTACGACGCGGCGGCCGACAGGTGGCGCGCCCTGGCCACGCCCGAGGTCGGCCTGACCGGGCTGGCGCTCACCTCGGCCGGCGGCAGGGTCCTGGCGTACCGGACCTCGCACGATGTACGCCGGGAGCCCGATCTCATGTACGACCCGGCCGCCGACGCGTGGTCCCCGCTCCCCCAGGACCCCTTCCCGCCGATGTTCGACCGGACGCTCGTCGGGCTCGATGACGGCCGCACCGTGCTGCTCGGGAGCGCGCTCGTCGAGAACCCCGGCGGCCCCGAGCCGTCGCTGTACGAGGGCGCCGTGCTCGACGCCGCGCGCACGACGTGGACCCGGCTCGTGCCGTCCGACGTCGTCGCGTCGGGACCGGTCTGGCTCGTCTCCGGGGGCCTCGTCGTCAACCCCTCCCAGGGCACGCTCGACGGCGGCGAGGTGGACAACTGGGGGCGGGCGTACCGCACGGGCGGGGCGTTCGACCCGGACGGCGGCCGATGGCTCGCCGTGCCCGAGCATGCCGTGCGTGCCGGCTGGTCCGGTGCCCCGACGGCGGGGCCCGGGTTCGTCGCCGTCCGGCCCTGGCTGCTGCGGACGCCGTCCCTGCAGTGGGAACGGATGGACGACCAGCCGGCGCCCCTCGACGACCGCAGCGGCGCGGCCGAGACCTGGGCCGGCGACCGGCTCTTCGTCTGGGGCGGCGTCCGGTACGGCAAGGGCACCGGCCTGGGCGAGCTGCACGCCGACGGCTGGACCTGGCGGCCGGCCGGCTGACCCGCCCCTCGCCGCGCGTCGTGACGCCGTCCCCGATCGGACGGCGACCGAGCGGGTGAGCACCCGGCGTTCCGGCCCCGCGCGGGTCGCGGCGTCGTGAGGATGCGGGCATGAGCACCCGCGAGCTGACCGCCGACGTGCCGACCGACGTCCCGAGCGAGGCCCTGACGCGCCGGGCCGTCTCGCGGCTGCGGCCGGTCGTGCTGCTCGCGGCCGATGCCGGCGTCGTCGCTGCGCTGTGGTTCGCGGCGACGCACGTCGTCGTACCGGCGGCCGGGCTGCTCCACGTGCCGCAGTGGCCGGTCGCGATCCTCGCCGGGATCGGCGCGGGGGTCGGCGGGATGCTGCTCGTCGTCCGGCTGCACCGCCGGTCGTAGCCCGCCGCTACCCGCCCGGTGGCCGCAGTAGCACGTGGTCGAGCAGTGCGTCGAGCGGTGCCGGCACCGCAGCCGGGTCGAGCGCCTCCACGAGGGCCGTGGCGTAGACGTGCTTGCGGCCCGACCCGGCCCCGAGGAAACGGCAGAGCTGGGCGACCGGGTCACGGCCGCGCTGGGCGGGCTGGTTCTGCATCGTGCGGAACCGCGCGAGGTCCCCGCGGGCGGCGAGGACGGCCTCGGCGGCGGCCAGCCCGAGAGCGCCGACGAGCTCGTGCTCCAGGTCCGGGTCGCAGACGAAGAACCCGTGCGCCGCAAGGCCTTCACGCCCCGGCGGGACGACGGCACCGGCCCGGGCGAGCGCGCCCCGCGCGTACCGTTCCTCCGGGGCGTCGACGAGCCCGGCGACCCGCACGCCCGGGGCCGCGGACCGGGCGACGAAGCGCGCCATGTTCGTCGCACCACCGGTGACGACGACCTGGACGCCCTCGGCGTCGAGGTCGTGACCGCGCCGGGAGGCCAGCGCCAGCACCGCGTTCCGGTCGCTCCCGCCCTCGACGAGGACGACCGCGCCGATGTGCACCCCGCGAGCCTAGGCTCGACGACCGGCGCCGGCCCAGCGACTTACGCCGCGGCGGGCTCCCGGACGGCGCGGGCCAGGACGCGCAGCAGGTCCCGGCGGATGAGCCCGCTGAACGGCCGGACGACGAGCCAGTACGCCGCGAAGCGCCGCCGCGCCACGTCGTCCGTCGCCTCGCAGAGCGTCGTCGTCTCGACGAGCGTGCGCCCGCCGGCGACCGGTGACAGCACCCACTCCATGCCGACCTTGAGCCAGCCCGGCTCGGCGAACGCCCGCAACGCGTCGAGGTCGCGCATCGGGGGCCCCATCTCGGGCACGGGCTTCCAGGGCCTGGCGACGAAACCGCTGCTCAAGGTGCGCGGCCGGTCCTCGTGGATCGGGGCGCCGGGGCCGACGTCGACCATCCGGGCGGGCTCCCGCTCCAGGGACGGCCCGAGCCGCAGCCAGACGAGCGGGCGCGTGAACGTGAGGTCGCGCCAGCGGACGGCGTGGAGGGCGTCCCAGACCTGCTCCGGCGTCGCGTCGAGCACGCGGGCGTGGTCCTCGGCGAACTGCGCCCCCGGCAGTGCCGACGCCAACGGTGTGGCTCGTTTTAGCAGCATGGTTCTAGATGTCATGTTCGCAAACTAGCGATAGGCTCCGCGCCGTGGCAAGACCCGCCAAGTTCACCCCGGACCAGTTCCTCGACGCCGCGCGCGACGCCGTCGCGCTGCACGGCCAGGACGCGACGCTCGGGCAGGTCTGCGCGCTCGTCGGTGCGCCGACGGGCTCGGTCTACCACCGCTTCCCGACGCGGGAGCACCTCTTCGTCGGCCTCTGGCTCCGGTCCGTCCGGCGGTTCCACGTCGGGCTGCTCGAGGCCGCCACGCTGCCCGACGCCCGGGCGGCGCTGGCCGCCGCCGCCCTGCACATCCCCCGGTACTGCCGCGAGCACCCTTCGGACGCGCTCGCCCTCACGCTGTACCGCCAGCAGGTGCTCGTCCGCTCGGCGCCGGCGGACCTCGCCGACGACGTCCGCAGCGTCAACGACCGGATCGCCGCGGCGACCACCGACCTGTGCCGGCGCCGCTACGGCACCGTCTCCGAGCACCTGCTCACGGTCGTCACGACGGCCGTCCGGCAGTGCCCGTACGGGCTCGTGCGGCCGTACGTCGGCGGCGAGGTCCCGCAGTGGCTGGACGACGCGGTGCTGGCCTCGAGCACGGCGATCCTGGACCTCGGGGACTCCTGACCGCAGCGGTGGGCGCGCACGGCACGACGCGGGCCGCGTCTCGTGAAACGCTGGGCCCGTTCAGTTGTGAGCGGTAACAACAGACCGGCGCCGGCCCGCCGGGGTGGTTCGCGTACTCGAGGA
>NZ_MWLL01000105.1 GCF_002198675.1 Kineosporia sp. R_H_3 | reverse complement strand
GCGGCCCGTCAGGAGACCCTCGTCTTCGCCCAGGACAAGGCCGCCGCCGACAAGGCGGCCGTCGTCGCCGGCACCGCCGCCCGCGCCCGCCTCGACGGCTCGTGGGTGCTCGACCCCGACGCCCCGGAGCGGCCGCGCGAGGGCCCGAACCTGCCCCGCCCGCAGAAGCCGCCGGTGACGACACCGCCGGTGCCGGACGGCTCGACGATCGTGTGGCGCAGCCAGTCCCTCCTCACGACGACCGGCGACCTGCCCGCGCTGCTCGCCGTCGACCCGGCCGGCTTCGAGCGCGCCGCGAGCTGGGGCGGCTCGGCCGAGCTGGCCGCGGGCCGCGCGGGGCTGCACCTGCTCGCCCGGGAGCAGGCGGCCCGTCAGGAGACCCTCGTCTTCGCCCAGGACAAGGCGGCGGTCCCCATGCTGCTCGTCGGCCAGGCCCGGGCCCGGGTCGGCGACCGGGTCGTCGTCCAGGCGGGCAACCTCACCTTCCTCGCGGAGATCGTCGGCTCCGTCGACGCGTTCCCGGGCCTCGCGCCGCGGGACACCATGGCGGTGATCCCGGCCGAGTCGCTGTTCACCGTCGTCGGGCTCGACGACCCGCGGCTGCGCGGCAACGTGGGCAGCCCGCCGATCGAGGTCTGGTCCCGGGACGGCGTCGCGGGCCTGCAGCGCATCCTCGACCCGGTCGGGGCGACGGCCGAGCGGGTCGTCACCGTCGAGCAGGCCGAGGCGACGCCGACCCTGGTCGCCGCCCGCCGCACGTCCGGGTACCGGTTCCTGCTCGGGGTGCTCGCGGCCGCGATCGCCGTCGCCGTGCTCTGCGCCGGCGTCGACCGGACCCTCGTCCAGGGCCGTGCCGAGGACGTCCTGCTCGCCAGGGTCGGCCTGGGCCGGCTCGGCGTCGGCCGGGCCCGGGTCCTCGAGACCGCGGTGCTCGTCGCCGTCGGCGCCGTCCTCGCCGTCGTCGGGACGGCCGCCGCCGTGCTCGTCGCCCGCCGCTCCGTCGACCCGGACCCGCTGCTCGCGCCGCGGCTCACCGTCGCGCCGGACGCGCGGGCCGCCGCCGTCCTGCTCGTGGCCGCGGCCGCGGCCTGGCTCATGACGGTCGCCGTGATCGCCCGGCGCACGACGGCCGACGACGAGGCGGAGGTGATCCGTGACGCCCGCTGACCCGCCCGACCTGCCGACGGGGCCCGTGCTCCGGGCCGCCCAGCTCGTCAAGGTGTACCCGTCGGCCACGGGGGAGACGCACGCCCTGCGCGGGGTGGACGTCGGCTTCGCCGCCGGCACGCTCTCGGTGCTCATGGGCCCGTCCGGCAGCGGCAAGTCCAGCCTGCTCTCGGTGCTCGCGCTCCAGGAACGGCCCAGCGCGGGGGAGGTCTGGCTGCGCGGGGAGGACGTCACGACCGTCCGCGGGGCCAGGCTCCGCCGGCTGCGGGCCGGCACCCTGGCCTGGGTCGCCCAGCGGCCCACCCACACCCTCGTGCCGCACCTGGACGCCGACGAGCAGCTTCGGGCCGTCGCCCGCCGGCGCCGCCGCGCCGGGCTCACGGCCGGCCCGGGCTCGACGCCGGACGCGCTGCTCGACGCGCTCGGGCTCACGGGCCGGCGGCGGGTCCGCGCCGACCGGCTCTCCGGCGGCGAGCAGCAACGGCTCGCCGTCGCGACCGCCCTCGTCGGCGGGACCCGGGTCGTCGTCGCCGACGAGCCGACCGCCGAGCTCGACGACGCCTCCGCGGACGCGGTCCTCGCCGTCCTGCGCCGCCACGTCGACGCGGGTGCCTGCGTCGTCCTCGCCACCCACGACCCGCGCGTCGTCGACGGCGCCGACCGGGTGCTGCGGCTGCGGCACGGCGTCCTGTCGTCCGAGCGCGACTCGGACGGCCTCGTGACGGTCCCCATCGACCCGACCGGGCGGCTCCAGCTGCCCCGGGAGGCGCTCGGCCTGTTCCCCGACGGCCGGGCCGTCGTGGAGATCCGCGACGGCGCCGTGGTGCTCCGTGACGCCCCCGCACCGGAGGAGCCGTGAGCGCCGGACCGGCCGCGGTGCCGGGCACGGACGCAGGGGCCGACGCGGTCGTCGAGGTCGTCGACGTCTCGCACCGGTACGGCCGGCTGCGACCGGTCGAGGTGCTGCACGACGTGCGGATGACGGTGCGCCGCAACGAGTTCGTCGCGCTGGTCGGCCGCTCCGGGTCGGGCAAGTCCACCCTGTGCCACCTCGTCGCGGGCCTCGGCCGGCCGTCGTCCGGGCAGATCCGGGTCGCCGGGGAGCCGGCGGGCGGGCGGCCGGACTGGGCCCGGCTGGCGCTGCTGCCGCAGCGGCCGGCCCTCGTGCCCGAGCTGAGCGTCGCGCAGAACGCGTTCCTCGCGACCCGGCTTCGGGACCGCCCCGACGACGAGGACCTGCTCGTGCTGCTCGGGATCGACGCCCTCGCGGGCCGGTCCACCGGCCAGGTCTCGCTCGGTGAGCAGCAGCGCGTCGGCATCGCCCGCGCGCTCGCCGTCCGGCCGCTCGTCGCCGTCCTCGACGAACCGACGGGGCACCAGGACGACGACAACGTCGACCGGGTGCTGGACACGTTGCGGCAGGCCGGTTCCCGGGGCACCGCGCTGCTCGTCGCGACCCACGACCCGCGGGTCCTCGCGGCCGCCGACCGCGTCGTCCGGATGCGTGACGGCCGGGTCGTCGACGAGCTCAGGCCCTAGGCTGCCGGGCGTGGGCACCCTGCCGCTCGAGAAGGCCGTCGACCTCACCCGGACCGGCGACGTGTGGCTCTTCCGCGGCCGCAGCGGTGCCGACCGGGCGATCCAGACCCTGACGAACGCGCCGGTCAACCACGTCGGGATGGCCGTCGTCCTCGACGACCTGCCCCCGCTCATGTGGCACGCCGAGCTCGGCCGCTCGCTCACCGACCTGTGGACCGGGACCAAGCAGCGCGGCGTGCAGCTCCACGACCTGCACGACGCCGTGGTCGTGTGGTCGCGCAAGTACGGCCAGCGCGCCTGGCTGCGCCAGCTGAGCCCCGCCGTGACGACGGCCATGGAGGACGCCGTCCTGCAGTCGGTCGCCCGGCTCGACGGCACCCCGTTCCCGACGACCGCCCGGCTCGCCGGCCGTTGGTTCGGCGGCCGGATGCCGACGCAGCGGCTGCGGACGCTGCCGATGCTCCGGGCCCGGGCGGACGGCGGCCCGCAGCAGCCGGTCGAGGGCCCGGACGCGCTCGACACCGTCTACTGCGCCGAGGTCGTCGCCCTGACGTACGAGGCGATGGGCCTCGTCGCGGGCGGGCACCGGCCGAGCTGGTACGACCCCGGCCGGTTCTGGAGCGGTGACGACCTCGATCTCGTCAACGGGTACGCGCTCGGCGGCGAGATCGCCGTGGACGTCCCGGCGGACGCCGTCCCCTCCGACCCCACTGCCCTGGAGCGCCGACGATGACCGACCCGAGCCCCGCCGACCCGGTCCCCGCTGACTCGGTCCCCGCCGACCCGACGCCTGCGGCCGGACCCACGGGCTTCGTCGCCTCGCCCGCCGGCTACGCCGCGCTCGGCCCGGCGGCGGCGCTCGGGCACCTCGTCGACCGGCAGGCGGCGTTCGCCGCCGTGCTGCGCGACGGCGACCTCGACGCCCCCGTCCCGACGTGCCCGGGGTGGACCCTGACCCGGCTCGCCTGGCACCTGGGCACCGTCCACCGGTGGGCGGCCGGTGCCGTCGAGCAGGGCCGGCCGGTCGAGCTCGAGGAGTCGGGGCCGACCGACCGCGACGCCCTCGTCGACTGGTACGTCGAGGGCGCGGCCGGGCTCGTCGACCTGCTGCGGGCCACCGACCCGACCGCCGAGGTCTGGACCTTCGGGCCGAAGCCGCGGACCGCGCGCTTCTGGTCCCGCCGGCAGGCGCACGAGACCGCGATGCACGTCGAGGACGCCGCCCTCGCGACGGGGGCGGCCCTGCCCCCGCTCGCCCCCGACCTCGCCGTCGACGGCGTCGACGAGGTCGTCACGATGTTCGCGCCGCGCCAGGTGCGGCTGCAGCGGATCCCGCCGCTGACCCGCTCGCTGGCGCTGCTGCCGGCCGAGGCGGGCGGCACCCGGTGGGTCCTCGCCGGGGACGGCGCGACGCCGTCCGACGACCTCCCCGCCGCCGAGGCCACCGTCCGCGGCCCGGCGGAGCAGCTCGTGCGACTGCTCTGGCGCCGGGTCCCGCTCGACGCGCCCGGCATCACCCTCGAAGGGGATCCGGAGGCCGCGGCCGCCGTCCTCGGCGCCGGGTTGACGCCGTGACCCCCGCGTCGCACGCTGAGGCATGACCGACGCCCCGGGCGGGCCGCGGACCTACACGGCCGACGGCATCGCGGTGACCTACGACGCGTCCCTGTGCTTCCACGCGGCCGAGTGCGTCCGTGGGCTGCCGGCCGTGTTCCATCCCGACGTCCGGCCGTGGATCACGCCGCAGGCGGCGGACCCGGACGCCGTCGCCGAGGTCGTCGACCGCTGCCCCTCGGGAGCCCTCTCCTCCGTCCGGACGGGGTCGTCGGCGGGCTGAGCCGACCGTCGGCTCAGCGGCCGGCGAGGGCGTCGGCGGGCGTGCCGGTCTCGGCGTTCCAGATCGCCCACCCGGTCGTCAGGAGCACGAGCACCGCGAGCAGGACGGCCGCGCCCGCGACCCCGCGCACCCACGCCGGCGACGTCCGCCGGACCCGCAGCACGGCGGCGACCCCGAGCGCGAGCCCGACGAGGGCGAACCCGACGACGACCGGCGAGTAGACCGAGCGGACCGACTGCGACGGGTCGGACAGGCCGGTGAGCGCCTCGGTCCGGAGCATGACGACGAACGGCGAGATGCTCGTCGTGAGGACGCCGGCGACCGTCGTGAGCAGTGCGGCCAGGCCGAGCGCCTCGGCGCCGAACAGGGTGTCGAGCAGGAGCGCCGAGCGACCGGGCGCCGGTGCTTCGGCGTCGTCCGCGCCGTGGCCGTCGCCGGGCGCCGCCGGGGCGGACCCGTTGAGGTGGGCCGGGTCGTCGAGCGTCAGGGCCTCGACCGGGGCGTCCGGCCGGCCGTCGTCCCGCCCGAAGAGCCCGCGCCGCGGGGGCGTCGGCAGACCGGCCTCGTCGTCGCCCAGGATCTCCACGGCTCACTGTAACTCCGGGTCCGGCGCGCGGCCCGGACAGCGAGCGCCGCAGACGCCGACAGCCCCCGCCGACGAGCGGCGGGGGCTGTCAGAAGCGTCAGCAGCGGCTGAGGCCTCGGGTCAGAGCGGGCGGACGTTCGCGGCCTGCGGGCCCTTCTGGCCCTGCTGGACGTCGAACTCCACGCGCTGGTTCTCCTCCAGCGTCCGGTAGCCGGTCGACTGGATCGCCGAGTAGTGGACGAAGACGTCGGCCGCGCCGCCGTCCGGGGTGATGAAGCCGAAGCCCTTCTCACCGTTGAACCACTTGACGGTGCCCTGTGCCATGTTTCTTTCCCTTGCTCTGTGATGTGGGATGCGGTGCGGGCCCGACTCCGCTGCCGGTCCCGCGGCTGCCGCGGTCTCGCCGTCCCACGTCCAAGAGCCTCGTGCGGGTGGTCAGACCCAGATGGCCCTGCCCAGATGTGACTCTGCCCGGATGTGGAGAACGCCCGCGCTCGGTGCTCCGCGGGCGTTCATGAACGTACGGGGAACTGCTTGTGCAACCGAAAAAACGCTATCACGCGTGCGTGCGCGAGCCAATGCCCGGATCCTGCGCAGTTCGGGGCACGCGCGACGAGCCCGACAGCCGACTTGTCTGGGATACCAGACATGTTCCGCGTGGCGGTCGATGACCGAGAACGGTCCCAGGGTGTGCCCTGGACCCATGACCCTCACCGACCTCGCCGCCGTCCCGCCCACGGGTGCGGAGGGCGCTCCGGCGGCCGTCCACGTCGGGCCGGCCCCGCTCACCGTCGAGGACGTCGTCGCCGTCGCCCGGCACGGGGCGCCCGTCGTCCTCACGCCCGAGGCGCTGGACGCCGTCGCGGCGACCCGGCAGGCCGTCGAGGCGCTCGCCGCCCTCGACGAGCCGGTCTACGGCGTCTCCACCGGGTTCGGTGCGCTCGCCACCCTGCACATCCCCGGCGCGGCCCGCGAGCAGCTCCAGCGCAGCCTCGTCCGCTCGCACGCGGCCGGCACCGGCCCGGAGGTCGAGCGCGAGGTCGTCCGCGGGCTCATGCTGCTGCGGCTGCACACCCTCGCCACCGGGCGGACCGGCGTCCGGCCCGCGACCGCGACCGCGTACGCGGCGATGCTCTCCGCGGGCATCACGCCCGTCGTCCACGAGTACGGCTCGCTCGGCTGCTCGGGCGACCTGGCCCCGCTGTCGGCGGCCGCGCTCGCGCTCATCGGCGAGGGCCAGGTCCGGGACGCCGGCGGCACGCTCGGGCCCGCCGCCGACGCGCTCGCCGCGGCCGGGCTCGCGCCCGTGACGCTCGCGGCGAAGGAGGGGCTGGCCCTCATCAACGGCACCGACGGCATGCTCGGGATGCTCGCCCTCGCGCTGCACGACCTGCAGGGGCTGCTGCGGGTCGCGGACGTCGCCGCCGCGATGTCCGTCGAGGCGCTGCTCGGCACCGACCGCGCCTTCGCGGCCGACCTCATGGCGCTGCGCCCGCACCCCGGCCAGGCCGACTCCGCGGCCAACCTGCGGGCCGTGCTCGCGGGGTCCGGGGTCGTGGCGAGCCACCAGACGCCGGACTGCACCCGCGTGCAGGACGCCTACTCGCTGCGCTGCGCGCCGCAGGTGCACGGCGCCGCCCGGGACACCGTCGCGCACGCCCGCACCGTCGCCGACCGCGAGCTCGCGTCGGCGATCGACAACCCGGTCGTCACGCTCGACGGCCGGGTCGAGTCGAACGGCAACTTCCACGGCGCGCCCGTCGGCTACGCGCTGGACTTCCTCGCGATCGCCGTCGCCGACGTCGCGAGCATGAGCGAGCGGCGCACCGACCGGTTCCTCGACAAGAGCCGCAACCAGGGGCTGCCGCCGTTCCTCGCGCACGACGCGGGCGTCGACTCCGGCCTCATGATCGCCCAGTACACGGCCGCCGGCATCGTCTCCGAGCTCAAGCGGCTCGCCGCCCCGGCCTCGGTCGACTCGATCCCGTCGTCCGCGATGCAGGAGGACCACGTCTCGATGGGCTGGCACGCCGCCCGCAAGCTGCGCCGTGCCGTCGACGGGCTCGCGTCCGTGCTCGCCATCGAGCTGCTCACCGCCGCGCGGGCGCTCGAGATGCGCTGCGCGGCAACGCTTCCGCACCTGGATCCCGGCCCGGCGACCGACGCCGTCCGGGTGCTGCTGCGGGCCCACGGCGTCGAGGGCCCCGGCCCGGACCGGCACCTCGCGCCGGAGATCGCCGCCGCCACCGACCTCGTCCGTTCCGGCGCCGTCCTGGCCGCCGTCCAGACCGTCACGGGAGACCTGCGATGACCTCTTCGACGAACCAGACCCCCACCGCCGCACCGGTTCCCGGCCCGCGCCCGGTGACCGCCCCGCGCGGCACGACCCTGTCCGCCCGCTCGTGGCAGACCGAGGCGCCGCTGCGGATGCTCATGAACAACCTGGACCCGGACGTCGCCGAGCGCCCCGACGACCTCGTCGTCTACGGCGGCACGGGCAAGGCCGCACGGGACTGGGCGAGTTTCGACGCGATCTGCCGCACGCTGCGCGGCCTCGCGGACGACGAGACGCTGCTCGTGCAGTCCGGTCGGCCGGTCGGCGTCATGCGGACCCACGAGTGGGCGCCCCGGGTGCTCATCGCGAACTCCAACCTCGTCGGCGACTGGGCGACGTGGCCCGAGTTCCGCCGGCTGGAGCACCTCGGCCTGACGATGTACGGCCAGATGACCGCCGGCTCGTGGATCTACATCGGTACCCAGGGCATCCTCCAGGGCACCTACGAGACGTTCGCGGCGGTCGCGGCGAAACGGTTCGGGGGCACCCTGGCCGGCACGCTGACCGTGACCGGCGGCTGCGGCGGCATGGGCGGCGCGCAGCCGCTCTCGGTGACCCTCAACGGCGGCGTGTGCCTCGTCGTCGACGTCGACGGGCACCGGCTGCAGCGGCGGGTCGAGACGCGCTACCTCGACGAGGTCGCGGAGGACCTGGACGACGCGCTGCGCCGCGTCCTGGCGGCCAAGGGCGAGCGCCGGGCGCTGTCGGTCGGGCTCGTCGGCAACTGCGCGACGGTCCTGCCCGAGCTGCTGCGCCGCGGCGTCGAGGTGGACGTCGTCACCGACCAGACGAGCGCGCACGACCCGCTGTCCTACCTGCCCGAGGGCGTCGACCTCGCCGACTGGCACGACTACGCCGCGGCCAAGCCCGAGGAGTTCACCGACCGGGCCCGGGCGTCGATGGCCAAGCACGTCGAGGCGATGGTCGGCTTCCTGGACGCCGGGGCCGAGGTCTTCGACTACGGCAACTCGATCCGCGACGAGGCCCGCCAGGGCGGCTACGACCGGGCGTTCGCGTTCCCCGGCTTCGTGCCGGCGTACATCCGGCCGCTGTTCTGCGAGGGCAAGGGCCCGTTCCGCTGGGCGGCGCTGTCCGGCGACCCGAAGGACATCGCCCGCACCGACAGGGCCGTCCTCGACCTCTTCCCGGACGACGACCACCTCCACCGCTGGATCCGCGCCGCGCAGGAGAAGGTCGCGTTCCAGGGCCTGCCGGCACGGATCTGCTGGCTCGGCTACGGCGAGCGCGACAAGGCGGGGCTGGCCTTCAACGACCTCGTCGCGAGCGGCGAGGTGAGCGCGCCGATCGTCATCGGCCGCGACCACCTCGACTGCGGCTCGGTCGCCTCGCCGTACCGCGAGACCGAGTCGATGCTCGACGGCTCCGACGCGATCGCCGACTGGCCGCTGCTCAACGGGCTCGTCGCGGCGTCGTCCGGGGCGACCTGGGTCTCGATCCACCACGGCGGCGGCGTCGGCATCGGCCGGTCGATCCACGCCGGTCAGGTGTCGGTCGCCGACGGCACCCCGCTGGCCGCGCGCAAGCTCGAGCGGGTGCTGACGAACGACCCCGGCATGGGCGTCATCCGGCACGTCGACGCGGGGTACGACCGGGCCGTCGAGGTCGCGTCGGAGCGGGGGGTCCGCACGCCGATGCGGGAGGGGTGAAGATGTCCGGCGTGGACATCACCGTGGACGGCACGTCACCCCTGGACCCCGCGCTCGACGGGACGGCGGTCAACTCCCTGCTCGACGAGATCGCGGCCGTCGGCCGCGACCCGAGGACCGGCGGCTACCGGCGTTTCGCGTTCACCCGCGAGGACGTCGCGCTCGGCGAGTGGTTCGAGGACGCCTGCCGCGTGCGCGGGCTCGACGTGACGACGGACCGCTGCGGCAACCAGTGGGCGTGGTGGGGCGACCCGGACGCCGCGGTCGCCGCCGGCCGGCCCGGGGTCGTCACGGGCAGCCACCTCGACTCGGTGCCGGACGGCGGCCCGATGGACGGCCCGCTCGGCACGGCGTCCGCGCTCGCCGCGGTCGACCTGCTGCGCGCGCAAGGGTTCACGCCGTCGCGGCCGATCGGCCTCGTGCGCTTCGTCGACGAGGAGGGCGGCCGGTACGGGCTGGCCTGCTCGGGGTCGCGGCTGCTCACCGGGATCTCCCGGCCCGAGACCGTGCTCGGCCTCACCGACGCCGCGGGGTCCACCTACGCCGAGGGCCTGCAGGCCGTCGGTCTCGACCCGGCGGCCGTCGGGCGGGACGACGCGACGCTGCGCCGGGTCGGGGTCTTCGTCGAGCTCCACGTCGAGCAGGGCCGCTGGCTCTCCCGGCCGGACGTCGACCGGCCGGTCGCCGCCGCGAGCCTCATCAAGGCGCACGGCCGCTGGCGGGTCGACCTGCTCGGCAAGGCCGACCACGCGGGCGCCACCCGGCTCGAGGACCGCGACGACCCGATGCTCGAGCTCGCGCGCTTCGTGCCGGCCGTCCGGGCCGCTGCCGCGGTGCAGGGCGCCGTCGGCACGGTCGGCAAGCTCGACGTCCGGCCCAACGCCGTCAACGCGATCCCGTCCCGGGTCACCGCGTGGCTGGACTGCCGGGCCGACACCGAGGAGCAGGTCCGCGCCGTGCTCGCCGACCTCGCCGGCCAGGGCTTCGGCATCGTCGAGGAGTCGTGGTCGCCCGCGACGCTGCTCGACCCGGCGCTCGGCGACCGGGTGGCCGCCGCGGCCGGGCGGGCCGTCGGCCGGGACGCCGCCGCGCCGCCGGTGCCGGTCATCCCCACCGGGGCCGGGCACGACGCCGGCGTGCTCTCGCAGGACGGCGTCGCCGCCGCGATGCTCTTCGTCCGGAACCCGACGGGCACCTCGCACGCCCCGGACGAGTTCGCCGAGCCGGACGACCGGGCGACCGGCGTCCGGGCGCTGGCCGCCGTCCTCGCGGACCTGTGCGGCTGAGCCGGTCCGGCCGCGGGGCGGCGACGCCAGCACGGGGGACGACGTGACGGCCGCGGGCGCCGCGCAGGCGCACCGCACGATGATGCGGACCGGCGCGGTCTTCCGGGTCGTCACCGTCCTGCACGTCGCGGCGTCCGTCGTCGCCCTCGCGGCCGGCGGCCGGTTGCGCGCCCCGGTGCTCGCGATCGCCGTCGCGGCGCTCGTCGAGGGCGTCCTCGTCATCCGGGTGTTCCTCGCCGCGCGGCGTCCGCCGCAGCTCTTCGCCGCCTGGGACGTCGTGTTCTGCGCCGGGGCCCTCGTCACCGGGGCCGCGGTCCACGACGGGGCGGGCGCGGACCCGTGGAAGTTCCTCTTCCCGTACGTCATCTCGTCCGCGATCCTCGTCGGCGCGACGTTCCGCAGGGCCCGCGACGCCGCGGCGGCCGGCGGACTGCTCGTCGCCGCCTACCTCGGGTCCGTGCTGGCCCTGCGCCCCGGTCGCGATGCCGTGGACCTCGACCTCATCACCTTCGTCGGCGTCACGGCGGCGATGTGGGCCGTCGCCCGGGAGATCCGGCGCTGGGCGGCCGCGCTCGACGCCGCGACGGACGAGGCCGTGGCCCGGCAGGCCGAGCTCTCCGCCGCGCAGGAGCGCAACCGGTTCCACCGCGAGCTCCACGACCACGTCCTGCAGACCCTCGAGACCCTGGCCCGCGGCCGGTTCCTCGCCGACGACCGGATGCGCGGGCACGTCGCCCGCCAGGCGTTCCGGCTGCGCCGGCTCGTCGAGTCCGGGCTGGCGCCGGACGCCGCACCGGGCGGTCTCGCCGGGGCGCTCGTGGCCGTCGTCGAGGAGCACCTCGGCACGGGCCTGTCCGTCGACCTGCAGACCGGCAGGCTGCGGCACCCGGTCGCGCCGGAGACCGCCGAGGCCCTGGCCGCGGCCGTCGGCGAGGCGCTGACCAACGTCCGCAAGCACTCCGGCGTCGAGCGGGCCGTCGTCCAGGCCGTGAGCACCGCCGACGAGGTGACCGTGACCGTGCTCGACCGCGGCGCCGGGTTCGACCCGGCGGCGGTGGCCTCCGGGCTGGGCCTGCGCGAGTCGGTCCGGGGCCGGGTCGCGGGCGTGGGCGGCACGGTCCGCGTCGACTCGGCCGTCGGCGAGGGGACGTGCGTCGTCCTCACCGTGCCGCTGCGGGCCGCGCAGGCCCTCCGGACCGGGGAGGCCGTCGCGTGATCAGGGTCCTCGTCGTCGACGACCACCCGGTGACCCGGTGGGGCGTGGAGCACCTGCTCTCCCGGCACGCCGAGTTCGAGGTCGTCGGCTCGGTGGCCTCGCCCGCCGAGGTGCCGTCCGGGCCGGACGTCGTGCCCGCCGACGTCGTCGTCCTCGACCTCTACCTCGGGGTGCCCGAGCCCGCTCTGGACGCGGTCGCGACGCTCGCCGCCGCGCACCGGGTCCTCGTCGTCTCGGCGTCCGCGAGCCGCCAGGACGTTCTCGCGGCGCTGCGCTCCGGGGCGGACGGGTACCTGACGAAGGACACCGACGACGCCGAGTTCCTGGCCGCCGTCCGGACCGTCGCCGGCGGCGGGTTCTGCCTGTCGACCTCGGTCGCGGACGTCCTCGAGACGCACCTGGACGCGCCGGGCGCCCCCGAGCCGGAGCTCTCGGCGCGCGAGGCCGAGGCGCTCGGCTGGATCGCCCGCGGCTTCACGCACGCGCAGACCGCGCACCGGATGGGGATCTCGGCCTCCACCGTGGACAGCTACGTCGAGCGGATCCGGCGCAAGCTGGGGCTCGGCAACAAGGCCGAGCTCACCGCGAAGGCGATCGAGCTGCGCCTGACCGGCCCCGAGGACGTCGCATGAGGGGGCCGACCTCCTCGTACGGACGCTCCCCGGGGCCGGTGGGAGGCCGCATCCGCCGGTGGCCCCCCTTGCTGCACCGCCGGAGGACACGGCCCCGCCCCGCGAGAGTCCAGCAGGGCGGGTCCGGGGCGGCGAGTCGGGTGTTCGCACCACACGGGGCGCGCACCCACGGGCCGGCGGCGGCCGGCAACCGATCGGGCCGCGGCGTCGCGGGCCGCCCCCGATGTGCGGGAGGATCGCCGTCGTGACCAGGTCGTGGTGGTGCGAGCACGCGTGGCTGCCGACCGGGCCGGCGTCCGGCGTGCGGGTCGAGGCGGACGCCGCCGGGCGGGTCAGCGCCGTGACCGTCGGCGTCCGGCCGGTCGAGGGCGACGTCCGGCTCGACGGTCTCGTGCTGCCCGGGTTCGCGAACGCGCACTCGCACGCCTTCCACCGGGCCCTGCGCGGCCGGACGAACCTCGACGGCGGCACGTTCTGGACGTGGCGCGACCGGATGTACACCCTCGCCGACCGCCTCGACCCGGACTCCTACCGCGAGCTCGCCACCGCCGTGTACGGCGAGATGGCGCTCGCCGGGATCACCTGCGTCGGCGAGTTCCACTACCTCCACCACGGGCCCGGCGGGGCCCGCTACGGCGACCCGAACGCGATGGGCGAGGCCCTGCGGGACGCCGCCCACGCGGCGGGCATCCGGCTCACCCTGCTCGACACGTGCTACCTCACCGGCGGCATCGACGTGCCGCTCGAGGGCGTCCAGCGCCGGTTCGACGACGGGGACGCCGAGGGCTGGGCCGACCGGGTCAGCATGATGAAGGACGACGAGCGGTTCCGGGTCGCGGCCGCCGTGCACTCGATCCGCGCCGTCCCCGCCGACCAGCTCGACATCGTCGTCGAGGCGGCGCAGGACGACGACGGCCCGCGCCCGCTCCACGTGCACCTGTCCGAGCAGCCCGCCGAGAACGAGGCGTGCCTGCAGGTCTACGGCTGCACGCCGACCGCGCTGCTCGCCGAGCACGGCGTCCTCGGGTCGGCGACGACCGCCGTCCACGCGACGCACCTCACCGACGGCGACATCACGATGCTCGGCGACTCGACGACGACGGTGTGCGTCTGCCCGACGACCGAGCGGGACCTCGCCGACGGCATCGGCCCGGCCCGGGCGCTGCGCGACGCCGGGTCACCGCTCGCCCTCGGCTCCGACCAGCACGTCGTCGTCGACATGCTCGCCGAGAGCCGCGGCCTGGAGATGCACGAGCGGCTGCGCTCGGGGCACCGCGGCCGGTTCACCGTGGGCGAGCTCGTCGACGCGCTCGCCCCGGCCGGCCACGCCGCGCTCGGCTGGAACGACGCCGGGAAGATCGAGGTCGGCGCGCTCTGCGACCTCGTCGCCCTGCGGCTCGACTCGCTGCGCACGGCGGGCGCGCTGCCCTCGCAGGCGCCGCTCGTCGCCGCCGGCGGCGACGTGCACGCCGTCGTCGCCTCCGGCCGCACCGTCGTCGCCGACGGCCGGCACGTCCGGCTCGAGCCGGACGGCGAGCGGTCGATCGCGCGGCTGCTCGCGGCGGCGGTCAACCGGGCCTGGGGCGACCACTGACCTGAGGCCGGGCCTCAGGCCGGCAGCAGGTTCACCGCGTGGGTGCCCGTCGCCCACAGGTGCTGGACGGCGTAGGCCCGGTACGGACGCCAGGCCTCGGCGCGGGCGGTGAGCGCACCCGGGGTGGAGGGAAGGCGAAGACCCTTCGCCGCGACGGCGACGCCGAGGTCACCGGGCAGGAAGGCGTCCGGGTCGCCGAGGGCGCGCATCGCGACCGACTCGACCGTCCAGGGGCCGATGCCCGGGAGGTGCTCGAGGGCGTCGAGCCCCGCGCGGCAGCCGTCCGGCCCGCCGAGCCGGACCTGCCCCGACGCGAGCGCCTCGACGAGGCCGACGAGGGTGCGGCGGCGCGTCCCCGGCAGGGCCAGCGACTCCTCGTCGAGCGTCGCGAGGGCGGCGGGGGTCGGGAAGAGATGGGTCAGGCCGCCGTCCGGGTCGGCGACGGGCTCGCCGTGGGCGACGACGAGCCGGCCCGCGTGGGTGCGCGCGGCGGCCGTGGAGACCTGCTGGCCGAGGACGGCGCGCACCGCGAACTCGGCAGGGTCCGGGCAGCCGGGCACGCGCCGTCCGGGCGCCGCGGTGACGAGCGGCGCGAGCACCGGGTCCTTGCGCAGGTGCCCGTCGACGGCGGTCGGGTCGGCGTCGAGGTCGAGGATCCGGCGGCAGTGCGCGACGGCGACCGCCTCGTCGCGCGGGTTCGTGAGGTGCAGGGTCGCCGCGACGTGCGTCGCGCCGTCCGCCGGGACCGGCAGCGTGACGACCCCCGCGCCGCCCGGCAGCCGCAGCGTGCGCCGGTACGCGCCGTCCCGCCACTCCTCGACGCCGGGGACCGCCGTCGCGGCGAGGTGCCCGTAGAGGTTGTCGGGGAAGAGCGGCGGCAGGAACGGCAGGTCGACCCGGACGGTGTGCACGGACCCAGCATCGCCGAGACCCCCGACAGGGCGGGCGGCCGCCCGGGTCGTGGGACGCCCGGCCCGCGCTGGGCCGGACGGGTGATACTGGAAGGCGACTGTACCGTCCGGACGGTACAGTACTCGGCATGGCCACCGCCGGCACCGCCCTGAGCACCCGCGAGCGCATCCTCGAGGCCGCGGAGGACGTCGTCCTCACCGACGGCGTCTCCTGCCTCACCCTCGAGAAAGCCGCCGCGCGCGCCGGGATGAGCAAGGGCGGCGTGCTCTACCACTTCCGTACGAAGGACGCCCTCGTCGAGGCCATGGTCGAGCGGCTCACGGGCCGGTTCGACGAGGGCATCCGGGCGCACCGCGAGCTGCGGCCCGAGCCGGGCGAGTTCGCGCGCGCCTACGTCGAGGAGTGCCTCGCCGAGCCCGTGACGGACGACGACCTGCGCACCGAGCGGGTCGGCTCCGCCCTCATCGCCGCGATCGCGAGCCAGCCCGAGCTGCTCGGGACGCTGCGCGAGGCCTTCGCCGGCTGGCAGCACGAGATCGAGACCGACTCGGTCGACCCCGTCGCGGCGACGATCGCCCGGTTCGCCGCCGACGGCCTGTGGTTGTGCGAGCTCTTCGGCATCGACGCCCTGAGCCCGCAGATGCGTTCCGCGGTCCGGACCGGACTGCTCGAGATGGTGAAGTGAGATGAGCTTCCAGACCTCCGCCCGCGCGGCGTCGTCGCCGAAGGCCGTCGTCGCGGCCCTCGCGACGGCGAGCTTCCTGCAGTGGACCGGTGCCGCCGCCGTCCTGCCCCTGCTCCCGCTGTTCCTCAAGGACCGCGGCAGCTCCGAGGGCCTCATCGGCGCCGTGATGGCCGCCTACTTCGTCGGCGCGTTCGTCGCGCAGTACCTCGCCGGCCGGCTCAGCGACCGGATCGGGCACCGCACCGTGCTGCTCGTCGGGCTCGTCGGCTACGCCGTGGCGAGCTTCGGCTTCCTCCTCGACGTGAGCGGCCCGGGCTACCTCGTGCTGCGGGGCCTGCAGGGCGCGTTCGCCGGCGGTGCCCAGGTCGCGATGCTCGCGCTCGTCGCCCGCTCGGTCCGCGTGGACCTGCGCGGCCGGGCGTTCGCCGCGGTCTACGGCGGTGAGCTCGCCGGTGTCGCGATCGGCCCGATCCTCGGGACGGCGGTCGGCCTGCGGAACATGGCCGAGCTGTTCGTCGTCTCCTCGCTCGGTGCGCTCCTCGCGGGCGTCCCGGTGCTCCTCGCCCGGCTGCGGCCGACCGGTGCCGCCGAGGCGGCGGACGCCGCGGCGGCGCGCCTGGACTGGACCGGCTGGCGCGGGCGCGTCCTCGTCGGGGTGCTCGTCGCGGCCGTCGTCGGCGGCGTCCTCACCGGCGTGTACGACGCGACCTGGACCCTCCTGCTCGACCACCGCGGTGCCGTCGAGTGGCAGATCGGCCTGTCCTGGACGCTCTGGGCGATCCCGTTCGTCGTCGTCACACCGCTCGCGGGCTGGCTCGCCGACCACCACGACCGGCGGGTGCTCGTCATCGGCGCGATCGGTTCGTCGATCTTCTTCGCGGCGCTCTACCCGTTCATCTCGTCGCTGCCCTGGCTCATCGGCCTCGGGGCGCTGGAGTCGGTCGGTGTCGCGATGGCGATGCCGGCGGCGCAGTCGCTGCTCGCGCAGGCCGCCCCGGAGGCCGGTGCGGGTCGGGCGATGGGCCTGTTCGCGAGCATCCAGACCGCGGCGATCGCGGCGTCCGCGGCCGTCTCGGGCGCGCTCTTCGCGATCGCGCCGTGGGTGCCGTTCGTCGCCGTCGCCGTCGTGTCCGCCCTGCTCGCAGCAGCCCTCCCGGTCGTGTGGCGCGGGGTGCAGGGCCGGGTGCCGCGGCCGGTCGCGCCCGTTGCGGACGGCGTCACCGAGGACCGCCGGCCGGTCGCCGTCCTCGCGGATGAGAGGCTGGCCGGGTGATCGAGCTCGGGCTGTACACCTTCGCGGACGTCGACCCCGCCGGCGGCCGCGCCGCGCACGCGCAGCGGATGCAGGACCTCGTCGAGGAGATCGTGATCGCCGACGAGGTGGGGCTCGACGTCTTCGGCCTCGGCGAGCACCACCGCGCCGACTACCTCGCGTCCGCACCCGTCGTGGCGCTCGCCGCCGGTGCCGCCCGGACGTCGCGGATCCGGCTGCAGACCGCGGTCACGGTGCTGTCGAGCGAGGACCCGGTCCGGGTGTGGCAGCAGTTCGCGACGCTCGACCTCGTCTCCGGCGGCCGGGCCGAGATCATGGCCGGGCGCGGCTCGTTCATCGAGTCGTTCCCGCTCTTCGGGTACGACCTCGGGGACTACGACGAGCTGTTCACCGAGAAGCTCGACCTGCTCCTCGACCTGCGCGACGCCGCCGCGGCCGCCGGGACCGGCGCGGCGCCGTCCGACGGTGGCCCCGCGCCCGTGACCTGGCAGGGGCGGCACCGGGCAGCCCTTGCGGGGCAACGGGTCTGGCCGCTGCCGGTGCAGACCGAGCTGCCGGTGTGGATCGCCGTCGGCGGCACCCCGCAGTCGGTCGTCCGGGCCGGGGCGCTCGGTCTGCCGATGATGCTCGCGATCATCGGTGGCGAGCCCGAGCGGTTCGCGCCGTTCGCCGAGCTGCACCGCGAGGCCGCCCGCCGCAGCAGCCACGACCCGCTGCCGCTCGGCGTCGGGATGCACGGCCTCGTCGCCGACACCTCGCAGGGCGCGGCCGACACGTTCTGGGGCCCGTACTCGACGACCATGGGCCGGATCGGGCGCGAGCGCGGCTTCGCGCCGATGAGCCGCGAGGCGTACGAGGAGGGCCGCACGCTGCGCGGCCACCTGCTCGTCGGCAGCCCGGACGAGGTCGTCGAGAAGCTGCTGCGCCTCCACGAGATCTTCGGCATGACCCGGTTCAACCTCCAGACGGCCCTCGGGACGATGCCGCACGCGGCCGTGCTGCGCTCGATCGAGCTGTTCGGCACGAAGGTCGCGCCCGCCGTCCGTGAGGAGATCGCGAAGCGGACCGCGGCGACCTGACCCCGGTGTCCTGACCCCGGTGTCCTGACCCCGGTGTCCTGGCCCCGGTGGCGCCCGCCCACCCGTCACACGGTCGCTCACACGCGCCGGCCGTAGCCTGCGCTCCCCGCCCACCGCCAGACTGGCACCAGGGCCGACGTCGGGGGAGGTGCCGCGGTGGGGCTGACGGTCCGGCTGCTCGGGACGCCGCGGATCGAGCGGGACGGCGTCGCCGCCCCACCGCCCCGGGGCCGCAAGGCCTGGGCGTTGCTCGCCTACCTTGTGCTCAGCGCGCGCCCGGTCCCGCGCTCGCACCTCGCCGACCTGCTCTTCGGTGACGCCGACGACCCGCTCGGCGCGCTGCGCTGGACCCTCGCCGAGCTCCGTCGGGCGCTCGAGGAGCCGGGGCTCTTCCGGGGCGACCCGGTCGACGGCGGTTCCGGCGGGCTGCGGGCGGACGTCGGCCGGCTCGCCGGCGAGACGGGCGACGACGACCTCGTCGACCTCGGCGGCGAGCTGCTCGAAGGTCTCACCGTGACCGGGTGCCCGGCGTTCGAGGGGTGGCTCGTCGTCGAGCGGCACCGGCTGTCCTCCCGGGTGGAGGCCCGGATGCGGCAGGCCGCGGTCGGGCTCCTCGCCGAGGGCCGGGCCGCCGACGCCGTCCCGTTCGCGTCCCTCGCCGTGGCCCGCAACCCGCTCGACGAGGGCAACCACGAGCTGCTCGTCCGCTGCCTCGCCGGGGCGGGCGACGTCGTCGCGGCGGGAGCCGTCGAGGCCGGTCTGGACTGCCTGCACCGCGCGGTCGCCGAGGCCGCCGGGTGCGGTGACGCCCGCCTGCACGCCCGTGCCCTGACGGCGCTCGGCGGCGCGCTCGTGCACGGCGTCCGCGGCCGGGACGACGAGGGCGCCGTCGTCCTGCGGCAGGCGCTGCGCGCGGCCCGGGACGCGGACGACGCGGCGTCCGCGACGACCGCCGCCCGTGAGCTCGCGTTCGTCGAGGTGCAGGCCGGGCGCCGCGGGACCGCCGCCGAGTGGCTCGACCGTGCGGAGACGCTCGCCGCGACCGACGAGGCGCGCGCCGCCGTCCTCGGGGTGCGGGCCATGGACTGCTCGGACCGCGCCGACTACCCGGCCGCGATCGCTGCCGCGAGCGGTTCGGCCACGCTGGCCGCCCGCGCCGGCGACCCCCGGCAGCAGGCGTGGTCGCTGTCCATCCTCGGCCGGGCGCACCTGCTCCGTGGCGAGCACGACCTCGCGGCCGACGCCGTCGCGCGGTCCCTGCGGCTCGTCGAGGAGCAGCGCTGGCTCGCGTTCCAGCCCTGGCCCCGGGCGCTCCAGGCCGAGCTCGACCTGCGCTCCGGCGACGACGCGAGCGCCGAGCGGCACCTCGAAGGGGCCTGGTCGCTGTCCTGCCAGCTCGGCGACCCTTGCTGGGAGGGCATGGCCGCCCGCGGCCTCGCCCTGCTCAACGTGCAGCGCGACGACCCGGTGGCCGCCGCTCGGTGGGTCGAGGAGGCGCTGCGGCGCTGCGGGGCGGTGACCGACCGCTACCAGTGGGTCAAGGCGTACGTTCTCGACGCCGGGGTGCGGGTCGCGCTCACGGCCGGCGACACCGACGTCGCCGCCCGGCTGGCCGACACGCTCGGCGCCCTCGCGGCGCGCTGCGAGCTGCGCGAGCTCGTCGTCCGGGAGCGCCTGCACCGCTGGCGGCTCGGGGACGACGGTGCGCTCTCCTCGGCCCGGCTGCTCGCCCGCGGCATCGAGAACCCGGCGCTCGCCGCCGACCTCGCCGACCCGGCACGACGGCCCGGGTGACGTCCCGCCCGTCCCGGCGGGAGTCACCCGGGCCGCCGGGTCCGGTGGTGCGGCCGTCAGCCGACGACGGTCGCGGTGAGGACCTGGTACTCCCAGTCCATGACGGTGCCGGCCGTCCCGTGGTCGAACCGGCGGACCAGGTCGACGAGGTCCGCGTCGAGCTCGGCGGCCCGCTCCTGCGCCTGCGCGAGAGACCGGTAGACGGCGATGGTCGGCCCGTACAGCGCCTTGAAGTAGTCGCGGCAGGCGGCCGGCTCGGCGAACCGGTCGACGCGGAGCAGCCGGCGTTCGGTCCGCAGGTCGGTGACGCGGTCGCCGAGCAGGCCTTCGAGGTGCGCGCGGTCGCCCCACAGCGGCGGCGGCTGGGCGCCGGGCGGGGGCGGCGGGGCGTACGGCTTCATCGTCGCGAACATCTGCCCGATGAAGCCGGTGGGCGTCCAGCTGAGCAGCCCGATCCTGCCTCCGGGCCTGCAGACCCGGACCAGCTCGTCCGCCGCCGCCCGGTGCCGCGGCGCGAACATGACGCCCACGCAGGAGAGCACCGCGTCGAAGGCGTCGTCCGGGTACGGGAGGGCCTCGGCGTCCGCCTCCTGCCAGTCGACCTCGACGCCGGCCCGGGCGGCGGCCCGGCGCCCCGCGTCGAACAGCTCCGGGGTGAGGTCGCTCGCGACGACGTGCGCGCCGGTCGCGGCGGCGGCGACCGCGGCGTTGCCGGAGCCGGCCGCGACGTCGAGCACCCGCTGCCCGGCCGAGACGCCGGCGGCCTCGACGAGCACCGGTCCGAGGGCTGCGATGAGCTCGGCGGCGAGCCGGGGGTAGTCCCCGGACGCCCACATCGCGCGGTGCCTGGCCTTCAGCGCGCGGTCCGCGTCCTGCGCGCTCAGTGTGTCGGTCATGGGAGAGCCCCCTGGGTCGTGGGCCGGTCGGTCCGGCCGCTGACCCGACTCTGCGGGGGTGCCGTGTGCGCCGGCGTGTGACGACCGGTCAGACCCGTCCGAGCGCCGCCGCGACGGACGCGACCTGCGCCGGGCCGACCCGGCAGCAGCCGCCGACGAGCCGGGCGCCCGCCGTGGCCCACGCCGTGACCTCCGACGCCGCGAAGTCGGGGGTGCCGCGCCAGACCCGGGCCGCGCCGTCCCACGTCTCGCCGCTGTTCGGGTAGACGACGACCGGCTTGCCGGCCGCGGACGCCGCCTCGATCGCGGGCAGCAGGCCCGCCGGGTCGGTGCAGTTCACGCCGACGGCGACGACGGCGTCGACGCCCTTCGCGAGCGCGAAGACGGCCGCCGCGTCCTCGCCGCGGCGGGTGCGCGCGACGCCGTCCGGGCCGGTGACCGTCGTCAGCGAGAGCCAGCCCGGGACGCCGAGGGTGTCGAGCGCCCCGACGATCGCCTCGGCCTCTGCCGCGGCGGGCACGGTCTCGCAGGCGAGCAGGTCCGCGCCGGCGTCGGCGAGCACCTCCATCCGTGGGCGGTGCCACGCGGTGAGCTCGGCGACGGTGAGCCCGCCGCCGGTGCGGCCCGTCCAAGCCGCGTCGACGTAGGAGCCCGTGTACTCCTCGCCGTTCGCGAGCATCGCGCCGTAGGGGCCGACCGAGCCGGCGACCCAGCCGCCGCCGGCCGGGAACGCGGCGTCCGTCGCCTCCCGGGCCAGGCGGACCGACAGCCGCATGAGCCGCTCGGCCTCCGCGTGGTCGATGCCCGCCGCGGCGAAGCCGTCGAAGGTCGCCTGGTACGACGCGGTGATCGCGACCCGGGCCCCGGCCGTGGCGAAGGCCGCGTGCGCGGCGCGGACGGCGTCCGGGTCGTCCCGCAGGAGCACCGCGGACCACAGGTCGCCGGAGATGTCGTGGCCGGCCGCCTCGAGCTGGGTCGACAGGCCGCCGTCGAGGACGACGGGGCCGGCGGCGAGCGCGTCGGCGAGGGCGGCGGCGGGGGTCTGGGCCATGCGTCCATCATCCCGGGCGGCGACCGGGGTCGGCGCAGCGGCCGTCGCAGTGGCTACGGTGCGGGGATGGCCCCTGCGCTCCTGCTCACCGGCATCGGCGAGCTCGTGACGAACGACCCGCACGCCGAGGGCGCCGGCCCGGCGCCCGTCCACGTCGTCCGAGACGCCGCCGTCCTCGTCGAGGGCCCGACCGTGGCCTGGGTCGGCCCGGCGGCCGCGGCGCCCGCGGCGGACACCGTGCTCGACCTCGGCGGCCGGGCCGTCGTCCCCGGGTTCGTCGACGCCCACGCGCACCTCGTGTTCGGCGGCGACCGGGCGGCCGAGTTCGAGGCCCGGATGTCGGGGACCGCGTACGCCGCGGGCGGCATCCGGACGACGGTCGCCGCGACCCGGGCGTCGAGCGACGAGGCGTTGCACGCCAACGCGTCCCGGCTCGTCGCCGAGATGCGGCGGCAGGGCACGACGACGGTCGAGATCAAGTCCGGCTACGGGCTCACGGCGCACGACGAGGCCCGCAGCCTCGCCGTCGCCCGCACCCTGACGCCGGAGACGACCTACCTCGGCGCGCACGTCGTCGGACCCGAGTACGCCGACGACCCGGGCGGCTACGTCGACCTCGTCACCGGCCCGATGCTCGACGCCTGCGCACCGCACGCCCGCTGGGTCGACGTGTTCTGCGAGCGGGGCGCCTTCGACGCGGACGCCGCCCGCGCGGTGCTGCGGGCCGGCGCGGCGCGCGGGCTGCTCGTCCGGGTGCACGCGAACCAGCTCGGCGAGGGGCCCGGCGTCCAGGTCGCCGCCGAGCTCGGGGCGGTCTCGGCCGACCACTGCACGCACCTCGCCGACGCGGACGTCGCGGCGCTGCGCGACGCGGGCGTCGTCGCGACCCTGCTGCCGGGCGCCGAGTTCTCGACCCGCTCGCCCTATCCGGACGCGCGCCGGCTGCTCGCCGCCGGGGTCACCGTCGCGCTCGCGACCGACTGCAACCCCGGCTCGTCGTACACCTCGTCGATGCCGTTCTGCATCGCGCTCGCCGTCCGGGAGATGCGGATGACGCCGGCCGAGGCGCTCTGGTCGGCGACGGCCGGAGGGGCGGCGTCCCTGGCCCGGACCGACGTCGGCGTGCTCCGGCCCGGGGCCCGCGCCGACCTCGCGGTGCTCGACGCGCCGTCCTTCGTGCACCTCGCGTACCGGCCCGGTGTGCCGATCGTCGTCGGGGTCGTCGCGGGCGGCGTCCCGGAGCCGACGCTCGTGCGCTGAGCCGCCGGAACCGCTCCGCGCTGCCCCTCACCAGGCGAGGTCGGGCCCGTCCGGCTCGTCGAGCGTGACGAAGCGGGGCGACGTCCGGTCGGACGACGTCGCGAGCCGGCGCAGCCGGGCGGCGGCCTCCTCGGGCGGGGTCGTCGCGCCGACCTGGCCCATGCCGGCCGCGAGGACGCCGGGGTGCACCGACCAGACCCGGACCCGGCCCTCGAGCTCGCGGGCCAGGCACGTCGTCAGCATGTTGAGCGCCGCCTTGGAGACCCGGTACGCGTAGCTCGGGCCGAGGTGCCGGTAGCGGCCGGCGGCCTGGTCGGCGACCGAGCCGAGGCGGCTCGACACGTTGAGCACCAACGGGTCGGGGGCCGCGAGCAGCGACGGCAGCAGGGCCTGGACGACCCGCAGCGGGCCGACCGCGTTGACATCGACGACGCGTAGCAGGTCGTCGGGGTCGATCTCCGTGAGCACCGGGCGGGCCGGGGTGCCGGTCGCGGCGTTGTTGACGACCAGGTCGACGGGGCGGCCGCGCAGCACGCCCTGCAGCGGGTCGGCGAGGTCGCCGCGGACGTCGCCCTCGACGACGGTGACAGGGCCGCCGGACCCGGGCAGCGCGGACCCGCCCGGCCGGACGACGGCGACGACGTCCCACCCGTGCGCCGCCAGGTCCGCGACGACGGCCCGCCCGAAGCCGCCCGCCGCCCCGGTGACGACCGCCGTCCGTCTCATGGCCCTGATCGTGCCAGCAGGCACCGCCGGGAACGGTCGACGCCCACGGAGAGCGCGCTTACCCTGGCGGGAGGGCCGGGGTGCCGGCCCGTCCGGGATGCCTTGTCGCGCAACGGGGGAGGCGCCGCATGAGGACCCTCGACCTCGTCCAGCTCACGGTCTGGAGCGTCCGGCTGTGCCGGCTCGCCGAGGTCGACCCGCTGCGCGTCGTGGCCGTGCTCGGGGTCGGGACGGCACCGGCGTCGTACGTCCGCGGGGTCGGCCGGATGGAGCCGGCGCCGCTCGGGACGACCCGCGGCGAGGTGTCCGTCGTCCAGGGCCGGTTCCGCTCCCTGACGCTGACGTTCGCGGCGCCCGAGATCACCCGCCACGACCTCGAGGACGCCCTCGGCCAGGGGATGCCGCTGCGCCGGACGCGTCCGCTCGGCGAGCACCAGGTCGGCTACCGGGTCGTCGTCCCGGACGCCCCGTACAGCTGCGACGTCGTCGCGTCCTTCCCCGCGCGGCCGCAGCCGCGCAGCGTCGCGACCCGGGTCATGCTCCGGCGCCGGCCCGGGTGCACGGCTCAGGCGCGGCGGACGAGCGCCTTCGGCAGCGCGCCGGTCGAGCGGCGGTAGTAGTTCGCGGCCCGCCGGGTCGCGACGAGCCGGGCGACCCCGATGACGACGCCGGACGCCACGGCCCAGGCGACGGCCTCGGCCCAGTCGGTGTCCGGGTCCTCGGGGATGGTCGGCGGGGGCGTCCCGGTCGCCATCCGCCACGCGGCCTCGAGGCCCTTCTGCGCGACCGAGGCCGCCAGCACGGCCGATCCCGTGCCGAGCACCTTCCACGCGAGTGCACCCATGGGGATGATCCTGCCGCACGCCGCGGGCTACAGCAGCGCGAGCAGCCAGCCGACGAGCGGCAGCAGCAGCGGGACGGAGATCCCGAGGAGCCCGAGGACGAGGACGAGCGCGAGCAGCCGTGCCAGCGGGGCCGGCCGGCCGGTCCCGGGTTCGCGGAGCATGCGCAGGAGCATCCGCACAGCGTCGCAGAGGAACCCGGCTCGTGCGCTCCCGGAGATGCGGTGTTAACGTCGGAACGCGACAGGGGAGCGCCGGACGGCGCTGAGAGTGCGGGCGACCGCAGACCCTCGAACCTGATCCGGGTCATGCCGGCGAAGGGAGTCGAGCCGTTTCTCGGCCGGTGGCGCAGACGCCCCCGGCTCCCCTCCTGAAGTTCTTCGGGAGGACCACATGAGCACCACCGACCCGCGATCGACCCTGCCCGCACGTGACCCCCGGGTCGTCGCGGCCGCGGGGGCCGCCGCCGCGCTCGGCCTGGCCGTCTACCTCGTCGGGCTGCCCGGCTCGGTGAGCCTGTTCGGCACCCCGCTCGCCGACCTCACGCTGCCGGCGGCGCTGTTCGTCGCCTTCGCCGGCACCGCGGTCGCCGCCGCCGTCCTCACCCGGACGACGTGGCGCGTCGTCGACCTCGTCGTCGCCTCGGTGCTCGGGGTCGCGGGCGGCCTGCTCTTCGCGGTCTGGAACGTCGCCGTCTGGCCCGCCGCCTCCGGTGCGCTGGCGTTCTACCCGCCGGCGTCGGCCGTGCTCGTCGGGGTCTGGCTGCTGCCGGCCGTGCTCGGCGGGCTCGTCGTCCGCAAGCCCGGCGCCGCCGTCTACACCGAGCTCGTCGCGGCGACGATCTCGGCGTTCATCGGCAACCAGTGGGGGTTCGCGACGGTCTGGTACGGCCTCGTCGAGGGGCTCGGCGCGGAGGTCGTCCTCGCGGTGCTGCTCTACCGCCGGTTCGGTCTCGGGGCCGCGATCGGGGCGGGCCTCGGCGCCGGGGTCGCGGTCGGGCTCATGGACTCGCTCATCTACTACCCGGAGTTCTCGGCCGCCTACAAGGTCGCCTACGTCGTGCTCGCGATGGTCTCGGGCGCAGTCATCGCCGGGGTCGGCTCCGCGTACCTGACGAAGGCCCTGGCCCGGACCGGGGCGCTCGCGCCGCTGGCGTCCGGCCGCACGGCCGAGCGGGTCTGAGTGGCCGACCCCCGCACCGAGTCGGTCGCCGTCCGCGCCCGGGGCTGGGGGTGGCGGCACTCCGCGCGCAAGGCCTGGGCCGTCCGCGGCGTCGACCTCGACGTCGCGCCGGGCGAGCGGGTGCTGCTCCTCGGCCCGAGCGGCTCCGGCAAGTCGACGCTGCTCGCCGGGCTGGCCGGCCTGCTCGACCCGGGCACCGGCGCGGACGACGGCACCGGCGACGAGGAGGGCACGCTCCTGCTCGACGACGTCCCGGCCCGGACGGCGCGCGTGGACGGCGTCCGGGCCGGGCAGGCCCGCAGCGGCCTGCTCCTGCAGGACCCGCTCGCCCAGACCGTGCTCGCGCGGTGCGGCGACGACGTCGCGTTCGGGCTGGAGAACCACGCCGTCGCGCCCGAGCGGATCTGGGAACGGGTCGACGCCGCGCTCGCCGGGGTCGCGTTCCCCTACGGCCGCGGGCATCTCACGTCGCGGCTGTCGGGCGGGGAGCGGCAGCGGCTCGCGCTCGCCGGGGTGCTCGCGCTGCGGCCGGGGCTGCTCCTGCTCGACGAGCCGACGGCGATGCTCGACCCGGACGGCGCGGCGCTCCTGCGCGAGACGGTCAGCGCGGTCCTCGCGGCGACGGGTGCGACGTCCGTGCTCGTCGAGCACCGGGTCGGGCCGTGGCTCGACCTCGTCGACCGGGTCGTCGTCCTCGAGCCGGGGGGCGGCGTCGTCGCGGACGGCACGCCGGACGACGTCCTGCGCGCCCGCGGCGCCGCGCTCGCCGCGGCAGGCGTCTGGGTCCCCGGCCACCTCCCGCTCGCCGGGCGTCTCACGGTCGCCGGTTCTCGTCCCGGTGCGCCCGGTACCCGGTGGCCCGCGACGAGAACCGGCNCCGTGCGGCGGCCCGGGCGGGCGGGGCCGGCGGTCGCCGACGTCGACCTCGACCTGCACGCCGGGCGGACGACGTGCGTCGTCGGCCCGAACGGCGCGGGCAAGTCGAGCCTCGCGCTGGCCCTCGCCGGGCTCGTCGCACCGGCCGCGGGCACGGTGACGGCCCGGGGCCGGCTCGCGGACGGCGTCCGGTCGCCGCACCCCGCGGCCTGGCGGCCGCGCGAGCTCGTCCGCCGGATCGGCACCGTCTTCCAGGAGCCGCAGCACCAGTTCGTCGCGTCGACGGCCGCCGACGAGCTCGCCGTCGGGCCGCGGCGCACCGGCGTCCCCGAGGCCGAGACCGCCCGCCGGGTCGACGAGCTCCTCACCCGGCTGCGCCTGGGCCATCTCGCCCGGGCCAACCCCTTCACCCTCTCCGGCGGCGAGCAGCGCAGGCTGTCCGTCGCGACGGTGCTCGCGACCCGGCCCGGGCTCCTCGTGCTCGACGAGCCGACCTTCGGGCAGGACTCGCGCACCTGGGCCGAGCTCGTCGACCTGCTCGCCGACCTCGTCGCCGGGGGCACGGGCGTCGTCGCCGTGACCCACGACGAGCGCCTCGTCGAGGCCCTCGCGGACGACGTCCTGCGCCTCGAGCAGGGCCGCCCGGCACCGCTGCCGGTGGGGGCCGCGTGACCGCCACCGCGCTCGACGCCCCGGTCGGGGTCGACCTGCGGGCGCCGGTCGCCCGCGCCAACCCGGTCGCCAAGCTCGCCGTCGCGAGCCTCGTCGCGTTCGCGCTGCTGCTCACGGTCGACCCGGTGACCGCCGGTGCCGCGCTCGGCCTCGAGCTGCTCGCGCTGCCGTGGTGCGGCGTCGGCCCGCGCGGCCTGCTCCGCCGCGGCTGGGTGCTGCTCGCCGGTGCCGTCCCCGCCGGCGTCGCGACCGCACTGCTCGGGGTCGACGCCGGGGCGGTCCTCGTCGGGGCCGGTCCGGTCACCGTCACCGAGGGCAGCCTGCAGGCCGGCGTCGCGATCAGCCTGCGGGTGCTCGCCATCGGGCTGCCGGGCGTCGTGCTCCTCGCGACGACCGACCCGACCGACCTCGCCGACGCCCTCGCGCAGCGGCTGCGGTTGCCGCACCGGTTCGTGCTGTCGGCGCTCGCGGCGATGCGGCTGTTCGGCGTCCTCGCGGAGGAGTGGCAGGCGCTCACCGCGGCCCGCCGGGCCCGCGGGCTCGGCGACGGCGGCCCGGTCGGGCGGGTCCGGGACGCGCTCGCGCGGGTCTTCGCCCTGCTCGTCCTCGCGCTGCGCCGGGCGACGGTGCTCGCCACGACGATGGAGTCACGCGGTTTCGGTGCGGTGACGCACCGGACCTGGGCCCGGCCCAGCCGGTTCGGACCCGTCGACGCCGTCGTCGTCGCGGGCGGGATCACGATCGCCGTCGCCGCGACGGCCGCGGGGGTCGCGGCCGGCACCTGGGAGCTGCTGCTCGGCTGACCGGCTGCCGGCCGGCCCGGGGATCAGCCCAGGCCGAGCTTCCAGGTGAGCCACGTGACCGCGGAGCCCTCGAGCCGGACGTCGGCGGAGTGCCCGGCGTCGACGGCGGTGCGGCTGACCAGCTGGTCGAGCGAGGTGCGGCAGCCCGGGACCGTGTCGGAGATGACGGCCCGGGACGAGAAGTCCACGGTGTGCGTGCCCTCGTCGACCTCGACCTGCACGCCGGCGCCGAACGGGGAGACGTAGCCGCGGGCCCGCTCGTCGGCGGTCGCCCCGGCGAGCGCCGCCCGGACCGCGCTCTCCCAGCCGCCGGTGCCGGGCACCCGGCGGGTCACGGCGTACTGGGACAGGCACGCGGGGTACGAGGTGCCCTGCCACAGGTAGACGGTGACCTCGGTCGAGGGGCCGGACGACGAGGGCTGCGGCGGGGGCGCCGCCGCGCTTCCCGTCGTGCCCGGCGCCGCGGACGTCCTGGTGCCGGACGGCGTGCGGGTGCGGGTGCCGGTCCGTGGCGCGGCCGGCGGGGTCACGGTGACGACGAGCGTCTTCGTCGCCGTGGCGACCGGGGCCGACGTCGTCGGCGTGACCGGTGCGTCGGTGGTCGGCGGCGCGGCGGCGGCCGAGCGGCTCGCGGCGCCGTCCGTCGCGACGGTCGTGGCCTCGTCCGTCCCGGCGCCGCGGCTCACGAGGGTGACGGCCGTGCCCATGACGAGCACGGCGGCAGCGGCGGCGACGGCGACCCTCGACCGGGCGGCCAGGGCGCGGGCGCGCCGGGCCCTGCGCACGACGAGGCCGACGGGCGGCGGCTTCACCTCGGCCCGGACCCGCTCGCGCAGGTCGTCGAAGGCGGCGCGGACGACGGCGTCCTCGGCGTGGCTGCGGGCCTCGAGGTAGGCGGCGACCCCGAGGTCCGGCGTCGACGCCGGACCGGCGCCGTCGCCGGGGGTGGTGTCAGGCACCCGTGACCTCCCCGGGCGACGGCTCGAGGGAGTCGTCGAGCAGCTCGGCGAGCCGGCGGCGGCCGCGGGCGAGCCGGGTGCGGACCGTGGCGGGGGGCAGGTCGAGCTCGTCGGCGACCTGCTGGACGGACAGGTCCGCCATGTAGTGCAGCGCGATGACCGCCCGGTAGCGCAGCGGCAGCCGGGCCATCGCGTCGGCGAGGGCGACCCGCTCGATGCTCGGCTCCGGGGCCGTGGTCTCCCGGTGGCCGCGCATGAGGATGAGTGTGCGCCGCCGGGTGCGCTGGACGGTGTTGATCGCGAGGTTCATCGCGACCCGGCGCACCCAGGCCTCCGGGGCGTCGTACTCCGAGATCCGGTCCCACCGCGCGGCGGCCCGGATGAACGCCTCCTGGGTGATGTCCTCGGCCTCGGCGCGCGAGCCGACGACGACGAGGATCTGGCCGACGATCCGCGCGTAGGACGTCTCGTAGAAGGTGACGAAACCGCGCTGGTCCCGCATCGACCACCCGGCTGCGGCGTCGTCCGCGGCCTCGAGGTCGCCTGCCGCGTCGAGGTCGACGGCGTCCGGCGGGAGGCGCGAGTCGAGGCGCTCGGCGTCGCCGAGCAGCGGCTCGGCCACCACCGACGTCACGCGTTCTCCCCGCACCTGTGTGCCCCCTCCGTACCGGACCCGGTACGGCATTCGTACCAACACCCGTCGACACAGCGTCACGTTTCACCGAGACGTCACCCGTCAGGAGACACAGATCTCACCAACTGTCGATGAAACAATATTCGTTGGTCGGGTGTGTTGACGCTGCGTCCCTCGGGGGAGGGGCGAGGGAGGGGTCCCGGCACCGCCGCCTGGAGACCGCACGACCATCGCGACTTCAGGAGCTCCACGTGCCACATATCGGACACGGCGTCGACACCGAGGCTGCGCCGCCGCCCCGTACCGCCGTCCCCGACGGCCCGCGCCGCTCGTCGGCCCCGCGGGTCACGGTCGTCGTCCCGACCCGGAACGAGGCCCGCAACCTGCCGCACGTGCTCACCCGGCTGCCCGAGGGCCTGCACGAGGTGATCCTCGTCGACGGCGGCTCGGTCGACGGCACCGTCGAGGTCGCCCGCGAGGTGCTCCCGTCGGTCCGGGTCGTGCACCAGACCCGCCGCGGCAAGGGCAACGCGCTGGCCTGCGGCTTCGAGGCGGCGACCGGCGACGTCCTCGTCATGCTCGACGCCGACGGCTCGGCCGACCCGGGCGAGATCCCGGCGTTCGTCGCCGCCCTCGTCGCCGGCGCCGACGTCGCCAAGGGCACCCGGTTCGGGCACGGCGGCAGCAGCCACGACATCACCCGGGTCCGCCGGCTCGGCAACGCCGGGCTCAACCTCGCGGTCCGGGTGCTCTACGGCGCCCGGCACAGCGACCTCTGCTACGGCTACGTCGCGTTCTGGGCGGACATGCTGCCCGCCCTCGACCTGCCCGCGACGGTGGACCCCTCGGTCCCCGCGGGCTCGACGGTCAACGGCGACGGCTTCGAGATCGAGACCATGCTCACCGTCCGCTTCGCGGCGGCCGGTGCGCGCTTCACCGAGGTGGGCAGCGTCGAGTGGCCCCGCATCCACGGCGTGAGCAACCTCAACGCCGTGAGCGACGGGTTGCGGGTGCTCCGCACCATCCTCACCGAGCGGCGCCGGGTGGCGGCCCGGCGCTCCCAGGCCCCCGTCCGGGTCACGCGTGCTCGCACGCGTGCCCGGGCGGGGGACCTGTCCTCCTGAGGCAGGGCACGTGAGGGTCCTCCAGGTCACGCCGGCGTACCCGCCGACGCCCGGCGGCGTCGAGCGGCACGTCGAGGCGCTGTCGGCGGCGCTCGTCGCCCGCGGCCACTCGGTGACGGTGCTCAGCCTCGACGCCCGGACGGCGAGCGGTCCGCGCACCGGCCAGGTCGAGGTGCTCCGGGTGCCGGGGCGGGTCGTCGGCCCGTTCCTCGTCGCCCGCCGGCTGCGCCGCACGGTGCGCACGCTCGCGGCCGAGCACGACGTCGTCCACGTGCACAACTACCACTCGCCGCTGCCGCTCGCCGTGCTCGGCAGCCGGTGCCGGCGCCCCGTCGTCGTCACGACGCACTTCCACGGCGACGGGCACGGGACGCTCGCCCGGCTGGCGCACCTCGTCTACCGGCCGCTCGTCCGGGCGGCGCTGCGGCTGGCCGCGGCCGTCGTCTGCGTGAGCCGGGCCGAGGCCGACCACCTCGTCGGAACGTTCCCGGAGCAGCGCGGCCGGGTGCGCGTCGTCCCGAACGGCGTGCGCCCGCTCGACACCTCGCAGGCCCTGCCCGCGCACTGGCGCGAGCCGCTCGTCGTCTGCGTCTCCCGGCTCGAGGAGTACAAGCGGGTCGACGTCCTCGTCAGCGCGCTCGCGATGGTCAACGGCCCGTGGCGCTGCGTCGTCGTCGGCGCCGGGCCGCAGCGCGCCGAGCTCGAGGCGCTCGCCGCCGGCCTCGGGCTCGCCGACCGGATCACCTTCGCCGGCACCGTGAGCGACGCCGAGCTCGACGCCCTGCTGGTCCGGGCGCGGGTCTGCGTGCAGCCGTCGTCCCGGGAGGCGTTCGGGATGGCGCTGCTCGACGGCATCGGGGCCGGCTGCCGGGCCGTCGCGAGCGACATCCCCGCGCACACCGAGGTCGCCACGCTCGCCGGCGGCGGGGTCCGGCTCTGGCCCGCGGACGGCGGCCCGGTCGCGCTCGCGGGGGCCGTCGTCCGCGCCCTGTCCGACGTCGCACCGGCCGCCGCTCCGGACCTGCCGACGTGGGAGGGCGCCGCCCGGCAGCTCGAGGCCGTCTACCGCAGCGCCGTCCGGGGCTCCGCCGGCCTGCCGGCCGACGCGTCGGTCGACGTCGTCCTCGACCTGCGCGTGGCCGACGGCGTCGTCCCCGGCCCCCCGAGGACGCCCCCCGGCCGGGAGGAGGCCAACCGTGCCGCCCCGGAGTGAGGCCCCCGCGGTCACCGGCGCGTACGACCGGGCAGCTGGGTCGGAGGCGCCGGCGGCGCCGGTGGAGGAGGGCGGGGCGCTCGTCCACTCGAGCCTGCACATCATGCTCGCCACCGTGCTCACGGGCGGGCTCGGCTACGTGTTCTGGGCGCTCGCGGCGCACCGCTGGGCCGCCGGCGAGGTCGGGGTCGGCAACGCCGCGGTCTCGCTCGCGACCGCGCTGTCGCTCGTCGTCCACCTCGGCCCGGCCGCGCTGACGATCGAGCGGCTGCCGCGGCACGAGGGCACCGACGGCTGGGGGGCCCGGCTCTGGACGGCGCTCGTGCTCACCGGGGCGGTCTCCGCCGTCGTCGCGGCAGGCGCGGTGGCCGTCGGCCGCGGCACCGACGCGGTCGGCCCCGCCGTCGACACCGTCACCGGCACGGTCGCGTTCGTCGTCGGGTGCGCGGCGTGGAGCGTCATGAACGTGCTCATCTACACGTTCGTCTCGCTGCGCCGGTCCCAGCTGCTCTCCACCCAGAACGTCGCGATCAGCCTGCTCAAGCTCGGGATGCTCGGCGGCCTCGCGCTCACCGCGTTCGGCGGGCCGCGCTCGATCCTCGTCGCGTGGGCGGCGTCGGCGACGCTCGGCTGCGTCGCGACGCTCGCATGGCAGCTGCCCCGGGCCGGGTTCTCCCCCGGGCGGCCGCGGTTCGTCCGGCCGGGGCTCTCGGGCCTGCGCAGCGCCGCCGGGCACCACCTCACGAGCGCGGGCGGCGTCCTCACGCCGTACGTGCTGCCGACCCTCGTCGCGGCCCTGCTCACCCCGGTCGACAACGCGTACTTCGCGCTGACCTGGCTCATGGGCAGCCTGTTCTTCATCGTCGCGCCGGCGGTGTCGTCGGCGCTGTTCGCCGAGGGCGCGCGCGGTGCCGACCTGCCCGTCGCGACCCGCAAGGCCGCCCGGCTCATCGGGATCCTGCTCGTCGGCCCGGCCGTCCTCATGCTCGTCGGGGGCCGGTTCGCGCTGTCGGTCATCGGCGAGGACTACGCCCGCGAGGGCTACCTGCTGCTCGTCGTCCTCGTCGTCGCGGCGCTGCCGGACGCCGTGAACAACGTCGCCGTCGGCGTCTACCGGGCCACCGGCCGGCTCGCCCGGTCCGCGACCCTCAACCTCGGGATGGCGGTCGTGACGATCGTGGGCACCGTCGTCCTCGCACCCCGCGTCGGGATCGTCGGCGTGGGGTACGCCTGGGCGCTCGCGCAGAGCCTCGGGATGCTCGCCAGCCTTCGGGACGTCGTCCGGGTGCTCCGGGCGCCGGCGTCCGGACCCGTTGCGGCCCAGGAGGTCTCGTGAGGATCCTCGAGCTCACCGACCTGTACTGGCCGGTCATCGGCGGCCTCGAGCGGTTCGTCGAGATCCTCTCCGGCTCCCTCACCGACCGCGGCCACACCGTCGACGTCGTCACCGGCGCCACCGGCAGCGCACCGGCCGGCCGGCTCGAGACCGACGGCGCCGTCGTGCACCGCGTCACCGGCTGGCAGCACACGCTGCTGAAACCGTTCTACGCCAACGCCGACCGGCCGTTCCACCCCACCGCGCCGGACCCCGGGATGATGCGCGCGATGCGCCGTGTCGTCGAGCGGACCCGGCCGGACGTCGTCCACGCGCACTCGTGGAACGTGCTGTCGATGCTGCCCGTCGCGCGCTCGCTCGGCGTGCCGGTCGTCGTCCAGGCCCACGACTACGGTCTCGCGTGCCACCGCAAGACGATGACCCGCGAGGGGACGCCCTGCGCCGGCCCGGACCTGCGGGCCTGCATCCCCTGCGGCAGCGCGCAGTACGGCCTGCCGCGCTCGGCGGCGCTCGCGGTGGGGCTGCGCGCGAGCCGCCCGCTGCTGCGGCACGCCCACGTCACCGCGGTGAGCGAGTACGTCGCGCGCCGGCTCGACCCGGTCGTCGCACCGGTCACCGGCCGGCCGGTGGAGGTGCTCGGCTCGTTCGTGCCGGACGGCCTCCCGCTGCTCGCCCGGCACACCGCCCCGCCCGCCCTGCCCGACGGCGACGTCGTCCTCTTCGTCGGCGCGCTGAGCCGGGCCAAGGGCGTCCACGTGCTGCTCGAGGCGTTCCGCCGGCTGGAGCGGCCCGCGCGGCTCGTGCTCATCGGCACCCGCCAGGTCGACACGCCCTCCGCCGCCGACCTCGGGCCGGACGTCGTCGTCCACCACGACGTGCCGCACGCCGCGGTGATGGCCGCGATGGCCCGCGCCGCGGTCGTCGTCGCGCCGTCGGTGTGGCCCGACCCGCTGCCGATGACGGTCACGGAGGCCCAGCTCATGGGGGCGCCCGTCGTCGCGAGCCGGGTCGGCGGCATCCCGGAGCAGGTGGAGGACGGCGGCAGCGGCCTGCTCGTGCCGCCCGGCGACGCCGCGGCGCTCGCGACCGCGATCGACACGCTGCTCGGCGACCCGGACCTGCGCGCCCGGATGGGCCGCCGGGGACGCCAGGTCGCCGACCGGTTCACGGTGGCCCGGGCGACGTCCCGGGTCGAGGAGGTGCTCGCGGCCGCGGCCGCGGGCGAGGCGTCGGCGACCGCTCCGGTCGCCGGAAGGGGTGGGGCATGAACGGCTGGGAGACCATGCCGGGCCGGGACCGGATCTGGCTCGGGCTCAACACGACCGTCTTCGTGTCGACGGCGGACCCGTCGGGCGTCGAGGCGGTGCGCGAGGTGCTGCGGGCCACCGCGCAGGCCGACCCGGGCTGCGCGCTCTTCCGGACGGCGCACCCGCAGCGGCCCGACGCGTGGCGCCCCGCGGCCGACGCCGAGGAGGCGCTCGCCCGCGCCGAGGCGCTCGTCGTCGAGGTGCTGCCCGGCCGGGACCGGGACGCGGCCGCCGAGGCGGCCCGGGCGTTCGTCGCCGCGGGCACGACCGGCCCGACGGTGCGGGTCTTCGCGTTCGAGACGACGGACGGCGGCGCGGGCCTGGTCGGCTTCACGATCCCGCACGCCTGGGGCGACGCGATGACCGTGCTCGGGATCCTGCGCACCCTCGTCAGCGGTCCGGACCCCGACGGCCGCCTCTGGACGCACGTCGGCGACGGCGTCGACCGGCCGCTGGCCGCCGCCCTGCGGCACCGGTTCGGCAGCCTCGCGGCGCTGCGCACCGTGCCCGCCGCGCGCCGGGCCGGGACGGCGGCCGCGCAGCCCCCCGCGCAGCCCTCCGCGCCGGCGCAGCCCTCCGCCCCCGCGCCGTCCGCGCACCCGGCCGGCGCTGCGCCCGAGGTCGCGGTCCTCACGTCGGTCATCGGCCGGGACGCCGTCCGCGCGCTCAAGACGTGGCGCCGCGAGCACGGCGCCGGCGCCTCGATGAACGCCACGGTGATGGCCGCCGTCCGGGCCGCGCTGCTCGCCGAGGGCGTCGACCTCACCGACGGTCTCACCGTCGCCTACGACGACCGGCTCTACCTGCCACGCGGGTCGGCGGCCCGCGGCAACCTCGTGAGCGCCGTCCGGCTGCAGCCCGGCGACGCCACCGAGCCGGCGTCGGTGCACGGGGCGGTGCAGGCCGCCATGCTCGCCGGCCGGCCGCTCCTCGCGCTCGCCGCGGGCTCCGCCACGGCGGCCCTCGAACGCCGCCCGCAGTGGCCGGCCCGGCCGGCGGCCGGCGGCTCGGCGGACCTGTCCTTCGCGTGCGTCCGCGTCGACCGGGTGCTGCCGCCGCGGCTGGTCACCGACCTCGAGGGCGATGTCGCGCTCGTCTGCGTGACGACCCCGTCCTCGCAGGCGTCGGTCGCGGTGATGGTCCTCGACATGGGCTCGGAGATCCACCTGACGCTCACCGTGCACACCCCGCTCGTCGACCTGACGGCGGCCCGGCGGGCGCTCGCGGCGCTCGGCACGGTCCCGGTCGCGTTCCTGCCGTCGACGGTGGCCGCGGCCTCGACGTGACGGTCGCGCACCCGGGAGCCGGCAGCGGCACCCCGCCCCCGCCGACGCGGCCGCAGGGGCGGGCGGGCCGGCACGCGCCGGTGCCGTCGCCGTGGAGCGTCCGCGCCCCGGCCGACCTGCCGTCCGGACCGCCCGCCGACCTGCCCGAGACCGTCGCGGGCGGCCTCGCGCTGCGCGGCGTCCCCGTCGTCGAGCCGCTGCTCGTCGTCGTGGCCGCGCTCGCCGTCCTCGGCCTCGGCTGGTCCTACCGGCTCGCCGCGGTCGGCAGCCCGCTGCGGTTCGTCGCGTTCTGGCTGCCGCTGCTCGTCTTCCTCGCGGTCGTCGTGGGGGTCCTGCTCGACCGGCGCACGGACGGCGTCCGGCGCGGTCTCGCGCTGGCCCTCACCGGGTTCGTCATGGCGGCCCCCAAGGTGATCCGGACGCCGGACATGCCGCTGTACTTCGACGAGCTCGCGCACCGGCGGCAGGTCGACCACATGGTCGCGACCGGCGGGATCCTCCAGGACAACGTCGTGACGATCCTGCGCGACTACCCCGGCCTGCACGCCCTGACCACCGCCCTGGAGCGTGCCACCGGGGCGTCGACGTGGTTCCTCGCCACGGTGCTCGTCGTCGTGCTGCGGGTCGCCGTCCCGGTGCTCGCCGCGACCGTCGGCCGGGCCGCCGGGCTGTCGCCGCGCGCGGCCGACCTCGCCGGGCTCGTCTACGCGCTCAACCCCGGCTTCATGTTCTTCACCGGGATGTACGCCTACGAGTCGCTCGCGATCGTCCTGCAACTCGCCGTCCTCGGGATGCTCGGCATGGTCGTCGCCGGCTCCCGGGGCCCGGCCGGTGCCGCCCGCCGGCTCGCGGTGCTCCTCACGGCCGCCGTGACGATGACCCACCACCTGACCTCGATCATGCTGCTCGGGATGGTCTTCGGGCTCGTCGTCCTGCACAGCGGCCGGATCGCCCGGCGGGACGTGCGCCGGCTGGAGTCGAGGCGGCGGGTGGCCCGGCTCGGCGTGACGCTCATCCTCCTCGTCCTCGGCTGGACGGCGCTGCACGCCGCCGAGGTGTGGGCGTACCTGTCGGTGTTCCCGAGCAAGGCGGTCGAGCAGCTCGCCGGGCTCGTCGAGTCGTTCGCCGGCGGCGGCGGGCCGGACGCCGCGGAGCCCTCCGCGGTCGCCGCGGACAGCGGCGCCGGGTCGCGCGGGATCCTCGCCGGGGCCGGCGTGCCGGTCTACGAGGTCCTCACCGGGCTGCTCAGCGTGCCGCTGCTCACCGCTCTCGGCGCCGCGGGCGCGCTGCTGCTCTGGCCGCTGCGGCGCGTGCCGTTCACCCGGCTCGTCGTGGTCGTCGCCGTCGCCTACCCGGCGTCGATGCCGTTCGTCCTCACGGTGCACGGCGCCCCCGCCGCGCACCGGTCCTGGCCGTTCACGTGGCAGGGCCTCGCCGTCGTCGTCGGCGCCGCGCTCGCGTCTCTCGCGGGGCTGCGGGTCCGGGCACCGGAGGCCCGGGAGGGCGGTGCGCCGCCGGCCCCGGAGGCGGGCGCCCGGTCGGCCCGCCC
>NZ_MWLL01000104.1 GCF_002198675.1 Kineosporia sp. R_H_3 | reverse complement strand
GCTGCGGGCCGCGCCGCTCCTGAAGTCCGGCGGCCGCGCGGTCCCCGGGCAGTACATCGTCGTCCTCAAGAGCGGCACGGCCCGCAGCCACGGCGGTCGCGTCGTGCACTCGTACGGGACGGCGCTCAAGGGCTTCGCGGCGCGGCTCACCCCCGCCCAGCTCAAGGCCGTGCGGGGGGACGCGAACGTTGCCTACGTCGCGCCGGACGCGGTCGTCACGGCGTCCGTCACGCAGACCGGCGCCACGTGGGGCCTCGACCGGATCGACCAGCGGGCCCGCCCGCTCAACGGCAGCTACACGTACAACACGACCGCGAGCAACGTGACGGCGTACGTCATCGACACCGGCATCCGGACGACGCACAACCAGTTCGGCGGCCGCGCGACCGGCGGCTTCACCGCGGTCAACGACGGCCGCGGCACGAACGACTGCAACGGCCACGGCACGCACGTCGCGGGCACGATCGGCGGCAGCACCTACGGCGTCGCGAAGGGCGTGCGGCTCGTCGCGGTGCGGGTGCTCGACTGCGCCGGCAGCGGCACGCTCTCCGGCGTCATCGCGGGCATCGACTGGGTGACCCGCAACCACGTTACCCCGTCGGTGGCGAACATGAGCCTCGGCGGGGGCGCGAGCTCGGCCCTCGACACGGCCGTCGCGAACTCGATCGCGTCGGGCGTCACGTACGGCGTCGCGGCGGGCAACGAGAACCAGAACGCCTGCAACACGAGCCCGGCCCGGGTCGGTGCGGCCATCACCGTCGGCTCGACGACCTCGACCGACGCCCGGTCGTCGTTCTCGAACTTCGGCTCGTGCCTCGACGTCTTCGCCCCCGGCTCGAGCATCACGTCGGCCTGGAACACGTCGAACACCGCGACGAACACGATCAGCGGGACGTCGATGGCGACCCCGCACGTCGTCGGCGTCGCGGCGCTGTACCTGGCGACGCACACGACGGCGAGCCCGGCGACGGTCCGCAACGCGATCGTCAACGGCTCGACGACCGGCGTCGTCACGAGCCCGGGGACGAACTCGCCGAACCGGTTGCTGTTCTCGCTGATCTGAGCAGGCAACGGGACTCAACGGTGTAGCGAGCCTCAGTTCGATCCATCGGCCGGGCCCCAACGGGCTCGGCCGTTGGACGCTTGGCGCGGCGTGGATGCCGCTGCCCTGCTGCGCCCTTCCAATCCAGCTTGCCCGCGGCGGCACCAGGTCCAGTCCACTCTGGCAGCGATCAGGACGGGTCCCTGCCGGCAGTGGCACGTATGGACCAGCGGTCGGGTCCGACGCCTGGCTGAAGCTGCACGCGGCCGGCAACCTCGATGCCCTACTCGTCGGCGCGATCACCCGCGACGCGAACGGCGCGGCCACGTCCGGCGGTGTCGTCTGGCCCGACGGCGTGACCGGGAGCTACACCGCGACGACCGTCAGGAGCACCTTCCCGGGCCTCGTGGACGCCTACGCGGTGACCTGGGTCGGCGGGACCACGAGGACGGTCACGCAGGCCGCGGTGACCCGCGACAGCACGACGGGCGCCGCCACGAACCGGCCCCCGATGACGATCGCCTGACATGACCGGGATCATCGACGTCCCGTTCCGCCGCAGCGTCACCCCGGGCCCGGCGGCCAAGACGATGCGCACCGGGTCGGTCTACAACAACGTGTTCTGGCACATCGGGACCGGCGGAACCGGCGCGCTCGGCGGGTCGTTCGCCGATGCGTTCCCCGCGCAGTAAGCGGCGGCGTGGGCGCTGGACCGGGTCGGGCTGGAGGTGACGGGGGCCGCAGCCTCGTCTACGGTCCGGCCGTCACACCACCCTTGCGAAGATCAAAGGGATGACGCCGCCGCCGAACGACGACCCCGCCCAGGTCGACGGGAAGGGTCGTCGTCGCCCACTCATGGCCGTACCGCCCGGCGGGGTTCGTCGCCTCGGCCTGACTGGTCGGGTACGGCGGCCACGACGGGGTGACCGACCTGAACGTCACGGTCCCGCCGATGGGCACGATCGCCCACCAGTAGACGATCCTCGCGGCGAAGGTCTGCGACACCGCGAGTTCCTTCAGGCCGGTCGTTGACGAGTCGATCGCCCCACCCGAGGTGAGCTCCTGCACCAGCGTTCCCGGCTTGAACGACCCGTTGTCGGCGTATACGGCGCTACCCGGGTCTACGGACGCACCTCCGGCGTCCAACGTCTCCTCGCCACGGTCGGGCCGGCGGCGACGTCCTGGACCGACGACGGCTCAGCCATCGCGGTCCCGGCCTCGCCCCCGGCGACGAACCAGGCCCGCCGCAGCGGCGCGGTGTCGACAACGCCCGCCCCCGAGGTATCGGGCATGGCGACCCGGGGCGATCTACGAGCCCACGACCGGATGGTGGTACGGAAACATCTACGACGCCTAACGGTCCTCGCGCGGGCCGAGGTCGACAACGTCCGCTCGCGGGTCTACCAGTCGATGAACTGCATGAACCTGTGGTGGAAGAACGCCCAGGCGGGCGGCGCGGACATCTACGCGGGCACGAAGGCCATCACTGCGGGCACGGTGTGGACGGCGACGCACTGGAACTTCGTCTACCGCCCGGCCAGCCTCGCCGACTGGCACTACGAGGTCGCTGTCAGGGCCGCCAACCTCTACGCCCTGTAGGCGCTCTACCCGACGACCTGACGGCGGGCGGCGGCCCGCACGGTCGCGAACCGGAGGCCTCCGCTGCCGCGCCGCACCAGAGCCCTACGGGCCCATCGCCGTACTGGCTGCTCAACCCAACGGTGCGATGCGAAAGCCGTCGGCACTGCGAAGCCGATGCAGGCGGCAAGCCGGACCGGCCACCCCGCACCCTCGAGGAAGGCCAGCGGGATCGGGTGGTACAGGTACAGGCCGTAGCTCACGGCGCCGAGCTGCGGCAGCGGCCACCAACCGGCGGGCAGCGGACCGGATACGGCTGCCACGATGAACCCAGCAGTCACCGCGGCCACGAGAACGCTCACCAAGACCCGCCGCTCGTCCGTGATGACGAAGACCATGGCGCCGGCCAACAGCAGCGGGGCTGCGACCCCGAGCAGCGCCCGCCACGCGGGCCCTAGTCGAGGCCGTCCTGCAGCGGCCAGTAGGCAGCCGGCCAGGATCTCCCAGCACCGAGTCGGGGTCGAGAAGTAGCCCAAGTCGCCGTAGGTCTGCCAGGGCGGGTCGACTACCAGGGCAAGGCCGAGGGAGCAGACGATCCCGGCGGCCGACACCCAGGCGATGGCCCGGCGGCTCCCGCGGCAGCAGAGGACGACCAGCGGGAACGCGAGATAGAAGTGCTCCTCGACGCTCAGCGACCAGGTGTGTGCCAGCCAGCCGACATCGCCGCTGAAGGACCGGATGACGTCCGACAGGTACGCGAGCGTCAGCAGAGCGTGGCCCGTCCCAGTGCCGGTCGGCAGGAGTCTCGTCAGGACGACCGCTACGAGCAGCGCTGGGTAGAGCCGCGCAGCGCGCAGCGCGTAGAACCGCAGCAGGTCGACTCGGCCCGTGGCGGTGCGCTCCTCGATGAGCAGTCCGGCGATGAGCCATCCGGACAGCACGAAGAACGCGTCGACGCCGAGCCACCCCCACGCCATGCCAGGCACGCCGGCGTGGTGGGCGATGACAGCGACCGCGGCGGCAGCACGCAGTCCATCAAGGGCGGGGATCCGGTGACGCATGGTCGATACGCAACCACGGTCGGCTACCTCGACACGCCGTGGTCGGCCCCGCCGAACGGCCATATCGACGGATGATCCCCGTCTTACTGGGACAAGACTCGCGGGCCATGACCAAACGACGGACGGCCTCCGCGAGAGCGAGGCCGTCCGTCGTGCACCGTCAGCGATGTGCGACCTCAGGCGGCCGGCGTCTTCCTGCCGCCGAACAGCCCCTTGAGCCACGCGACGAGGCTCTGGAAGAACAGCGCGAGCGGCTTGACGTCAGCGGCCTTGATCTCGGCGCGCTCCTCGACGGTCGTCGCGGCGAGCTTCGCCTCGCAGCAGGCGACGAACTCGCCGATGAGCCGGTTGCTCATCTCGGTGATGAGGCCGCCCCGGCCGAACTGGGCCGCGGAGCCGGAGAGGACGACGTCCGCGTCGACGCTGACCTTCGTCGACGACGGGCCGTCCTCGAGCAGGGCGTAAACGACCTTGACCGAGCCGCGGCTGCCGCCGCGGCGGTCCGAGCCCTTGCCGTCGATGAGGCCGGTCTTCGCGGCGGCGTCGGGAGTGACCTTCGCGGTGCCGTCGAACGTCGCGTTGAGCGGGCCGAGCTTCACCGAGACCTTGCCGGTGTAGTTGCCCTCGCCGTCGTCCGAGAGCAGCTCGGCGCCGGGCAGGCACTGGGCCACCTCGGGCACGTTCTGGAAGAAGTCCCACACCGTGGCCACAGGGCGGGCGACGGTGAACTCCTGGGTGATCTTCATGGCACTCCTCGTCGAGTGGTACGGCGAGCGTTCCGGTGGACTGCCCGGCCGGCGTCGGACGCGCGTGAGCACCCGGCCGGACAGAAGTAGACCATGCCGCCCTCGTGCTCCGACATGACGCAGGAGCGGGTCAGGTCACGGTCACGCGTCTGGCCGGGTCCGGCGAGCCGCCGGACGGGGGACGCCGGCCGGCGTCGGCCTCGGCGGAGGCGGGCCGACAGGGCGGCGAACTGTGCGCGTGGTGGGACCGAGCACGCCGGGGTCATGCACGCGAACGCGCGCCGCCGTGCCCGGTCCCTTGATCGGCGAACCTACGTGTCGCGCGTCACAGGCGTCCTGGCGAAACCGGGTCATCTTCGTGACCCGATCGGGTCAGTCCGCCCGGTCCGGGTGCCGTACGGCGTGTTCTCCGCCCGTTGGCCATGTGTTACGAGCATGTGACGGCGATCAAGGAAATACCGTGGCATCCTCTTCGAGGCCGCGTTTCCCGGCGGTCACGATCGCGACGCAAAGGTGCTCCAGTGCCGACCCGCCAGGTCTTCGGATACGTCAACCTTCCCAGCCAGCGCACCGACGTCGAGCGTGACGTCGCCACCGCCCGTCGCGAGATCGCGACCTACGCGGAGAGCGAGGGCTACGACCTCGCCGGTGTGTTCACCGACATCGACCCCACGTCGCAGCGCGGTCTCGACGCCCTCAAGGGCGCCGTCCGCAACGGCGACGTCGCCGCGGTCATCGTGCCGGACATGGAGCAGCTGACCCACCTGCCGTGCCTGCTCGGCGCGGACCTGCCGACCGCGGGCCGCTACGTCGGCGCGCCGGTGCTGCCGGTCCACGACAGCTGACCTGCCGCTGAGGTGCCGTTGCGCCGCAGGGTGCGACGGCGGCCGAGGATGACCGCCGTCGTCACGGCGTTCACGAGGGCGAAGTAGGCCGGGTAGAGGAGCAGGTCGACCGCGACCTGCCCGACCGCGACCGTGCCGAGCACCCCGGAGCCGGCGGCGAGCGCGAATGTGCTCGCCGTCTCGGTCGACGGGTCACGCCAGGTCTTGGGCAGCATGAGCAGCACGCCGATGCCGTCCGCGACGAGCACGCACGCGGTGGCGACGAGCGGCTGCGCCGAGACGGCCCAGCCGACGACGCCTGCTCCGGCGAGCGCGAGCAGCGCCCACTCCCCCGGGCTCACGCCGCCGACCCCACGGCGCAGCGAGAGCAGCAGCACGAGCGTCGTGCTCGCCGCCTGCACGGTGAGGACGACGAGGCTCCAGCCGCCGCCGGACGCGACCTGCGAGGCCAGCGCCGTGCAGCCGAGCACGCTCCAGATGAGCCACGTCCCGCGGTGCGGCCGGGTCGTGCCGCGGACGATGTCGCGGACGTAGGGCACCGGGTCGACGACGGCGAGCAGCCCGCCGAGCAGGCCGGCGACCGCGAAGACGTCGAGGGCCACGGACGGCGTCACGGCGCCGGCACCGGGTCGGCGGCCGGCCACCGCTCGGCGACCGGCCGGGTGGACCGCCACGCGACGGACTCGAACACGGCGACGACGAGCGCGCACACCGGCGTCCCGGCGCAACGCGCCCCCGCGACCTGCAGCCCCGACGATGGCAGCGTGATGCCGCCGCGGTTGGCCCGCAGCGCCTCGAGGCTCGTCGCGACCGTCTCGCGCAGCGCGGTCTCGCTGTGCGCCTCGTGCTCGACGAGCAGCCCGCGGCCGGTCCTGTCCTGCACCCACCCGATCCCGGCCCACACCTCGTCGCCCGAGGTGCTCGTGCGGGCCTGCGCCATGACGCAGTAGAGCCGGTCGCCCCAGCCGCCCGGGGCGTCCCGGACCCGCGGCACGAGCCGCGGCCGCGCCCCCGGCGGCAGCACCGAGCTGAGGTAGATGAGGTTGCGGTCGGCGATGCCGGCACTCACAAGCGCCGCGTCGAAGGCGCTCAGCTCCGTCGGCCCGTGACCGACAGCAGCGACGACGGGAATGTCCACGTACCCCTCCTGGCCTGGCGGGTGCGCACGCCCGGTCGTGGGCGCCACACGCGGCGAGAGAGTCGCGCGAGTGGATCAGTGCGGCGTCACAACGAGGTCTGCTGGAGCCGCGGTGATACGTGTGCGAACGCGTCGGCGATGACGGCGACCGCGGGGGCGAGCGTCTGGACCATCCGGACGTGGTCGGCGTACGAGCCCTGCACGGGGTCGGCGAGGTCGTCGGCGGCGGTGGCGGGTGCGCCCGCCCTGCTCGCCGCCGCGGAGTCCCGCAGTTCCGCGAGCGTGCCGCGCCCATCGCCGTCGGCCCGCACGAGCCGTGCGAACTCCAGAACGGTGAAGGTGCGCCTGGCAGCCGTCGGGTCGGCCTCCACGACGGCGAGGCGGTGGTCGCGGGTGGCCGTGAGCACGAGGTCGGCGACGGCGACCGCCTCGGGAACGAGCCGCTGGGCGGCGTGCGTGAACGGCGCCGAGCCGCTGTCGGCGACCGCCTGAACCGTGAGCGGATGCGCCGACGCGCCGTTCTGGGCGTGGGTACCGGCGCTCATGAGCTCGACCGGGTGTCCCCGCAGCACGGCCGTGAGCATTTGCTCGGCGGCGACGCTGCGGCAGAGGTTGCCCGTGCACACGAGGAGCACGGCGAACGTCACGTCACCGAGGGTATCGAGGCTGCTGCACGCCGTCCGGCCGACGCCCTGGCTCGGCCGTACACCCCAGGTGACGGTCACATCCCGGACATGCCGCACGACCCGCCCTAAGGTGATCGTCGGAACGGCCGCGCTCGACCGCCATGGGGGCGCACCAGGGTTCGCGGCCAGGGGGATCGACACGTGGCACGTGCACTCAGGGACGCGCCGTTGCGCGTGGTCTACCTCGACCACGTCGCACGCTGGTCCGGCGGGGAGATCGCGCTCGCACGCCTTCTGGAGGCGCTCGACGGCGACGTCGAGGCGCACGTGATCCTCGGCGAGGACGGCGACCTCGTCGCCGCGCTCGAAGCGATCGACGGCGTGACCGTCGAGGTGCTGCCGATGGAGGCAGCGCTCCGGGACACGCGCCGCGGGCAGGTCGTGCCTGGCAGGCTGCCGTTCAGGACGCTGTCGATGCTGACTCGATACGTCTGGACGCTGCGCGGACGTCTCCGTGAGCTCAGACCTGACCTCGTGCACACGAACTCGTTGAAGTCCGCCCTCTACGGAGGTGTCGCCGCCCGGCTCGCACGGGTGCCGGTCCTGTGGCACGTCCGTGACCGGATCGCGGACGACTACCTCCCACGACCCGCAGTGCGGCTCGTCCGCCTCGCCTCGCGATGGATCCCCAACGCGGTCGTCACGAACTCGGTGAGCACGCTCGGGACCCTCCCCGCCGGTGTTCGGGCGAGCGTCCTCTACAACCCCGTCGTCCCGGACATCGCACCCGAGCCCGCCGCACCACGCCCGGCCACCGACCGCCCGGTACGCGTGGGGGTCCTCGGTCGGCTCGCCGAGTGGAAAGGGCAGCATGTGTTCCTCGAGGCGTTCGCCCGGGCGTTCCCGGACGGCGAGGAACAGGCCTGGCTCGTCGGCAGCGCCATGTTCGGCGAGGAGAGCTACGAGCGTCGGTTGCACGACCTCGCGAACACGCTCGGCATCGCCGATCGGGTGGTGTGGCGGGGATTCCGGGACGACGTGCCCGCCGAACTCCGTGAGCTCGACGTGCTCGTGCACTGCTCGATCACCCCGGAGCCGTTCGGACAGGTCGTCGTCGAGGGCATGGCCGCCGGGCTCCCGGTCGTCGCCGCGCGCGCGGGCGGACCGCTGGAGATCATCAGCGAAGGGTACGACGGGTTGCTCGTCGAGCCGGAGGACGTCGAGGGCCTCGCCGACGCGCTCGTCCGTCTGCGCGACTCGGCGGAGCTGCGGCTGTCGCTGGGGCAGGCCGCCCGGTTGTCCAGCCAGCGCTTCAGCCCGGTGGCGGCGGCGCAGCGGATCAGCTTGGTGTACGCCGAGGTGACGTCACGGACCTGACATCCCGCCTCGTCGGCACCGCCTACGGGCGGTGCTTCGCCGTCGAAGCGTCGGCCGACGTGGTGGCAGCCGTTCGCGAACGGCTCCCCTACAGCTGGTCCGTCGACACCGGCGTGCCGGAACGCGTCTGGGCCGTCGAGGGCACGCGACCCGTTCCCCAGGCGACGGTCGACGGCACCCCGATCGGTGCGGCAGGCGACGAGCTGTCGCTCGTGGACCTGGTGGCGCAGGACCTGGAACTCTGGGTGGCCGAGCACGCCCGCGGCTTGGTCTTCGTCCACTGCGGGGTGGTGGCCGTCGACGGCAAGGCTGTCCTGCTCCCCGGCCCGAGCCGCGCCGGGAAGTCCACGCTCGTCGCGGCACTCGTCGATGCGGGAGCGACCTACTACTCCGACGAGTTCGCCCCGGTCGACGCCTCGGGTCTGGTCCATGCCTACCGCCGGGTCCCCCGTCAGCGGCCCGGGTCGCCGGCGTTCGGCCGACAGGACCCGCAGGACATCTCGTCCGTGGCGCCGCCTCTCCCCGTCGGGTTCGTGGCGTCGCTGACCTGGGCCGCCGGCGCTGACCTCGCGCTGACCCCGGGGAGCCAGGCCGACTCGCTGCTGCGGCTCCTGAGCAACACGGTCTGCGCCCGTTCACGATCGGTCGAGGCGCTCGACGCGCTCACCGTCGCCACGTCGTCCGCCGTGCACCTCCACGGGGTGCGGGGCGACGCAGATATCGCTGCCCGGGAGCTGTTGAGGATCGTCGAGGACGTCGCGCGGTGACCCACGGAGTCGTCCCGGGAAATGCCGCGACCTGTTCCTGCCGTTTCGAAAGCCGGGTTCGCGCGCCGGGCCCTCGGATATCGTGAAAAGCGGGCCACCGCTGCCCATCGACTCGACGAAGGATTCTCGTGACGTTGCGTTCCACCACGACAGGTCTGCCGGGCGAGCTGGAGATCAAGAATGCGGAGCGCGACCGCGCCCGCAGCGTGGCGTTCTATCTCCCGCAGTTCCACCCGACCGCTGAGAACGACGAGTGGTGGGGCCCGGGATTCACCGAGTGGACCAATGCCGCGAAGGCGAAGCCCTTGTTCCGTGGGCACGCACAACCGCATGTCCCGGCCGATCTCGGCTTCTACGACCTGCGCCTGCCCGAGTCCAGGGCCGCGCAGGCCGACCTCGCCCGTCGCTACTCGGTGGACGCTTTCTGCTACTGGCACTACTGGTTCGGAGGCGGGCAGCGAATTCTCGAGCGCCCGTTCGACGAGGTTCTCGCATCGCGCGAACCCGACCACGGCTTCTGCCTCGGCTGGGCCAACCAGACCTGGACCGGAATCTGGCACGGCGCGGACGACCGCATTCTCATGGAGCAGACCTACCCCGGCGAGGCCGACGAGCGAGCACACTTCGACCACGTCCTGCCGGCATTCCTCGACCCCAGATACTTCACCGTCGACGGTCGCCCGCTCTTCTACGTCTTCCGCCCGGAGCAGCTGCCCGACCCCGCGGGCTTCGTGCGCCGCTGGCAGGCCATGGCCCGGTCCGCCGGGCTGCCGGGCCTGTACCTGGTGGCCGAGGTCAGCGACCTGCTGGGCGAGGGTCCCCGCTACAGCGACAGCGAGCTCCACGGTTTCGACGCCGGCGTGTACGTCAGGCTGCCCGCGCAGGTGACGACGACGACCAGGTTGCGCATGCGCGCTCGTCGCAAGCTGCTCGGGCATCCGGAGCGCTACCCGCACGCCCGCACGCTCCCGACGCCGCCGGACGGACTCGGCGGCACGCTCCACCCCTGCGTCTACCCCAACTGGGACAACACCCCTCGCTCCGGCGCACGAGGGCTGGTGCTCGAACGCAGCTCCCCGGAGATCTTCGCCGACCACGTGCGGGAGGCCACGGCGCGCACGCTCGACCGCCGCCCCGAGGAGCGGCTCGTCTTCGTCAAGTCCTGGAACGAGTGGGCCGAGGGCAACTACCTCGAGCCGGACCTCGAGCACGGGCACGGCTACCTCGCAGCACTCGAGGCGAACCTGGCCTTCAGCCGTGCCTGATCGGCAGGCCGGGCAGCTCCGGATCGCCATGACCTCCTACTACCTGCCGAGCGGCAGCAAGATCGGCGTCGGGTACCAGGTGCACGCCCTGGCAACAGGGCTCGCCCGCCGCGGGCACGACGTGACCGTGTTCTCGGGGTGCCCGCCGGTCGACGGGGCCGAGTACACGACCGTCCAGGTACCGGCCCCGCGGTCCTTGCGGACCTTCGCGTTCGCATGGTCCGTGCGACGGCTCGACCTCTCCGGCTTCGACGTCCTGCACGCCCACGGCGACGACTACTGGTTGTGGCGCAGACGGGTCCCGGCCCACGTGCGGACGATGCACGGCAGCTGCTTCGCGGAGGCCGTGCGCATCCCGGGACTCAAGGAGAAGGCCCGGATGGTCGCCCTCGGGCTCGGCGAGACCCTCGCCACGTTCGTGGCCGACAGGACCGTCCTCGTCAGCCCCCAGACCCGGCGCTGGATGCCCTGGGTGCGCGCCGTCGTCCCGAACGGGGTCGACGAGCGCGTCTTCCGTCCCCGCGGCCCGCGCGCCGCAGCGCCGACGATCCTGTTCGTCGGCACCTACGAGAACCGCAAGCGCGGGCGACTGCTCATGGAGGTCTTCGCCGACGAGGTCCGCCCGCAGGTTCCGGACGCCGAGCTCGTCATGGTCTGCTCGGACGCCCCTGCGGCGGCGGCGGTCCGCGTCACCGGGCGCGTCGACGAGCAGGAGCTGGCCCGCCTCTACGCGTCGGCGTGGGTCTTCTGCCTGCCGAGCACCTACGAGGGCTTCGGCATCCCCTACGCCGAGGCGATGTCGGCCGGCGCCGCGGTCGTCTGCACGGACAACCCCGGGGCCCGGTACGTCCTCGCGGACGGGCAGGCCGGGAGGATCGTCGCGGACGACCGGCTCGGGACGACGCTCGTCGCCCTGCTCACCGACGCCGGCGAACGCAGCCGCCTGGCGCAACGAGGAATCGAACGGTCGCACGAGTTCGCGATGTCGAGCGTGCTCGACAGGTACGAGGACCTCTACCGCGACCTGCTGCGCCGTCGGGAGCGGCAGACCGTCACCTCGTGACCGGCGGCCCCGGCGACCGGCTCCGGCCCGCCCTCGCCGCCACCAGCTCCCGCTCGAACTCGCGCGCCCTGCTCGCCCAGGTCCACTCCTCGCGTACCCGGACCCGTGGCTCCGCCCCGGGCGTCGCGGCGCACAGCGACGCCACGGCATCCACGAAACCGATGCCGCTGGCGACGGTGACCTCGTCGGCCGGCATGCGCTGGAACCCGCTCGTCGGGGTCGCGACGACGGGGCGACCGGACACGACGTACTCGCGGGCCTTGATGGCGTCGAGGCTCAGGGTGAAGTCGCTCAGGCGATGCGGCGACACCAGCACATCCATCGCGAGCACGGCGCCGGGGACGTCGGCGGACGCGACGGGGCCGTGGAACCGGATCTTGGGCTCGTCGGCAAGGCGGGCCCTCGTGGCCTCGTCGAGGGCGTCCGGGCCGACGAGGTGCACGGTCCCGACCTCGGGTCGGGCTGCCACGTCACGGACCAGGTCGACGTCGAGCCGGTCCTGGTGCAAGGTGCCGACGTACCCGACATGCGGCCCCGGGCCGGGCAGCTCCCCTGGCGTCGCCTCCGCCCAGGACGTCGCGTCCACCCCGTTGCAGACCACCGCCGCACGCACGCCGTACCGCTGCGCCCACCGCTCGGCGAGGACCTCGCTGCACACCACTGTGGACGCACCGGCAGCGAGGGCGTCCTCCGCACGCGTGATGCGGCGCAGGATCCGCGCCGGAAACGTGAAGCCACGCCAGTCGTCCGTGACGTCGTAGACGACGCCGGTACCGCGCCCCAGCGCGTGCACACCGAACGCGGGATCGTTGACCCAGAACACATCCACGTCGCTGACGCGCCGCAGCACATCGCGGGCGCCCGTCCGCAGACCACCGAGCCGCTTGGGCACGGCCATCCAGGGAGCCACGACGCTGACCCCGGGCATCGGCGACCACGTGTCGATCCGGCGACGCAGCAGCGGGGGCTCGACGAACGAGACATGTTCGACGAGCCCCTGTTCGACGAGGTTCGCGACGAGATGCTGGTTGCGCCGCCACACGCCGTCCCAGGGCTCCAGGCTGAACAGGACGACATGCATGCCACTTCCCCCCGCTCTTGCCCACGCACGCGTCGGGCAGGCCGCCCGGACTGCGCCTAGACGGCAGCCAGCGCGGCGGACCCGGCGTCACCGGCAGCGCCGATCGCTCCGCCACTGCCAGCCCTCAGGACCGTTCCGGTTATCTCGACGACGAACGACCCGGTGTTGCGGAACATGCTCGACCCGCCACCGCCGCCAGCGCCCGGCGAAACAACGTCCACCGTGACACTGCCGCCCTGGCCACCT
>NZ_MWLL01000103.1 GCF_002198675.1 Kineosporia sp. R_H_3 | reverse complement strand
GGCTGGGGCGGGGTCGTCGCCGTGGGCGCCGGCGCCGCGGTCCTGTCGAGCCTGCTCACCGCGGGCATCGTCACCGCCACGGACGACTCCGGCGGCACCGTGACGACGACCTCCTCGAGCCCCGCCGCCGCGGGCACCGGCAAGGCACCGGTCGACAGCGGCAACGTGACGTCCCCGAACTGGGGCGACGTCGCGGCGGCCGTCGAGCCGAGCGTCGTGTCGGTCAAGGTGCGGGCCGGGCAGAGCTCCGGCGAGGGCTCCGGCGTCATCCTCGACACGAGCGGCCGCATCCTCACGAACAACCACGTCGTCTCTGACGCCGCGAACGGCGGGACGATCCAGGTCGTCCTCTCCGACGGGCGCACGTTCGACGCCTCGATCGTCGGCCGCGACCCCGCGACGGACCTCGCGGTCATCAAGCTCGACGCGGCACCGTCCGGGCTCAAGGCCGCCACCCTCGGCGACTCGTCCGCGGTCCGCGTCGGGGACGCCGTCATGGCGCTGGGCAACCCGCTGGGTCTGTCGGACACGGTGACGACCGGCATCGTGTCCGCCGTCGACCGGCCGGTGACGACGTCGGCGTCCGAGGGCCAGAACCCGCTCGGCAGCGGCGGCGAGGCGGTCGTGACGAACGCGATCCAGACCGACGCGGCCGTCAACCCCGGCAACAGCGGCGGTGCGCTCGTCGACAGCCGCGGCCGGGTCATCGGCATCACGTCGTCGATCGCCTCGCTCGGCGCGGTGGCCGGCAGCAGCCAGTCCGGCAGCATCGGCCTCGGCTTCGCGATCCCGATCAACGCCGCCAAGGACGTCGCCGACCAGCTCGTCAAGAGCGGCACCGCCCAGCACGCCTGGATGGGCGTCTCGTTGAGCGAGGGCACGGCGACGGCGGACGGCGCGCAGCGCCAGGCCGCGATCCTGCAGTCGGTGGCCGCCGACGGCCCGTCGGCGAAGGCCGGCCTGCGGACCGGCGACGCGGTCGTCGCCATCGACGGAGAGGCCGTCAGCGGCGCCGACTCGCTCGTCGCCCAGATCCGCGAGCGCAAGCCCGGTACGACCGTCTCGCTGACCGTCGTCCGCGACGGCTCGGCGCAGAAGGTGGACGTCACCCTCGGGACGCGCCCGACCTCCGGCCAGTAGGCCGCCCGGACCCGGGCGGCGTGGGGACCTCCCGGCCCCACGCCGCCCGAGAACCCGGCCGACGCGGACCTCCCGCCGCGACGGCCGACGCAGGACCGCAGGTGCTCTCCCCGGCACCTGCGGGCAGGACCCGCCGGTGATCCCGAGCCACCGGCGGCAGCCGGCCGCGGCTCCCCTCCGGCGGCCGGTGGTGAGGCACGGTCCTCACCGGGCGCGCAGACGTGCGCGCCGAGCACGGAGCACCGCCGCGACCGCTCCCCCTGACGGCCGCGGCGGTGCTCCGTCGCTGTGTGCGGCCGCACGCGCAAGGATGGCCCCGTGACGGACCTCCTCGACGCCTGGCGGGACGCCGTCCGGTCGGCGGGTGCCACGGCCGGCGCCGCCGCGGTCGACGCCGCGGGCGCCGATCTGCTGGCCCGCTGGGCGCAGCCGCACCGCCGCCACCACGACACCGAGCACCTCACCGAGGTGCTCGCCGCCATAGACCTGCTCGTGGCCGACGCCGCCGACCCGGCCGCCGTCCGGCTCGCCGCGTGGTTCCACGACGCGGTCTACGACGGCCGGCCCGGCGACGACGAGGAGGCGAGCGCCGTCCTCGCCGAGGAGGTGCTCACACGCCTCGGGGTGCCCGACGACCGGGTGGCGCGGGCGGCCCGGCTCGTCCGGATGACCGCGGCGCACGTGCCGTCGGACGGCGACCCGGACGAGGCGGTGCTCAGCGACGCCGACCTCGCGATCCTCGCGGCCCCGGCGCCGCGCTACGCCCGGTACGCGGCCGCCGTCCGGGCCGAGTACGCCCACGTGCCGGACGACGCCTTCCGGGCCGGGCGCAGCGCCGTCCTCGCCGGGCTCGTCGCGGCGGACCGGCTCTACCGGACGGCGCCGGGCCGGCAGCGCTGGGAGGCCGCCGCCCGGGCCAACGTCGCGGCGGAGCTCGAGGCGCTGCGCGGCTGAGCACCGCCCGCCGCGGACCTGCGCCGTCAGGGCAGCAGGTACGCGTGCGCCGCCGGCCCTCCCCCAGGCAGCAGGAGCGTGCCGTCGCCGGGGTCGCCCACCGGCTCGCCGACGAGGGTCGTCACGTCACGCGCTCGCGGCACGCCGAGCGCCCGCAGCGGCAGCCGGACCGGGTCGTGGTCGCCGCGTGCCACGTGGACGAGCACCCGTTCGTCGGGGTGCTCGCGCAGGTACGTCATCGAGTCGGTACCGGCGTGCACCCAGCGCAGCCCGCCACGACGCAGTGCGACCCGCGACCGGCGCAGCCCGGTCCACGTCTCGTAGGCGGCCAGCGTCGGGGTGTCCCACGCGTCGGACCGGTCCCAGGGGAACGGAGTCCGGGAGTGCTCCCCGTCCACACCCGTGAGCCCGATCTCGTCGCCCATGAAGACCGCCGGGACGCCGGGCATCGTCATCTGCAGGGCGAGCCCGGCGAGGTGCCGGTCGCGGCCACGGCCTGCGGCGTCGACCCACCCGGACGTCCCGCCGCCGGTGACGGTCCGGAACCGCGGGGTGTCGTGGCTGTCGAGATGCGTCGTCGACGCGGCCCAGGACCGCCACGGCATCGCGGCGTGCACCTCACGCATGGTCCGGACGACAGCCCCGCCGGGGAGCACCGGGACGCCGACCGGCAACCCGAGGAAGGGCAGCCCGTGCTCGAGCCCCGGGCCGCCCGGGGCACCGCCGTTGAGCCAGGCCCAGACCGGCCGGGTGAAGCCCGCGTAGTCCATCGTGCCGTGCCAGCCGTCACCGGCCAGGTCCCCCGAGGCGTCGTGCCCGTGCTCGGCGACGACCCATGCGTCCCCGCCCGCCTCGGCCGCGGTGCGGCGCAGCGCCCGGGCCACGTCGTGCGCGAGGTCGACGGCCCCGGCGCGCCCCGTCATGTTGGCGACGTCGACCCGCCAGCCGTCGAGCCCGGCCTTGAGCCAGCGGGCGGCCACGGACGCCGGCCCGTCGTAGAGCCGCCGGGCCAGCGCCGCGGAGGCGTGGTCGAGCTTGGGCAGCGTGGGGATGTCCCACCAGGAGGCGTAGTCGTCCGGGTGGGTCCGGAACGTGTAGAACCCCGCCTCCTCGCTGCTCGCGTCGGCCTGTGCGGCGAGGAACCACTCGTGCCCCGCGCCCGTGTGGTTCGTCGTGAGGTCGCCGATGACCCGCATCCCCAGCCGGTGGACGGCGCCCACGAGCCGCTCGAACGCGGCGTCGCCGCCGAGAAGGGGGTCGACGCGGTCGAACGAGACGGCGTCGTACCGGTGGTTGGAGCGGCCCTCGAAGAACGGGGTGAGGTAGAGCAGCGTCGCACCGACCCGGCTCAGGTGGGCGAGGTGCTGGGCGACGCCGTCGAGGTCCCCGCCGTAGACCTGCTGCGCGACGTCCGGGCCGCGGTGGGTCACCGGGGCGTCCCACCCGGCCGGGACGGCCCACGGCGGCAGGTCCGCCGCCGTGGGCCCGCCGCCGGCCCGGGAGTGCGCGGCGGCGCTGCGGGCGAACCGGTCGGGGAAGACCTGGTAGACGATCTGGTCGGCCACCCAGTCGGGTGCCGGTGGGTACGTCGGCAGCCTGAAGTCGGCGCCGTCCGTGACGTCGCGGTGGTGCAGCCCCGTGCCGTTGAGCCAGGCGTACCCGCCGCCCGGGCCCGCGAGCAGGAAGCGGTAGGACGCCACCGGGTTCCACGCCGTGAGGTCCGCGCGCCACCACGTCCCCGCGTCGTCGACGCCGTCGACCACCGCGGCGCTCAGCTGCGGCTCGCCGTCCCGGACGACCCGGAGCGCGACCTGCCCGGCACCGGGGGTGCCGTCCGGTCGGTGCGGGACGCGGACGCGGACGGGCACCGTCGCGCCGAGCGGCACCTCGCCGTCCGGGACGTGGAGCACGGACCCGTCGTGGTGCGGCTCGTGGAGCAGCACGGTCAGCCCTTGACGGCGCCGACGGTGATACCGCCGACGATGTAGCGCTGCGCGACCTGGAAGAGGACGACGACCGGGACCGCGGTGATGAGCGCCCCCGCGGCGAACAGGCCGAGGTTGTTCGACCGGTCGGCGTCGATGATCCCGTAGAGGCCGATGACGACGGTCTTGGCGCTGTCGTCCCGCAGGAAGATCGACGCCATGAGGAAGTCGTTGATGACGCCGATGAACGCAAGCAGGCCGGTGACCACGAGGATCGGGCGCAGCAGAGGGAGCAGGATCCGGAAGAAGATCGTCACGTGCCCCGCGCCGTCCACCGTGGCCGCCTCGTCGAGGTCCTTGGGGACGGCGTCGAAGAAGCCCTTGATGAGCCAGACCTGGCCGAGCGCGCCCGCGGAGAGCACGAGCATGTACCCGGCGATGGTGTTGAGCCCGATGCTCGGGACGACGTCCCCGATGGTCGTGAACATCTGGTAGATCGCGACCAGTGCGAGGAACTGCGGGAACATCTGGATGAGCAGCAGGGTGAGCAGGCCGCCCCGGCGGCCGCGGAACCGCAGGCGGGAGAACGCGTAGGCCGCGAGCGAGCTGCAGAAGACCTGGAACACCGTGACGACGGTCGCGACGAGCAGGCTGTTGAGCAGCCACCGCTCGAAGGACGTCGTGGAGAACAGCTTGTCGAAGTTCTCCAGGCTGAACGCCCGCGGGATGATGCCGGTGCTCACGACGCTGCCGAGCGGGTTGAACGCCGCGGAGATGATGTACAGCACCGGGAAGAGCGAGAAGACGAGCATCGCGACGCCGACGACGTGCCGCCATCCCACCTCCCGCCACCAGCGCGCGGCGCCCATCCGTGGCTGGGCGACCGGCGAGGGCCGGCGGGTGGTCGCGGCGGCGTCCGCGACCTTCGTCAGGGTCGGCCCGGCCGCCGGGGTGCTCGAGAGCTCGCTCATGTCAGGTCCTCCAGGCGACGGGTGAGGCGGAACTGGACGGCGGCGATGATGCCGGTGAGGACGAACAGCAGGACGGACACCGCCGACGCGAAGCCGAGCTGCGCGCCACCGGCACCGAACGCGAGCCGCACCGTGTAGCTGATGAGGATGTCCGTGCCGCCCGCCGACGGGTTGTCGGGCGAGAACGGGCCGCCCTCGGTGAGCAGCGCGATGATGTTGTAGTTGTTGAAGTTGAAGGCGAACGACGCGACGAGCAGCGGCGCGACGGTGACCAGGAGCAGCGGGAAGGTGATCCGGCGGAACGCGGTGAAGCCGCTGGCGCCGTCGATGTTCGCGGCTTCCTTGAGGTCCGCCGGGACGGACTGCAGGGCACCGGTGCAGACCAGGAACATGTACGGGAAGCCCATCCAGAGGTTCGTCAGGAGGACGGCGATCCGCGCGGTCGTCGTGTTGCCGAACCAGTTGACGTCGAGCCCGGTCAGGCTGTTCAGCAGGCCGAAGTCCTTGTTGAAGAAGCCGGCCCACACGAGGATCGCGATGAAGCCGGGGATCGCGTAGGGCAGCAGGAGCAGGGTGCGGTAGATCCGCTGCCCGCGGACCCGCTCGTCGTTGAGGGTCACGGCGAGGGCCAGACCCAGCCCGAAGGTCGTGGCGACGGTGATGGTCGCGAACGCGAGCGTCCAGCCGAAGATGCCGAGGAACGAGTCCCGGATGGTGGCGTCCGTGAAGACCCGGGTGTAGTTGTCGACCCCGACGTTCGCCTTCCAGGACTGGTCGGACACCCGCCGGCCGTCCGGGCCGACGAAGTACTCGCGGTCGCCCTGCTTCGCGACCGTGTAGACGGCGCCGGTCGCGGAGTCCGTGATCGTGTCGGACGCCTCGTCGTACCGCAGCGTCGTCTCGCCCTCGAACGCGGTGCGGATGCCGAGGACCTTGATGGCGCCGCCGGGGGTCGGGACCACGACCTTCTGGATCTCGGCGTTCGCGGCGTTGAGCTGCTGCGGGGTGAGGATCGTGTAGCCGGGCGCGGCGGTCACCCGGTTCGCCGTCACGGTGACGTCGCCGCTGCCGACGGGCTCGAGGCCGTCAGGCGTGCCGCGGGACACCGTGCCGCTCGTCGGGTCGACGAGGAAGAACGTGAACGGGCCGGTCGTCAGCGAGCCGGTCGTCGCCACGGTGAGGTTGTACCGCGGCGAGTCCGGGGTCTGGGTGACCGACTGGGAGACGATGGAGGTGACCGTCTCCTCCTTGGTCGTGCGGGTGCCGTCGCCGAAGTTCGTCGTCGACGTCTGCGCCGTGAGCAGGATCGGGAACACGAGGAAGAGGAAGAGCCCGATGCTGCCGGGCAGGAGGTACTTCGCCGGCAGGAAGCGGGTCGTCGTGTAGGAGAGCAGCGCGAGTCCGGCGATGCCCCAGACGACGAGGAGGAAGCCCCAGCGGGAGCCGCCGACGAGCGTCGGGGTCATCGAGACCGCGAGCGCGAGGACGAGCCCGCGCCCTCGGCCTCGGGNACCGCGAGCGCGAGGACGAGCCCGAGGCCGAGGGCGCGGGCCAGCAGCACACCGGCCTTCGTCGTCCGGTCCCGGCTGCCGCGCGGGGGCGGGGAGGCGTCCCGGGTGCGGGACGACGGGGAGAGGGTCTGTGCCACCAGGACTCCTGATCGATCGACGTGCGACGGGAGGTGGTGTCCGTCCGGGGCGGTCACGGGCGGGCACGAGACGCGGGGAGCGCCGGAGGCCGCCGCCGCAGCGGCGGCCTCCGGTCGTGCAGTGGTGCGGTCGTGCAGTGGTGCGGTCCTGCAGTGGTGCGGTCGTGCAGTGGTGCAGTGGTGCGGATGCTCCCTGGTGCGGCGCCGGCGGAGGGTCAGCCGGCCTTGGCGATCGCGGCGTTGATCGTCTTGCCCGCGTTCGTGATCGTCTTCGTCGGGTCGGCACCGCCGACGATCGCGGCGTACGCCTTGCCGAGCGGCTCCCAGACGGCCTGCATCGCAGGGATCGCCGGCATCGGGTTGGCCGCCGCGGCGGCGTCGACGAAGGTCTTGACGTCGGGGTCGGAGCCGACCTTGGCCTGCAGGGACTTCAGCGCCGGCGGCAGCTTCGCGCCGTCGTACATCGCCTGCATGGCCTCCTCGGTGTTCGCGGCGTTGGCGACGAACTCCTGCGCGAACGCCTTGTTCTTGCCCTTGGAGGACACGAAGAAGGCCTGGACGCCGGCGAACGGCGCCGCCTTCTTCTCGCCGGCGAAGCCGGGGATCGGGGAGATCGCGTACTCGATGCCGCCCTTCTTGACGTCGGCGAGCGCCCAGGGGCCGGACACGAGGTAGGCGGCCTTGCCGCCCGCGAAGAGCGCGATGGAGTTGTCCCCGCTGATCGAGCGGCGCAGCACCTTGCTGCCCTTCTCGCCGAGCGCGCCGATCTTCTTCGCCGCCGCGATCGAGCCGGCCTTGCCGATGCCGAGGTCCTTCGGGTCGTAGTTGCCGTTGGCCTCGGTGCCGAACATGTAGCCGCCCATCGAGGTGAGCAGCGGCTCCATGTGGTACGCGTCGCCGTTGTCGCCGACCTGGAGGTTGAACGCGGACTCGACCTTCTTCGCCTTGACCGCCGCGGCCCCGGTCTTGAAAGCCTCGTCGAGGGTCTTCGGGGCGTCGGGGGCGACGGCCGTGTTGCGGTACAGGGCGAGCGCCTCGATGCCGTACGGCAGCGCGTACAGCTTGTCGTTGTAGGTCGTCGCCTCGACCGCGACGTCCGCGTAGCCCTGGACCTGCGCGGCGCTGAGCTGGAGCGGGTCGATCGTCCCGTTCTGGACGAGGTTGCCGATCCAGTCGTGGGCGCCGGTGAACACGTCCGGGCCGTTACCGGCGGCGTTGGCGGTGACGACGGCGGCCTGGAGATCGGACGAGACGACCTGGACGTCGACGGTGATGCCGTTGGCCGCCGCGAACGTGTCGGCGACGGTCTTCACGGCGGGGGCCTTGAGCTCGTCGGTCCAGATGACGAGGTCGGCGTTGCTCCGGACGGGCGGCCCGCTCGTGGTCGGCGATGCGTCGGGGGCGCTCGAGGTCGCGGCGGGCTCGCTCGAGGACGGCGCGGCGGACGATCCGGTGCTGCTGCCGCCACCGCACGCGGCGGTCAGCAGCGCGACGCCGGCCAGCGCGACGACCGCGCGGATGGGCTTGCGCATGGGGCTCCTCAAGGGTGGGATGCCGATGTCGGTAACGCCCGGTTCGCCGGAAAGGAGACGAACCGGTCGTGCAAGGAAAGGTACAAGTTGCATGCAAGTTGCGGAAGGCCCTTGCGTCGCAATTTCGTAACGTCCGCGCAACGGGGTCGACTACCCTTGCGTCATGAGAGTCCGCCTCGCCGACATCGCCTCGCGTGCAAAGGTCAGCGAGGCGACCGTGAGCCGCGTCCTCAACAACAAGCCCGGGGTCTCCGAGGCGAACCGCAAGGCGATCCTGCGGACGATGGAGATGCTCGGTTACGAGCGCCCCGAGCGAATGCGGCGGCGCAACACCGGCCTTGTCGGGCTCATCGTCCCGGAGCTGACGAACCCGATCTTCCCGCTCATCGCGCAGGTCATCGAGACCGCGCTGGCGGACAAAGGGTTCACCTCGGTGCTGTGCACCCAGACCCCGGGCGGCGTCCACGAGGACGAGTACGTGCGGATGCTCCTCGAGCGCAACGTCTCGGGGATCATCTTCGTCTCGGGGATCCACGCGAACACCGACACCGACCCGTCGCGCTACACGGCGCTGCGCGCCCGGGGGCTGCCGATCGTCCTCATCAACGGCTACCTGCCCGAGGTCGACGCCCCGTTCCTGTCGACGGACGACGCCGCCGGCATGGACCTCGCGGTCCGCCACCTCGCCGGTCTCGGCCACACCAGGATCGGCCTGACCACCGGCCCGGACCGTTACGTCCCCGTGCAGCGCAAGGTCGCCGGCTTCCAGGCCGCGTACCGCCGCCACGTCGACGCCGCCGCGACGCCCGAGCGCCTCGACGAGCTCGTCGCGACGACCGTGTTCACGGTGGAGGGCGGCGAAGAGGGCACCGACCTGCTCCTCGACCGCGGCGTCACCGCGGTCGTGTGCGGCTCGGACGTCATGGCCTTCGGCGCGATCCGCGCGGCCCGCAGGCGCGGCCTCCAGCTGCCCGCGGACCTGTCGATCGTCGGCAGCGACGGCATCCCGCTCGCGGAGTTCAGCGAACCGGCGCTCACAACGGTGCGCAGCCCGGCGGAGGACATCGCCGAGGCCGCGGCACGGGCCCTGCTCGACGAGATCGCCGGCAACCCGGCTCCCCGCGCGGAGTACATGTTCCGGCCCGAGCTCGTCGTCCGCTCCTCGACCTCGGCACCGCGCGGTGGCGCCCGGGCACCCCGCCCCACGGGCGCCACGGTGGTCGCCGTCTCCTAGTCGGCACGCAAGTCAGCGTAGTTCTTGCAGCTTCTTGCGGCCCGTCGTGACGCGGGCGTCCCTCAGCCCGTGGTGGCGGTGCCGGAGGCGAGGCCGCGGGCGCTGAACCAGTCGGCCATCGCCTGCTCGTAGCGGGCCGGGTCGACGTTCCAGCCCCGGGTGTGCTCGGCGCCCGGGACGTCGACGAAGGTCACGAGGTCGGGCCGGGCGCGGGCCAGCGCCCGGGACGGGCCGTCCGGCACGAAGGTGTCGTCCTCGCTGTGGAAGAGCAGGACGGGCACCTCGAGGTCGGCGGCCCGGGCCGGCCAGTCGAACCGGTCGAGGTCGACGTCCGCCCGGGCCTCGACGGCGCGGACGGCGACCGCGGTGACCCAGCGCGGCAGCCCGCGGTCCGACCCCTGGCGGGCGAAGGTGTCGCGCCAGTCGAGGACGGGCGAGTCGAGGACGAGACCGCGGACCGCCGGGGCGACGTCCGACCGGTCGGCGACCTGGAGCGCGATCGCACCGCCCATCGACCACCCGGCGAGGACGACGTCGCGGGCACCCCGGGCCTGCGCCCAACGGACCGCGGCGGCCGCGTCGCGCCACTCGGTGTCGCCGAGGTGGTAGCGGCCGTCGGGGCTCTCCGGGGCACCGACGTCGTTGCGGTACATCGGGACGACGACCGGCAGCCCCCTGGCGTTCCAGGCCCGCAGGTACCGCAGCGACTCCTCCCGGGTGCCGCCGCGACCGTGGACGAAGACGACCCAGGTCGTCGCCCCGGCGGCCCCCGGGACGTACCAGGTCGGCAGGTCGCCGCCGTCGCCGGGGACGGCGACCTCGCTGAACGCCAGGCCGAGCGCCGTCCTCGGGTCGCCGGTGTAGGCGAACGGGTCGACCCAGGCCGGCGTGCCGGCGCTCGGGGTCCCGGTGACGGGGGTGAAGGACCGGACGACGGAGCCGGGGTGCGCCCCGGGGGCCGCGGCCAGCACGTCGCCGACGGTCCCGTAGCCGCCGTCCCAGCGCAGCCCGTACCGGCCCGGGACCTGCGACCAGCGGTCCCGGTCGAGCTGGACGGTGCCGTCGACCGCCCGCTGGACGACGTACGGGTAGTACGGGCTGTGGTCGACCGCGAGCGCCACGCCCGAGAAGTACCAGGCGATCCCGGCGACGGCCGCGAGCAGGAGCACGACGAGCGCGGCGAGGGTCCGCACCGACCGCCGGAGGATGCGGCGTCCACGGCCGGGACGCTCGGCGGGATCGGTCACAGCGCGCATCCTGCCCTGCGCCGGGCCACCGGTCGAGAGGCACGTGCGGGACCGGGGCGGGACCGGGTGGTTCTGACCCGGTGCGTGCGGCCGGCTCCCGGGGAACGATGAGTCCGGAGCCCCGGAAGGGTCCACCCACCCAGGACCGCACGACGAGGAGCGAGACATGGGCCGCACCACGGACGGCACCGCCGGACGACCCGCACTGGACCTGCGCCAGGGCTCCCAGCGCGTGTTCGTCCATGTGCTGGCCGGCACCCTGCTCGTGTCCGTCGTGAACTTCACCCTGTGGTTCGCGGTGACCTTCTGGGTCTACCTCGAGACCCGGTCGGTCATGGCGACGGGTCTGATCGCCGGGATCTTCCTCGTGGCCACCGCCTCGACCGGGATCTGGTTCGGCAGCCTCGTGGACCACCACCGCAAGAAGCACGTCATGCAGGCGTCCGCGACCGCCTCGCTCGGGCTGTACCTCGCGAGCCTGGGGATGTACCTCAGCACACCGCAGGCCCAGTTCCGTGACCCCGCGAGCCCGGCGCTGTGGGGCTTCGTCGTCCTGCTCATGTCCGGCGTCATCGCCGGCAACCTGCGCTCGATCGCGGTGCCGACGCTCGTCACGCTGCTCGTCCCGGAACCGGTGCGGGACAGGGCCAACGGGCTCGTCGGGACGGCGTCCGGCGTCTCGTTCCTCGTGACGTCGGTGATCAGCGGGCTGCTCGTCGCCCACGACGGGATGCGTTCGGCGCTGCTGCTCGCCGTCGTCGTGACGACCGTGGCGATCGTGCACCTGGCGCGGCTGGAGGTGTCCGAGCCGCACGTCGTGCGCACCCGGGCCGGCGACGCGGGGCACGGCATCGACCTGGCCGGCACCGTGCGCCTGGTCCGCGGTGTCCCCGGCCTCCTCGCGCTCATCGGGTTCTCCTGCTTCAACAACTTCCTCGGCGGCACGTTCATGGCCCTCATGGACGCCTACGGCCTGTCCCTGGTCTCGGTGCAGGCCTGGGGGCTGCTGTGGGGCGTCCTCAGCACCGGGGTGATCGTCGGCGGTCTCGTCGTCGCGAGGGTCGGCCTGGGCAGCAGCCCGGTGCGCACCCTGCTGCTCGTCAACCTCGTGCTCTGGACGGTCACGGTGCTGTTCCCGCTCAGGTCGTCGATCGTCGTGCTGGCCGTGGCGATGATGGTCTACATGTTCCTCATGCCGTTCGCCGAGGCGGCGGAGCAGACCGTGCTGCAGCGGGTGGTGCCCTTCGAGCGCCAGGGCCGTGTGTTCGGCTTCGCCCAGAGCGTCGAGCAGGCCGCCTCCCCGCTCACCGCCTTCCTCGTCGCGCCCTTCACCGACCTCGTCGTCATCCCGTCGATGACGGACGGCGCTGCCGCACGGCTCGTCGGCGACTGGTTCGGCACCGGGGCCGACCGCGGCATCGCGCTCGTGTTCGTCGTCACCGGCGTCCTCGGCCTGGCCGTGACGCTGGCAGCCCTCGCCAGCCCTGCCTACCGCCGGCTCGCGGCGGCCTACGCCGTCTCGCACGACCGCGCGCCGCAGGACGGCGACGCCGGTCGGTTGAGCCCGACCCCGCGGGGCTGACGTCCGCGGGGCTGACGTCCGCAGGGCGCCGGGCCCGCTCGGGCCCGCTCGGCCCCCGCTCGGGTCCGTTCGGGTCCGCTCGGGTCCGGTCAGTCCGGCGCAGGGCCGGGAGGGCGTCCCGGGAGCCGGTACGCGCCGCCGGCGGCGAGGGCCGCGACCGGTCCGGCGAGCAGCGCGACCGCCTCCCGGGCAGGGACCCAGGTCGCACCTCCGGCGGGCTGCGGGGCCGGGGTGCCCAGGACGAACCGCAGGACCACCTCGTTCTCGACGACCGCGTCGGCGACCCGGGCGCCGGGCCCGACCCGGCGCAGGTAGCCGACCTGGGTGGCCGCCGTCAGCGGCGGGACGGCACCGCCGCCGACGAGGGCCACGACGAGGGCCACGACGAGGGACTGCGCCGAGGCGGTGGCGTCCTCGTCCGCGTCGTCCGGGCCCAGGGCGTGCGCCGGGAGCCGGTACCCGACGCCGTCCGGGCCGTCGGGCAGGACGAGCAGGTCGTGGCCGGCGACGACGACCGCGTGCACACCCGTGACCCGGCCGAGGGGGGGCAGGGCGGAGAGCATCGCGTCGACCCGGCCCGCGCCGTCCGGGGCGTGGCTGCTCGTGAGCACGCGCTCGCCGCGGCGCTTGGGCCGGCGCAGGCCGGAGCCCTGCAGCCGGCGCAGCAGCTCGCGGCTGCTCACCGGCAGGGCCCCGGCGGCGACCGTCACGGCGTAGCGCTCCTCGGGGACGTCGTAGTGGTCGCCCTCGAACCCGCGCTCGGGGATGCCGACGGCAGCGGCGAACTCGTGGAGCTCGCGCAGGGAGGCGTCACTGGCCAGGTGCGACCACCGGCGGCCGTGGGCGGGCCACAGCGGGGGGTCGATGAGCACGGCCATGCGGGCACTCTAGGTGCGCCGCGCGGTGCGGCCCGTGGACATCTGTCACCGCGACGCTGCGCCATCGGCTGACATCCGGTCAGGGTCGACCCGGAGCGCCCGCTGTGGACGACCGCCGCGGGGGCCGGGCCTGTGGATGACGGCGCGGGTCCGTCGCCGATCCGTGCCAGGGTCGTCGCCGGACGGCCGGGAAGCCCGGCCGCGGTCGGACGCCGCACGGCGGCGGAGGAGGAGGTCGGCGATGACGCAGTTCCAGGTGGACAGCGCCCAGGTGGCGCAGGCGAGCGCCGCGGTGCACGCGTCGGCGGCGCAGATCGGCACCGAGGTGGACCGGATGATGCGCAACCTGCTCGACCTGCAGGGCAGCTGGCGGGGCCAGGCCTCGTCGTCGTTCCAGCACGTGGTGAGCGACTGGCGGGCGACGCAGGAGCGGGTGCGGGCGGTGCTCGAGGAGATCCAGCAGGCGCTGTCGACGGCGGGGCGGCAGTACGCCGAGGCCGAGGAGTCGGCGGTGCGGATGTTCTCGCGCTGACGGCGGCCGGCGCGGGCCGGCCGCCGTCAGGTGTGGCGGGAAGAGAGCGACGGTCAGGCGACCGCGCTGTGCAGGTCCGCGGGCTGCGGGTCGGGCACGGACCAGACCATGACGAGCCGGGTGCGGCCGTCGGCGCCGGCCTGCGGCACCCAGCGGGCGACCGGACGCAGCGCCCGGGCGGTCCGTTCACTGACCGGAAGTTCCATGATGGCCATGGAGCCACCTCCTGTTCACCTGGCGTTCATCTTCGGCGACCGTAGCACGCGAAGGTGAACAGGCCGGGTGAGCCGGGCGGGTGACGTTCAGGCGACCCGGGCCGCGCGACGGTCGCGCGCCGACTCCGCGAGGGCGGCCGCACCGGCGGCGAGGGCGCCCGCGGTCACGACGAGGGAGGCGACGACGAAGGCGAGCGGGGCACCGACGCCGGTGAGCGCCTCGCCGGTCGACATCCCGCCGAGGCCGTCGTCCTGGACGGCGTCGAGGGTCCCGACCACCACGAAACCGCCGGCAGTCAGGCCCAGGAGCGTGACCGTGAGGGCCCAGTCGGTCGCGGCAGCACGGAACCCGCGGCGGTAGCCGTCCAGGGCGGCGCCCGCGACGACGGTGCCGAGCAGGACGGCGATCAGGGCGATCCCGCCGCCGATGTCGGCACCGGCGGGGCCGTCGTTGCCGCCGAGCCGCTCGAGACCGCGCAGCGCGGCGCCGAGGAGCAGGAAGAGGACGGCGACCGCACCGGCGCGCACGAGGACGCGTGCGGCGGTCGAGAGAACGGGGTGCGAGGTGCTGGGCTGCTGCGACACGTCGGGCTCCTCTCCGCGCCGGGCGCGGGGTCGACCGCCGGCCGGACGGCCGACGGTGGTGCCTCGACCTTCTCCCCGCGCGCCCGGGCGATCATGAGCACGCTTGCTCAGCCTCGCCACGGGCACCGCCCCCGGGAAATGCACGTGAGACCGGTCGGCGGTCGGGCGTAGGCTCGCTCTTTGTGCCTGGACAGCCTGACCGGTCCATATCCGCACCCGACTCCCTGACCACCACCGCGCCGGCGGGCCTCCTCGCCCCCGGTGCCGACTCCCCCGTTGCCGACTCCCACTTTGCCGACTCTCCTGCCGCCGATCCGCTGGTGTCCGATCCGCTGGTGTCCGAGCAGGCCTATCTCGCCCGTGCACGGGAGCACCTCGGCGAGATGCGCCGCCGGACGCTGTCGCTCGAGGTCCAGAGCGCCGACCGGCTCAACGGCGAGTTCCTCGCCGCCGCGCTGTGGCGCCGGGCCGCCTCCCTCGTCGACGACCCGACGACGACGCTCTTCTTCGGTCGCACCGACCACGACGACGGCGAACGCTGGTACGTCGGCCGCCGGCACGTCGCGGACCCGCACGGCGACCCGGTCGTCATCGACTGGCGCGCGGACGTCTCACGCGCCTTCTACCGCGCGAGCCGCACCGAACGCTTCGGTGTGGTCCGCCGGCGCCGGTTCGGCATCGAGGCCGGCCGGATCACCGCCTACGAGGACGAGCACCTCACCGACCCCGGCGAGCGCGAGCAGCGCAGCGAGATCCTCGCCCGCGAGATCGAGCGGCCGCGCGTCGGGCCGATGCGGGACATCGTCGCGACGATCCAGCCCGAGCAGGACGAGATCGTCCGGGCGGACGTCGGGACGACCGTGTGCGTCCAGGGCGCACCGGGCACCGGCAAGACCGCGGTCGGCCTGCACCGCGCGGCCTGGCTGCTCTACGCCTTCCGGGAGAAGCTCGGCCGGGCGGGCGTCCTCGTCGTCGGGCCGAACGCGTCGTTCCTCGACCACGTGAGCGCGGTCCTGCCCTCGCTCGGGGAGGTCGAGGTCCGGCACACCACGGTCGAGGCGATGACCGCCGTCCACGGCGCGGTCCGGGCCACGGACGAGGTCGCCGTCGCCACGCTCAAGGGCGACGCCCGGATGGCCGAGGTCGTCCGCCGGGCCGTCTGGTCGCACGTCGCGACCCCGACCGAGCCCCTCGTCCTGCCGCGCGGCTCCCGGCGCTGGCGGGTGCCGGCGTACGAGGCGGCGGAGATCGTCGCGGAGCTGACCGGCCGCGGGGTCCGGTACGCGGCGGCCCGGGACATGCTCCCCCAGCGGCTCTCGCACGCCCTGCTCCTGCAGTTCGAGGAGGCGGGCGACTCCCCCGACGACCGGGTCCAGGACGCGGTCGCCCGCAGCCGCGAGGTGAAGCGCTGGGTGGACGCGGTCTGGCCGGCGCTCACCCCGCCCCAGGTGCTGCACCGCCTGCTGTCGGACGCCGCGTTCCTCGCCGCGTGCGCGGACGGCGTCCTCGACACCGACGAGCAGGCCCTGCTCCTGCACCCGAAGCCGGCCAGGACGCCCGGGGCGTCCCGCTGGTCGCTGCAGGACGTCGTCCTGCTCGACGAGATCGCGGACGTCCTGCGCCGCACCCCCAGCCTCGGGCACGTCGTCCTCGACGAGGCGCAGGACAACTCCCCGATGCAGCTGCGCGCCGTCGGACGGCGCTGCTCGACGGGCTCGGCGACCGTCCTCGGGGACATCGCCCAGGGCACGACACCGTGGGCGACCCCGTCGTGGGACGCCTCCCTGGCCCACCTCGGCCGCACCGACGCCGTCCTGGAGATCCTCGACCGCGGCTTCCGGGTGCCCGCAGCCGTCATCGAGTACGCGGCGCGGCTGCTGCCGTTCATGGCCCCGGGGATGTCCGCACCGACGAGCGTCCGCGACGACCCCGGGAGCCTCGTCGTGACGCACGTGCCCGCGGCACGGCTGTGGCCGGCGACCGTCACGGCGGTCCGGCACGCTCTCGAGGCCGAGGGCAGCGTCGGTGTGATCGTCCCGGACGCGGCCGTCGCCCGGTGCGCGAAGACGTTGCTCGGGGCGGGGATCGAGCACCACGTCCTCGGCGACGAGGCACTGCCCGAGCCGGTCGACCTCGACGCGACGGACGGCTCCCGGGACGACGCGGACGACGGCGGGGCCGACCGCCCGCCGCCGCCCCCGCCGCGGGTCAGCGTCGTCCCCGCGACGACGGCGAAGGGCCTCGAGTACGACCGGGTCGTCGTCGTCGAGCCGACGGCGATGGCGGCCGCAGAGCCCGACGAGCGGACCGGCCTGCGCCGGCTGTACGTCGTCCTCACGCGGGCCGTCTCCGGCCTGGAGGTCGTGCACGCCGAGCCGCTCCCGGACCCCCTGGCCGTCTGACGCCCGCCGGTCCCGGGGCACGCCTCACATCCGGTCGGGCGCCTCGATCCCGAGCAGGTCGAGACCGGTCGCGAGCACCCGTCGTGTCGCGCGGCACAGCGCGAGCCGGCTCGTGCGGACGTCGTCCTCGGACCGCAGCACCGGGCAGCGCTCCCAGAACACCGACAGCGCGGTCGCGACCTCGTAGAGGTAGCCGCACAGCCGGTGCGGCTCGAGCGTCTGCGCGACCGCCTCGACGGCCGCCGGGAACCGGGTGAGCAGCAGCGCCAGCCGGACCTCCGCCGGCTCGGCGAGGAGCGTGACCCCGTGCGCGGCAAGGGCTCCGGGGTCCGCTCCCGACCGGTCGAGGACGGAGGCCGTCCGGGCGTGGGCGTACTGCAGGTAGGGGCCGGTGTCGCCGTCCGTGGCGACCAGCCGGTCGAGCGAGAAGGTGTAGTCCTTCCCGAGCCCGGACGACAGGTCGGCGTACTTCACCGCGCCGACGCCGACGGCCCGGGCCACGGCGGCCCGCTCGGCGCCGGCGAGCCGGGAGCCCTTGTCGTCCAGGAGCGCGGCGGCCGAGGCCTGCGCGGCGTCGAGCAGGTGCGTGAGCGGGACGGTCCCGCCGGCCCGCGTCCGGAACGGCGTCCCGTCCGGGCCGAGCACGGTGCCGAAGGCGAGGTGCCGGACCTCGACCCCGGCCGGCAGCCAGCCCGCCGCCCGGGCGAGCGCGAAGACGTGCGAGAAGTGAAGCCCCTGCCGGGCGTCGACCACGTAGACCAGCCGGTCGGCGCCGAGCGCCCCGACCCGGTGCCGGACCGCCGCGAGATCCGTTGCCGCGTAGCCGAACCCGCCGTCGGCCTTGCGGACGATGAGCGGCGCGAGGTCCGGCGTCCGCGGGTCGGCCCAGCACAGTGCGCCGTCGGACGCGGTGAGCAGGCCGGCGGCGTCGAGGTCGGCGACGACGCCGGGGAGCGCCTCGTTGTAGGTGCTCTCCCCCGCGACGTCGGCCCGGGTCAGCGCCGCGCCGAGCCGGGCGTACGTGGCGTCGAACGCCTCGAGGGAGACCTGGACGAGCCGCCGCCACACCGCGACCGACGCCGGGTCGCCCGACTGGAGCGCGACGACCCGGCGGCGCGCGGCGTCCGCGAAGCCCGGGTCGGCGTCGAACCGGGCCCTCGCGGCCCGGTAGAGCGCGTCGAGGCCGTCGAGGTCCGACGGGGCGTCCGGGCCGGCGGGGTCGCCGAGGACCGCCTCGAGGAGCATCCCGAACTGGGTCCCCCAGTCACCGACGTGGTTGACCCGCACGACGTCGTGCCCGGCGAAGGCGAGGACCCGGGCGACGGCGTCCCCGATGACCGTCGACCGCAGGTGCCCGACGTGCATCTGCTTGGCGACGTTCGGGGACGACAGGTCGACGACGACGCGCTGCGGGGCGGCGGCCACCGGGACGCCGAGCCGCGGGTCGGCGAGGGCGGCGGTCACCGCCGCGGCGAGCACGTCCGCGCGGACCGTGAGGTTGACGAAGCCTGCCCCCGCGAGCGTCGGCGGCTCGCAGAGGTCGTCGACGTCGAGGGCCGCGAGCAGCCGGCCTCCGGCCTCGTGCGGGGTCAGCCCCAGCGGCCGGGCGAGCCGCAGCGGCAGGCTCGTCTGGAGGTGGCCGAACTCGGGCCGGGTGGCCGGCCGCAGCTGCGGGTCGAGGTCCGGCGAGACCTCGCCGCGCGCCGCGGCCGGTCCGGCGAAGGCGGCCCGGGCGGCCGCCTCGACCCGCGCGGCGACGGCCTGCTCGATCCGGGGCACGGCGCCGGACGGAGGCGCGACGCTCGTGGGATGGTCGGTGGTGGGCTGGTGGGTGCCGGGCTGGTCGGTGGAGGGCTGGTCGGTGGTGGGCTGGTCGGTGCCGGGCTGGTCGGTGCCGGGCTGGTCGGTGCCGGGCGGATCGGTGCTGGGCATGAGAGGTCCCTCGGCGGACGGGCCGGGCTCGGCCGGCGGCTGCGGCGGCGGGGCGCACGCACGACACCTCGGCACCGCCGCGGGCCCGGTCGATCACGGTCCCGGTGCGGTCAGGAGGTCGTCGCGCTGGTGCGCCGGCACGGGAGCGCCCAGGAGGCGTGCCCGGCGGGTGGCGACGGGCACGCTGACGGTCGGTGCGTCAGCGGCCGGGTCGTCGTCGCAGGGCACGTCGTCGCGACGTGCCCGGCACGGCCGGCACGCTGCGACGGGAAGCCCGGGGCTGCGACATGGCGCCAGTATGCCCGAGCGGCGCGGACGGGCCCGCGGATATCCGCGGGCGCAGCACCGGCCGCCGCCGTAGGGTCCCGGGCGTGACCGGAGCCGCCGTCCCCGACCCTGCACCCGACCTCGTGCCCGACCCCGTGCCCGACCGCGTGCCCGACCCCGTGACCGCCGTCGGGGCCGTGCCCGGCGACGTCCGCGTCGTCGTCGGCGAGGGCGACCCGGCGCTGGACCAGCGGCTCTCCGACGAGCTCGACGCCGTGAACGCCGCCGCCACCCCCGGCGTGGCCCCTGCCCGCGAGCTCACGGTGCAGGCGCTCGGCGCGGACGGCGACCTCGCCGGCGGGCTCAGCGGCTGGACGTGGGGCGTCGCGGCCGGGATCGCCCTGACCTGGGTCCGGGCGCAGGACCGCGGCACCGGCCTCGGCGGCCGGCTGCTCGCCGAGTTCGAGGCGCAGGCCCGCGAGCGCGGCTGCACCCACGTGTTCGTCACGTCGTTCACGTTCCAGGCGCCGGGGTTCTACACCCGGCACGGGTACCGCGAGATCTTCCGCTGGGACGGCGTCCCGACGCCGGGCGCGGCCGACGTCCACCTCCGCAAGGACCTCTGAGGGCCGCGCCCTCCCGGGCGCAAGGTCAGCGCCGGCGGCGCTGCACCAGCCGCCAGGTGACGAACGCCGCGACGAGGGCGACGACGACCTGCGGCGCGAACCGGCGCAGCAGCACGGGCAGCAGCGCCGTCCCGAGGTCCAGCTCGGCAGCGGCGGCGTCCGGGGTGCCCGAGGTCGTCGGGAGCGAACGGACCGGCTGCGGCCGCGGGGCCGGCGGACGGCGGCCCTGCGTCGGTGCGGTCGCCGCCGCGAGGGTCGGCGGGCCGGCCGGCGTGCCGGCGGCGTCCGGTGCCGGCGGTGCGGCCTGGTCCGCCTCGGACGGCGCTGCGCCGTCGGCGCCGTCCGTGAGGTCCGGCGCCGCGCCGTCGGCGGTCATCTTCGCCGCGAGGGAGTCGGCGAACTGGCCGATGATCCGGCCGCCGACGTCCTGGATGACGCCGCGGCCGAACTGGGCCGGACGCCCGGTGACCTTGAGGTCGGTCTCGACGACGACCCTGGTCGAGCTCTCGCCGTCCGCCTCCATCCGGGCGTGCACGGTGGCGCCCGCGGTGCCGTTGCCGTTCTTGTCCCGGCCGGTCGCGTCGAGCACGACGGTGTGCGCCTCGTCGTCCCGCTCGAGGAAGCGCCCCTTGCCCGAGTAGCTGAGCGACACCGGGCCGAGCTTGACCTTGACGAGCCCGGCGAACTCCTCGCCGTCCGTGCCGGTCAGGGTCGCCCCCGGGAAGCACGGTGCGACGCCCTCGATGTCGAGGAGGGTCGCCCACGCCTGGTCGACGGGCGCCGGGACGGTGAACGAGTGCTCGAGCTTCACAGGGAGGTCCTCCGGGGGAACGCGCCGGGCACCGCTGCCCGGCCTCCCGACAGCATGCCCCAGCCGCGTCACGGCGCATCACGAGGGACTGCCCCCGGCAGCCCTCCGAGGTCGATCCGCGTGCACGGCGAGGGCGAACCACCTCTGAGAGGTCGTCGTCGACGGGGTGTACGGCCGACGGGCCGGGCCTCGCGAGGAGGCCCGGCCCGCCGGGACGTTCGGTCGTGCAGCTGCTCGGCAGTGCAGACGTGCGGTGCGTCAGCCGACGGCTGCGAGCACCGCCCGGCCGGTGAGGACCTTGGCGAGGTGCCGCCGGTAGTGCTCGTCGGCGCTGGCGTCGCTCATGGGGTTGGTCCCCTGGTCGGCGTTCTGCGCCGCGGCCCGGATCGCGTCCGCCGTGGCGGGCTGGCCGACGAGGGCCTGCTCGACCGCGGTGGCGCGGATCGGGACGAGGCCCATGTTCGTCAGGCCGACCTTGGCCTCGGCGATCGTGCCGCCCTCGACGCGGACGGCCGCCGCGACGCCGACGATCGACCACGTGTGCGCGACGTGGTTGAACTTCTCGTAGTGGGCGCCCCAGCCGGTGTGCTTGGGGACCCGGACCTCCACGAGGAGCTCGCCCTCGCCGATCGCCGTCGTGAACAGGTCGGTGAAGAAGTCCGACGCGCCCACCGTGCGCCGGCCCGAGGGGCCGGCGATGACGAACTCGGCACCCAGCGCGAGCGCGGGGGCCGGCATGTCCGCCGCCGGGTCCGCGTGCGCGAGGGAGCCGCCGAAGGTGCCGCGGTGGCGGACCTGCGGGTCGGCGACCGTCTGCGCCGCGAGCGACAGCAGCAGGGCGTGCTGGCGGATGAGCGGCTCGCGGGTGACGTCGTCGTGCGTCGTCATCGCGCCGATGGCGATCGCGTCGCCGTCGTCCCGGACGCCGCGGAGCTCGGCGATGCGGCCGAGGTCCACGACGAGGTCGGGAGCGTTCATCCGCAGGCGCAGCACCGGGATGAGGCTCTGCCCGCCGGCGAGCACCTTGACCTCGCGGTCACCGGCGCCGGCGATGACCTGCAGGGCCTCGTCGATGCTGGCCGGCGACTCGTAGTCGAACGCCGCGGGGATCACTGGGCACCTCCACTCTCGTTGCCGCTCCACAGCGGCGCACCGTTGCCCGGCGCCGCCTCGTGGCTGCCGTCCCTGGTGTCCTTCGCGCCGACCGACGCGTCGAACTCCTTGCCCTGGATGGCCTTCCAGACCCGCTGCGCGGTCGTCGGCATCTGGATGTCGTCGACGCCCCACGGCCGCAGCGCGTCGACGACGGCGTTGATGACCGCCGGTGTCGAGGCGATGGTGCCGGCCTCGCCGACGCCCTTGACCCCGAGGGGGTTGGAGGTCGACGCGGTCTCGGTCATGTCCGTCGTGAAGAACGGCATGTCCGCGGCCGTCGGCAGGGTGTAGTCCACGAACGTCGCGGTCGTCAGCGTGCCCGACTCGTCGTGGCGCGCCTCCTCCCACAGCGCCTGGGCGATGCCCTGGGCGAGACCGCCGTGGACCTGGCCCTCGGCGATGAGCGGGTTGACGACCGTGCCGATGTCGTCGACGCAGACGTACTTGCGGATCGTGACCTTGCCCGTCTCGGTGTCGATCTCCGTCGCGCACAGGTGGGTGCCGTGCGGGTAGGAGAAGTTCTCCGGGTCGAACGTCGCGTCGGCGTCGATGCTCGGCTCGATGCCCTCGGGGTAGTTGTGCGCCGCGAAGGTGGCGAGCGCGACCTCCTGGATCGTCACGCCCTTGTCCGTGCCCGCGACCGAGAACTTGCCCGAGTCGAACTCGATGTCCGCCACGTTGGCCTCGAGCAGGTGGGCCGCGATGGGCTTCGCCTTCTCGATGACCTTCTCGGCCGCCTTGACGATGGCGATGCCGCCGACGACGAGGGAGCGCGAGCCGTAGGTGTCGAGGCCCTTGTGCGTGATCTGGGTGTCGCCGTGGAGGATCTCGACGTCCTCGAAGGGCACGCCGAGCTGGTCGGCGACGATCTGGCTGAACGCCGTCTCGTGACCCTGCCCGTGCGCGCTCGCCCCGGTGAGCACCTCGACCTTGCCGGTCGGGAGCATCCGGATCGCCGAGTACTCCCAGCCGCCGGCCCCGTAGTTCAGGGAGCCGAGGACACGGGACGGCGCGAGGCCGCACATCTCGGTGAACGTCGAGATGCCGATGCCGAGCTGGATCGGGTCCTTGCGGGCCCGGCGCTCGGCCTGCTCACGACGCAGACCCTCGTAGTCGAAGAGCTCGACGGCGCGGCTGGTGGCCGCCTCGTAGTTGCCCGAGTCGTACGTGAGGCCGCACACCGTGGTGAACGGGAACTCCTCGTGCTTGATCCAGTTCTTCTCGCGCAGGGCGAGCGGGTCGACCCCGAGCTCGTTGGCGAGCGTGTCCATCATCCGCTCGATGGCGTAGGTCGCCTCGGGGCGGCCGGCGCCGCGGTACGCGTCGGTGAGCACCTTGTTCGTGAACACGTTGGTGCACTTGAACTCGTACGCCGGGATCTTGTAGATCGCGTTGAACATGAACGCACCGAGGACCGGCACGCCCGGCGTGACCAGGCCCAGGTAGGCACCCATGTCGGCGAGCAGGTCGACCTTGAGACCGGTGACCGTGCCGTCCTTCTTCGCGGCCATCGTGATCCGCTGGATCTGGTCGCGACCGTGGTGCGCCGACTGGATCGACTCGCTGCGGGTCTCGGTGTACTTGACCGGCTTGCCGAGCTTGCGCGCGATGAGGACGGTCGCGACCTCCTCCGGCGACAGGTGGATCTTGCCGCCGAAGCCGCCGCCGACGTCCGGCGCGATGAACCGCACCTTCGACTCGGAGATGCCCAGGACGACCGCGAGCAGGAACCGCGCGATGTGCGGCACCTGCGTCGCCGACCAGACCGTGAGCTGCTCGCCCGTCGGGTCGACGACCGTGGAGCGGGGCTCCATGAACGCCGGGACGAGCCGCTGCTGCCGGAAGGTCCGCTCGAGGACGATGCTGTCGGCGTCCGCCCGCGCCGCCTCGATGGCCTCGTCGACGTTGCCGCCGGTGCCGGCCTCGCCGGAGTTGAACACCCAGACGGCGTTGACGTTGGTGCCGAGCTCCTCGTGGACGAGCGGGGTGCCCTCCTTGATGGCCTCGTTCATGTCGAGGACGACGGGCAGGTCGTCGTAGTCGACGAGCACCTTGTCCGCGGCGTCCCGGGCCTCGGCGGCCGAGCGCGCCGCGATGACCGCGACGATCTCGCCGGCGAACTTGACCCGGCCGGCCGCGACGGCGGGCCGCCGCGGGTGCTTCATGTCCGGCGTGATCGCCCACGCGCAGGGCAGGTCGCCCTGCTCGGCGTCCAGGTCGGCACCCGTCCAGACCCCGAGCACGCCCGGGGACGCCTTGGCGTCCGCGACGTCGATCGAGGCGATCGTCCCCGACGCGACGGGGCTGCGGACCATGGCCAGGTGCGCCATGCCGGGCAGGACGATGTTGTCGGTCCACTTCGTCCGGCCGGTGATGAGGCGCGCGTCCTCCTTGCGGCGGCGGGACTGGCCGAACTCCTTGGCCCCGGTGGTCTCGTCGACCGCGGTCACGCGGCACCTCCTGCGACACCGGCGGAGACGGAACCGGCACCGGCCGCCGCCTTCACCGACTTGACGATGTTCTGGTAGCCCGTGCAGCGGCAGAGGTTGCCCTCGAGACCCTCGCGGATCTCCGCGTCGCTCGGGTCGGGGTTGTCCTTGAGCAGATCGACCGCCTGCATGATCATGCCGGGCGTGCAGTAGCCGCACTGCAGGCCGTGGTTCTCGTGGAACGCCTGCTGCACCGGGTGCAGCTCACCGTTCTGGGCGAGGCCCTCGATGGTCGTGACGTCGCTCCCGTCGACCTGGACGGCCAGCACGGAGCAGGACTTCACGCTCCGGCCGTCGAGATGAACGGTGCACGCACCACAGTTGCTGGTGTCGCATCCGACCACCGTCCCCGTCTTGCCCAGGCGCTCACGCAGGTAGTGAACGAGCAGGGTGCGGGGTTCGACGTCGTCGCTGTACGCGACGCCGTCGACGGTGACGGAGATCCTCCTGGTGCCCATGCGGCCTCCACGCCTCTCACGTCATACATCTCATGCAGGAACGAGGCGGCCGCTCGAGCGGGCCACCTCGATGTGACTCACGACGCATCCAAGGTGAATGCGGCGTCGAACACAAGGGCTGGCGGGGAGTTGCCTCCCGGCGTGTCCTCGCAGGTCACCGGCCGTATACCCGCCCGGGGGCGGCCCTCCGGCCGGCGGTCCCCCGTGAGAGCAGGCATAACGGACAACGACTCCCACGAGTGAGCCACGCCACGCGCGCACCGGAGTGTCAAGAATGTGGACACCGGGCAGCACGACCCGCTCCGCAGCACCCTCTCGGCATCGCATTCAACCGAGGGGTTGAATATCCGGCCGTGACGGCCTACGGTGTGGTCAACCGATCGGTTGAAGACCCGGTCGGTGCCGGGAACATCACGGAGGAACTCATGCCCGCGGACGCGCTCTCGCAGGTGTTCGCCGCTCTCGCCGACCCGGTGCGGCGCGACATGGTCGCCCGGCTCGCCGTCGCGGACGCCACGGTCAACGAGCTCGCCGAGCCGTACGCCATGACCGTCCAGGCGGTCTCCAAGCACGTCAAGGTGCTCCAGACCGCGGGCCTCGTGAGCCGCTCGCGGGACGCCCAGCGCCGCCCTGTCCACCTCGAGGCGGAGGTGCTCGACCTCATGACCAAGTGGATCGAGCGCTACCGCGTGCTCGCCGAGGAGCGCCACCGGCGCCTGGACGACGTCCTCGCCGACCTGCCGGACGACGTCGCACCGATGCCGCCCGCCTGACCAGTACCTGTCGTACCGACCACGCACCCGGACCACCCACGAACCGGAGGACCACCATGCCCACGAGCACCCACGACACCCGCATCGAGGTCGCGCCCGACGTGCCCCTCGTCCGCATCACCCGGGTCTTCGACGCCCCGCCGCACAAGGTGTTCCGGGCGCACACCGACCCCGACCTGCTCGTCCGCTGGCTCGGTCCGCGCGACGTGTCGATGCGCGTCGAGCACTACGACTGCCGCACCGGCGGGTCCTACCGGTACGTGCACACGACGAGCACCGGCTTCGAGGCCTGGTTCCGCGGCACGTTCCACGAGGTGCGCCCGTCCGGCCTCATCGTGCAGACCTTCACGTTCGAGGGGATGCCGGACGGCGTCGCACTGGAGAAGCTCGTCTTCACCGACCTCGGCGACGGCCGCACCGAGCTCGCCGCGACGTCCCTCGTCGACAGCTTCGCCGACCGCGACGCGTTCGTCGCGAGCGGCATGGAGGGCGGCGTCCGCGAGGGCTACGACAAGCTCGACGAGCTGCTCGCGTGACCGGCGTGGGGCGCACCGCCCGCCGGGTGGCACCGGTCTGGCTCGCCGCGACCGTCGTCGCCGCGCTCGCGACGACCGCCACCGCGTGGCTCGCCGGCGCCGCGGGGACGACGTTCGCGGTCTCCGGGAAGCAGATCCCGCTCGGCGCGTTCTGGTTCTGGACCGTCGTCGGGGCGCTCCTCGGGCTCGCCGCGGCGCTCGTGCTGCGCGAGCGCCGGCGGTTCGTCCGGCTCGCGGTCGCCGGGACGGTGCTCTCGCTCGTGCCGGCGCTGCTCGCCCCGGACGACCTCGTGAGCCGGCTCGCACTCGTCGTCGCCCACCTGGTGGCGGCCGCCGTCCTCGTGCCGGCCGTCGCGTCCCGGCTCCCCGCGGGCGCGCGGGCGGCGGCACCGTCGGTCGCGCAGGCCGCCTGACGGCGCACCGAATCCGGTCGACCCGCCGGGGCGGGAGCCGCCAGAGTTGCGGCATGGACGTGTGGACCACCGACGACCCGCAGGCCTTCCTCGACCGGGCCGCCGAGCACCTCGCGGCCGAGCCCGTCCTGACGAACGTCCTCGCGGTCGTGGCGCAGCGGTTGACCCGCGGCACCTACACCGCGGACGACCCCTGGTTCGCGACGGTCCGGCAGGACGGCGCGGTGGTCGCCACCGGGATGCTCACCGCCCCGAACGCCTACGTCGGGCCGGGGCCGGACGCCGCCGGGGACCTCCTGGCGCAGGCCCTGCTCGACGCCGGCCGCACGCCCCTGGGCGTCGTCGGGATGCGCGGGCCGGCCGCCCGCTTCGCCGGGACATGGGCGACCGCCACCGGCGGCACGGCGCGGGTGACGACCGACGAGGGGGTCCACGTGCTCGGCACCCTGCTCCCGCCGACCGGTGTCCAGGGCACGGCGCGGGTGGCCGGCCACGCCGACGAGGACCTGCTCGCCGGCTGGCTCCTCGACTTCCGCACCGAGGCGTTCGCCGACCGGGAGCCCGACCCCCGGGAGGTCTTCGTGCGGATGGCCGCCGCCGGGGTGGCCGAGCGGCGCTTCGTGCTGTGGGAGGTCGACGGCGCACCGGTCAGCCTCGCGGGGCGGTCCGGGCCGACCTTCGGGGTGGGCCGGGTCGGCCCGGTCTGGACGCCGCCCGCGCAGCGCCGGCGCGGGTACGCGGCGATGGTCACCGCCGCGGTGAGCCGGGCCCTGCTCGACGACGGCGCGGAGCAGGTCATGCTCTTCACCGACCTGGCCAACCCGACGTCGAACGGGGTCTACGCCCGGCTCGGCTACGTGCAGGTCGACGAGGCCGTCGAGTACACGTTCGACCCGACGCCCTGACGGTCAGCGCGGCGCCGTGTGGTGGATCGGCCCCTCACGCTCGCCGAGCCGGCCGCCGTCCCCGCCCCAGCGCAGGGCGATGATCTCGGCGGCGATGCTCACGGCCGTCTCCTCCGGCGTGCGGGCCCCGAGGTCGAGGCCGATCGGCGAGGAGAGTCGACCGATCTCCTCGGGCGTGAGCCCGGCCTCGACGAGCCGCTTGAGCCGGTCGTCGTGGGTGCGTCGCGAGCCCATCGCGCCGATGTAGGCCACGTCGGGCAGCCGCAGCGCGACCTCGAGCAACGGCACGTCGAACTTCGGGTCGTGGGTGAGGACGGCGAGCACCGTGCGGGAGTCGACCCGGCCCGCCTCGACCTCGGCCGCGAGATAGCGGTGCGGCCACTCGACGACGACCTCGTCGGCGTCCTTGAACCGCGACTTCGTCGCGAACACCGGGCGCGCGTCGCAGACCGTCACGTAGTAGCCGAGGAACGCCCCGACCTTCGCCACGGCGGCGGCGAAGTCGATCGCACCGAAGACGAGCATCCGCGGCTTCGGGGCGTACGCCGAGACGAAGACGCGCATGCCCTCGCCGCGGCGTTCGCCGTCCGGCCCGTACGTGAGGGTCTCGGACCGCCCGGCCGCGAGCAGGCCGCGGGCGTCGTCCACGACCGCGTCGTCCGCCCGGGTCGAGCCGAGCGAGCCGACCGAGCCGGTGAGCCCGAAGGTGCCCGTCACCTCGTCGGGGCGCACGACGATCCGGCGGCCGAGGCGGGTCGGGTCCGGGTGCTCGATGACGGTGGCGACGGCGACCGGGCGGCCGGCCCTGACGTCCTCGGCGACCGCCTCGAGCTCGGGGAAGGTCTCGCGCGACACCTTCTCGACGAAGACGTCGAGGATGCCGCCGCACGTCAGGCCGACGGCGAAGGCGTCGTCGTCGCTGATCCCGTACCGCTCGAGCACCGGCTCGCCGGACGCGACGACCTCCTGGGAGAGCTCGTAGACGGCGCCCTCGACGCAGCCGCCGGACACGCTGCCGACGGCCTCGCCGCCGGGGCCGACGAGCATCGAGGCGCCCGCGGGGCGCGGCGCGGAACGCCACGTCGCGACGACGGTCGCGACGCCGACGGTCTGGCCGTCGCGCCACCAGTCGAGCAGCTCCGGCATGACCTCACGCACGGCGCACCACCTCCACGAGCTCGGAGAACGTCGCCAGCGAGTGACCGGCGACGAAGTCGTCGCAGTACGGCAGGGCGGCGGCGATCCCGCCCTGGACCGGACGGTAGCCCGCCTTGCCCCGGTGCGGGTTCGCCCAGACGACCCGGTGCGCCAGACGGTGCATCCGCTGCATCTGCTCGCCGAGCTGGGTCGGGTCGCCGCGCTCCCAGCCGTCGCTGAAGACGACGACGACGGCGCCGCGCGCGAGGCCGCGCTGGCCCCACCGGTCGAGGAAGGCCTGGAGCACCTCGCCGAGGCGGGTGCCGCCGGACCAGTCCGGCACCTGCTCGCCGGCCCCGCGCAGCGCCGCGTCGGCGTCCCGCTGGCGCAGCGCCCGGGTGACCCGGGTGAGCCGGGTGCCGATCGTGAACGCCTCGGTCGTCCGGGGCGCGCTGCGGACCCAGACGTGGGCGAGGCGCAGCAGCGCGTCGGCGTACGGCGACATCGAGCCGCTGACGTCGAGGAGCAGGACGACGCGGCGGGGCCGGGACACCCGGCGGCGCAGCTTGATCCCGCCGGGCTCCCCGCCGCGGCGCAGCTCGTCGCGCAGGGTGCGGCGCATGTCGAGCTCGCCGCGGTGCCACGGCCGGCGCCGGACGGCGCGGCGGCGCGGCGGGACGGGCCGGATCGCGGAGAACAGCTCGGCGAGCGCCGCCTTCTCGGACGGCGTGAGCGCGGCGATGTCCCGGTGCCGCAGCACCTCCGCGCCGCTGGCCCGGGCCCGGACGACGTCCGGGTCGTCGTCCCGCTCGTCGCTCTTGCCGGACGACGTCTCGTCCTCCGGGACCATCCCCGGCGTCGGGCGCGGCGGGGCCGCCTGGCGCTGGACGACGCGCGGCACCTTGCCCGCGAACCACGACTCGAAGACCTGGTCGAAGACCGGGAAGTGGTCCGGCTCCGCGGTGAGCGTGGAGCGGCCCGCCCAGTAGACCCCGCCCGGGTCGTCGTAGCCGACGGCGGCGACCGCCGTGAGGAAGGCCTGGGTGCGGTCCTGGCTCACCGGCAGGCCGGCCGCGCGCAGCGCCCGGGCGAAGCCGACGAGGGTCGTCTCGGCCGCCTCGCGCACGGCGTCACCGGCGCCGTCGAAGGCGCTCGCAGCCGTCGCGATGGTCACGCCGTCACGGTGTCATGCCGGAGGGTGGTTCGTCATCCGGGGGCGAACGGGCGGGGCGTCGGGCGGGCCGCGCCACCGTTACTGCAGCCCAGCCGCCAGGTTCTCAGCCAGCGTCGTGAGCACGGCCTCGTCCCCGGAGCGCACGACCGTGCCCAGCGGCGGCCGCCGCCACAGGTCGCAGAGCAGGTCCGCCGCGGTGCCGCTCACCAGGGCGCCGGCCGGGCGGGCGGCCGCCGGGTCGCCGTCGGGGACGACCCGCAGGACCGGGGCGCCGGAGTACACGGTGCCGTCGGAGGGATCGGTGCCCGACCATGTCGCGAGCCCGACGAGCCAGGTGCGGCCGACGTCGGTGGCGTCGAGGCGCACGGTGGCGCCGTCGGACTCACGAGCGAGCGTGCCCCACTCCGGGAGGCCGCCGTACATGACGTGCAGGACCTCGTCGACGCCGTCCGCGGCGAGCACGGGGTCGACCGCGGTGCGCCGCCCGGCGACGAGCTCGGCGTCCACCCGGTGGACGAGCGCCTCCTGCGCCTGGCGGCGCCGGACGAACCCGACGGTCCGGTCCGCGGCCCAGGTCCACACCGGCGCCGACGGCGGCGCTGCGGCGAGCACGCGGGCGAGCCGCTCCCCCGCGGCCCGGTAGACCTCGGCGAGACCCGCCCGGTCGGCCGGGCGCTGCGGGCGTTCGTAGCCCTCGGGACTGCTCGCGGCCCGCTCGACGAGGTCGCCCCAGAAGTGCTGGACGCACGCGAGGTGCCAGAGCAGGTCGTCCGCGGACCAGTCGGGGCACGTCGGGACGGTCGCCGCCGGGTCGGCCGCGAGCACCGCGTCGAGGAAGCGCGCGGACTCGCGCCGGACGTGCTCGACGTAGTCGCTGCCGTCACCGGGGCCGCTCGGGTCGGTCGTCATGCGCAGGACCGTAGCCGCGCCCACCGACGACGCAGCCCGGCCCGCACGGGGCCGGCGACGGGTCAGACCGTGGCGCCGGTGACGTCGTGCAGGTGGTGCACGGGGTCGTGGACGAAGTACCGCGCGAACGTCTCGACGGTGAACGCGGCGCCGTCCGAGCGCCGTCCGGTGCGCTGCCAGGCGTCGGCCGGCACGGCCTCGAAGTCGGCGGCGATCCACTCGGCGGCACCGGTGAGCTCGCCGAGGACGACGACCGGGTTGGCGAGGTCGTAGCGCTCGGCGACGGCCGTCGCGTCCTGGTCCCAGTTCTCGAAGAGCGGGTCGTCCTCGTCGAGCATGAGCCGCAGACGCTTGTCGAAGAGCCGGAAGACGTCGCGGACGTGGCAGGCGTACTCCAGGGGCGACCAGACGCCCTCGGCGGGCCGCTCGGCGGCCCCGTCGGCGAGCAGCACGGCGCGCCAGGCGGTGGCGTTCTCGCGGACCAGCCGTGGGACGTCGGTGACGTCCAGCGCGCCGGCGTCGAGGCCGCACTCCGGGCAGGGCTGGTCGAGGACCCAGGTCCAGTCCTTGGTGTCCGGGGTCACCGCGGGCGGCGGTGAGTCGATGGGCGCCATGCGCGGAGGGTCCCAGCCACGGCGGGGCGAGGCAAGGACGCGCGCCGCGATGATCACCGACCGGGTCATCACCGGTGTGTCGTGGATCACATTTTCTTCACCAATGAACATTGGCATGGTTCTCGCGGGTGATGACGTTGATCGTCGGCCCGACGACCCGGCACGAGCCCGGACGCAGCGCCACCACGGATGCAGTGCGAAGGAGCACACATGGACGACGCGGGTCGACAGGCCGGGCGGGGCCGGCTCGGGCGCACCTGGGCCCGGCGTGCCGGCACCCGGCGCACCGCGGCGGGCCTCGCGGTCGCCGCGCTCGCCGCCGGCGGCACCACCGCGGTCGCCTCCCCCGCCGCCGCGGCGACCGCGGCGACGACCTGCTCCGCGACGGCCGCCCAGGTCTACGCGCCACCGTCCGGCCCGCTGACCCTGGCCCCCGGCACCGTGCTCGCCTGCCGCAAGGTCCCCGACGGGACGACGTCCTGGCGCTCCGTCACGAGCTACCAGGTCCGCTACGTGACCACCGACCGCACGGGCGCGCGGATCCCGACGACCGGCATCCTCATGGTCCCGCGGACCGTGTGGGGCCCCGGCGCGCTGCCCGTCGTCGCCTACTCCTCGACGACCGTCGGTCTCGGGACTCAGTGCGCGGCGTCCAGGCAGTTCACCGGCGGTCTCCTCGGCGGGTACGTCGACGACATCGAGATCACCGCGGTGAGCGACCTGCTCAACGACGGGGCGATCGTCGCGCTCTCGGACGGCGTCGGCTACCTCGAGGGCCGGACCCACACGTACGTCACGGGTGTCAACAACGGCCACGCCCAGCTCGACATGGCCCGCGCGGCGAGCCGGGTGCCGGGGGCCGGGGTGGCGAAGGCCCCGCGGGTCGCGCTCGCCGGCTACTCCGAGGGCGGCCACTCGACGCTGTGGGCCGCCCAGCTCGCCCGGGGCTACGCGCCGGAGCTGGACATCCGGGGCGCCGCGGCCGGCGCCGCCCCCGTCGACCTCAAGGCCACTGCGACGAACCTCAACGGCGGGCTCTACGCGGGCTTCCTCGCCGACTCCGTCGTCGGCCTCTCGACCGCCTACCCGTCGATGCCGTTCCGCTCGCTGCTCAACCCGGCGGGTGTCGAGGCCACCGACGACGTCCGGACGCAGTGCCTGGTCGGCACCCTCGCCACGTGGGCCTTCCGCAGGATCGAGACCTACAGCACCGACCACCTCACCCTCGAGCAGATCTACGCGATCAAGGGCCCGGACGGCACGTGGGGCCAGGTCATCGACGCCCAGAAGGTCGGCGTCGGGGTCGGCCGGCCGGGCTCCGGTGCGAAGTACGAGATCGGCTTCCCGGTCCTCGACTACTGGGGCTCGATCGACGACGTCATCCCACCGGCGAGCCAGGCCGCGGGCGCGAAGCGGCTGTGCGCGGCGGGGATCGCCGTCCGGCGCAAGGAGTACGCGCTCGGCGTGCACGCGACGACGATCGTCGCCGCGAGCAGCGACGTCCGCAGCTGGCTCGGCGCGCGGCTCAACGGCCTCCCGGACGCCGGCAACTGCTGACACGGCAGCCGGACGGCACGCCACCACGAGACCGGGAGCCCGGTCGGTCGCCCGGGCGGGGGGACCGGCCGGGCTTCCTCACGCCCGGCGCCCGCACCCCGGGCGTCAGCCGCCGAGCACCCGGTCGATCGACTCCCGGACACGGTCCATGTCCTCGCGGTACTTGCACACCGCGCCGAGGGTCGCCGCGGCGGTCTCGACGTCCAGCTCGCGGCGGCCGAGCTCGAGCAGGCAGCGGGCCCAGTCGAGGCTCTCGGCGACACCCGGCGGCTTGAGCAGGTCGGCCCCGATCTGGCCGGCGGCGCCGTCACGCATCCGCTGGACCGCGCTCGCGACCTGGACGGCGAGCCGCTCGGGCACCTGCGGCAGCCGGGTCCGGATGATCTCGATCTCCCGTGCCAGGCCCGGGTGGTCGACCCAGTGGTAGAGGCAGCGCCGCTTGAGCGCGTCGTGCACCTCGCGCGTGCGGTTCGAGGTGAGGACGACGAGCGGCGGCGTCTTCGCGGTGATCGTGCCGAGCTCGGGGATCGTCACCGCGTTCGTCGAGAGCACCTCGAGGAGGAAGGCCTCGAACTCGTCGTCCGCGCGGTCGACCTCGTCGACGAGCAGGACGGCGTTCGGGCTGCGCAGCGCCTTGAGAATCGGCCGGGCGAGGAGGAACCGCTCGTCGAACAGCGAGTGCTCGACGCTCTCGACGTCGAGCCGCTCCTCCGCCACCCGGGTCGCCTCGACCGCGCGCAGGTGGAGCACCTGGCGCGGGAAGTCCCAGTCGTAGAGCGCCTGCGAGGCGTCGATCCCCTCGTAGCACTGCAGGCGCACGAGCTCGGCGCCCAGGCTCACGGCGAGCGCCTCGGCGAGGGCCGTCTTGCCGGTGCCGGGCTCGCCCTCGAGCATGAGCGGCCGGTCCATCGACAGCGCCAGCCAGGCCACGGTCGCCAGCCCCGGGTCGGCGAGGTAGCCGGTCGTCGCGAGCCGCGCCGCGAGGTCGGCCGGCGACGCCGGGCGGTCGGGACTGTGCTCGTGGACGGCCGCGTCGGCGGCCCCGGTCACCTCGGCGTGCACCATGCGCCCAGCATGGCCCATCGCGACGCCGGTCAGCGAGGGGAGCCCCCCGACCGGGCCCGGGCGGCCCGGCCGGGCCACGGGCCGGGAGTGGCAGAGTGGGCCCCGTGACCGACCACGTGCTGCGCGCCGGCGACGCGGCGCTGTCCCTGAGCCCGGCCAACGGCGGGCGGATCTCCTCGCTCGTCGTCGGCGGCGGGACCGGCCCGGCCGTCGAGGTCGTCGGCCGCGGCGGCCCCGGCCTCGTCGGCTGGGGCTGCTACGCGATGGCCCCGTGGGCGGGCCGGGTGCGGCGCGGCGTCCTGGAGTGGGACGGCGAGCGGCACCAGCTGCCGCTCCTCATGCCGCCGCACGCGATCCACGGGGTGACCCTCGACCGGGCGTGGGAGGTCGTCGCCGCGGACGCGACCTCGCTGACCCTGCGCTGCGGCTTCGACAGCCGCTGGCCGTGGGCCGGGCACGCCGTCCAGCACGTGGCGCTGCGCGCCGACGGCGGCGGCCTGACCGCCCGCATCGAGATCCGCTCCGAGCGCGACCCGTTCCCGGCGTGGACCGGGTTCCACCCCTGGTTCGCCCGGCACCTCGCGTGCGGCGACCCGGTCGCCATCGACCTGCCCGTCGGCGGGATGGTCCGGCGGGACGCCGAGGGGATGCCGACGGACGACGTGCTGCCGGTGCCGCCGGGCCCGTGGGACGACGTCTTCGTCGACGTCGCGTGGCCGGTGACGCTCACGTGGCCCGGCGCGCTCGCTCTCGAGGTCAGTTCGGACGCCGCGTACGCCGTCGTCTTCACCGAGCGCGAGGCGGCCGTCTGCGTCGAGCCGCAGTCCGCCCCGCCGAACGCCGCCGAGCTCGGCCGCGCCGCGACGGTGACGCCCGACGCACCGCTCGTGCTGACGATGGACTGGAGCTGGCGGCGACTCTGACGGCGGCGGAGCCGACGTTCACGCCTCCCGCTGCCAGGTCCCGGCCCCGAGGTCGACGGCGAGCAGGTCCGGCTGGCGCAGCGTCGACCAGAACTCCGCGGCGTCCGCGGCGGCGACGACCCCCCGGGCGACCAGCCAGCACGTGATCGCCATGCCGTGGCTCGCGACGACGACCCCCGGACCGCTCCCGTCCGCTGCGGCGAGCGCCGCGGCGACCCCGGCGTCGAACCGGGCCGCGACGTCCGCCTGCGGCTCCCAGCCCGGGTGCGGCGTGCCGGCGACGTACGCCTGCCGCTCGGCGCGCCAGCCGCCGGCCCAGGTGTCGGGCGGGCGACGCACCTCGCCGAACCGCGGGTCGTGGACGACGGGCCGCGGCACGGGCCCGGCGGCGGCCGGCTCGAGGGTCTGCCAGGCCTTCGGCTCCGGGCTCGAGAAGAGCAGGGCGCCCACGGGCAGCGCCGGCGCGAGCGCCGCGGCGAGGGCCCGGCCCTCTGGCGTGAGCGGCCAGGACGGCGCGGGCGCGTCGGGGGTGGCGGCGGGCGGCGCGTGCCGGACGAGACGGATCACCGGTCCAGCCTGGCATCCCGCGGCCGGTCACCGTCGCACCCGGGGCCCGGCGTGGACCCGGCGCCGGGGACGGCCCCGAGGACGGCGTGGACGACGTCGCCGTCCGCGCCCGGCGCGGGCGGCAGGGGCGCCGCGGCCGCCGCCCGGGACCCCAGGTCCGCGAGCCCGACCCGTTGCGAGACATAGGCGTCCAGCGCCCGCCGCCGGCGGTCCGCGGCCGCCGGGCCGACGTCCGCGTCGGTGGTGACATCCGGCGGCCCGAGCCGGACGCCGGTCCGCGCGAGCGCCGCGAGCCGCTGCCGGACGGGCGCCCACGCCCGGTAGGGCGCGTCGACGTGGACGGCCCACGGGGCGGGGCCCGCGCCCCCGGTGCGCAGGACGCGCAGCCAGGCGGCCGCCGTCCAGCGGTGGTCCCGGTGGAAGAGCCCGAGCGGCACGAGCACCCGCGCGGCCCGGACCTCGGCGACGACCCGGGCGAGCGCCGCCGCGACGTCGTCGACGGCCGGCGGCGGCCCGTACTGCGCGTCGACGAACCCCAGGCGGACCGGCCGGGCGGCCAGGACGGCGAGCGCCGCGTCGTCCTCGGCGTGCCGGGCACCCACGACGTCGTCCCCGGGCGCGAAACCGCAGCGCACGTCCCAGGCCGTCTCCCCCGGCCGCGCGGGCGCGTCCGGACCGGGCCGGCCCGCGAAGACGGTGCAGACGACCGATCCCGGCGCCGCGGCGAGCAACCGGCCGCACGACAGCACCGCGTCGTCGAGGTGGGCGCCGACGACGAGCAGCGGCACGGCGTCGCCGGTCATGCGCCGGCCTTCATGCGCCGTCCGCGGGGGCCCGCAGCCCGGCCGGCAGCGCGAGCCCGCGCAGGTGCCCGGAGAACCCCTCCGGGGCGCGGCCGCGCGCGCGGGCCGAGGTCCGGACCGCCGCGTGCCCGGTGGCGACGACGTGGGCACCACCCGCGACGAGCGCGTCGACGAGCACGACGTCCTCGTGGCAGGCGAGAGCGGGGAACCCGCCCGCAGCGAGGTACGCCGAGCCGCGGACGCCGAGGTTCGCGCCGTGCACGTGCGCGTGCACGTCGCCGCCCCGGTACCCGGCGGCGTAGCCGGCCCGGTAGGCGGCCGCGACCCCGGCCGGCCAGCCCGCCCAGCCGGTCACGGCGACGGTGCCCCGGACGGCGTCCGCGCCGCGGTCGGCGAGCCGCGCGTGGTGGGTCAGCCAGTCGAACGGGACGGCGCTGTCGGCGTCGGTGCACGCGAGCCAGACCTCGTCCGGCGGGACGGCGGCACGGCCGGCGAGGTCGAGGGCCCGCGCGCAACCGGCGGCCCGCGCGGCCCCGACGCGGCGCCAGTCGCCGCGGACGACGACCACCCCGGGGCGCCCGGCGCACAACGCCTGCGAGCCGTCCGTGCACGCGTCGAGGACGACGACCACCCCGGCGGCGATCCCGGCCGCCCGGGCCGTCGTGACCGCACGGTCGAGGGCGTCGAGGCAGCGGCCGAGCCGCTCGGCCTCGTCGTGCGCGGGGACCACTGCCCACATCTGCCGGAGGGGCCCGGTCACGCCACCGCCCCGGGCACACCGGTCCGGACGGCGACCGACAGGCCGCGGCTGCCGGCCGGCGCCCTGAGCAGGACGTCGAGCCGCAGGTCGTCCTCGACGAGCGCGCTGACGAGCGCGAGGTCGGGCCGCTCCCGCAGGACCGCGTGGACGGCGTCCCCGGACGTCACGTGGTCCGGGGCCGGGTGCCGCCAGTGCACGGCCGCGAGCGTGCCGCCCGGGGCGAGGCCGGCCACGGCCACGTCGAGCAGCGCGGACCAGCCGGCCGCGTCGGTGTAGTAGCCGACCTCGGACAGGACCGCGAGGTCGTACCCGCCGGCCGGCCACTCCTGCGGGACGACCCCGGTGCGGACCTCGACACCCGGCAGTCCCCGGGTCGCGGCCCGGGCGGCGTCCGCGGCGACGGTGCTGCGCTCGACGGCGACGACCTCGTCGCAGCGGGCGGCGAGCGCGACGGTGAGGGCACCGGACCCGCAGCCCGGCTCGACCGCACGCCGGTAGCGCGGCTCGGGCAGGGCCGCGAGGAGCAGGCCGCGCTTGCGGACCTCGTACCAGCGGCCGGCGGGCCACGGATCGGGACCGGCCGCGTAGACGGCCTCGAAGTACTCCGGGGGCGTCGCGCTCACGACGCCGGCCCGGTCGCACCGTCGGCGAGGAGGGTCCCGAGCACCTCGAGGTCCCGCTCGGCGTGGCTCTGGCGCAGGTAGACCGTGAGGTCCTCGACCCGGCGGGCGTGCCCTGCGTCCAGGCACAGCGGCGCGGCCCCGAGGGCCCGGCCCACCCGGTCGAGCACCGTCGTCGCTGCCTGCTCGACGACGGCCCGCGCACGCCGCGCGACGACCTCGGCCGTGGCCCGGTCGTGCGGGGCGGCGTCGACGTCGGCCGCCGCCGCCGCGAGCACCGCGCCCGCCGCGTGCACCGCCGCGGCCGCGGCCCCGAGGTGCGCCAGGCCGTGCGGGTCGAGCCGCCCGGACGCCGCCCGGGCCGCGAGCGGCGCGAGGACGGCGTCCGCCCCGCCGAGCCAGCACGCCGCGACCCCGACACCGCCGTGCCAGAAGCCCGCCCGGTCGAGGTAGGCGCGTGGCCCGCCGACGGGCACCGCGGGCGCCTCGTCGAGGTCCACGGACCAGGTCTGCGTCTGCACCATCCCGGCCGCGGCCCAGCCGCCGGGCACCGGGCGGGTCCGGTCGCGGTCGGCGAGCGGGACGGCGAACATCCGCCGGCCGTCGTCGGCGTTCGCCGTGACGAGCGCGTGCGTCGACGCGACCGCGCCCGAGCACCACGGCTTGCGTCCGCGCAGCGTCCAGCCCTCCGGGCCGGGGGTCGCGGTGACGCCCGGCCCCGGCGGCTCGGCGGCCCAGACCGCCCAGACCTGCCCCGGCAGCACCTCGCTGCCCCCGAGCTCCGCGAGGATCGCCGCTGCGTCGAGGTGCGCCTCGACGAGCCGGCCGGCGGCGACGTCCCAGCGGGCCAGCGCGCGCAGCAGCGCCCAGCGCGCGGCGGTGCGCCCCGAGGCGGGCAGCGGGACGTCGGCGAGCTCCGGCCGGGCGAGGACGGCCCGGACCGCGGCGGCGACCTCGGCGGGGTCGCGCCCCGGCGGGTCACCGAGCCCGGCCGTGAGCCCGGCGGGGCCGGACGCAGGGGCAGGCGGGACGTCGGCGAGGACGTCGGCAGGAACATCTGCAGGCACATCTGCAGGGACGTCTGCACGCAGGCTCATACCGGCATGTAATGCGCATTCCGCGGAGCACGCCTTTCCGGACGGCGCGGCCGTTGCGGCAGACCCGCAGTCCTGGCGGCTGTCAGCGCGCTCGCACCGCGCTCCCAGCGGTCTCCCAGGCAGCAGGCGTTGCGTCGGGCCCGAACCACCGAGGGTCCGAGGAGGCGCCATGCCCGTCGTCGAGAAGCCTGTGCCCGCCCGCACCGCCCACCCCGGTCCCGGGCCCGGGCGGGCGGCCGCACCCGCACGCACGGACGTGGCCGCCGACCTGCGCTGGCGGGTGGTCCTCGCCGACGACCACTCGATGGTCCGGGTCGGCCTGCGGGCGCTGCTCGAGGGCGACCCGCGCTGCGCGGTCGTCGGGGAGGCCGCGTCGGCGGCGGCCCTGCGGGCCCTCGTGGCGACCCAGGTCCCCGACCTCGTCGTCCTCGACCTCACGCTCGGCCGGGACAACGGCCTGGACTGCCTGCCGGACCTGCTCGCCGCGCCGGCGGCGCCGCGGGTCGTCGTCCTCACGATGCACGACGACCCTGCCGTGGCCCGCGCGGCGCTGCACGCGGGCGCCCAGGGCTACGTGCTCAAGGAGGCCGCGCCCGAGGAGCTCCTGCGGGCCGTCGAGACGGTGATGTCCGGGCGGACGTACCTGCTCCCCGAGCTCGGCGCCCGGATCGCCGGCGCCCGCCCGTCGGCCGCCGACCGGCTCAGCCCGCGCGAGCGCGACGTCCTGCGGCTGCTCGCGGCGGGGCACACGAACGGCGAGATCGCCGCCGAGCTCTACGTCAGCCTGCGGACCGTCGAGGCGCACCGGGCGAGCCTGCGGACCCGGCTCGACGCCCCGACCCGGGCCGGGCTCGTCGACGCCGCGCACCGGCTCGGCCTCGCATGACCCGGGACCCCCGGCGCGCCCTCGCGCGCGTCGGCGTCGCACTGCTGGGCCTCGCCGCCGCGACGGAGCTCGCCGACACCGCGCCCCGGGCGCAGACCTGGGTCGGCGCCGCGGCCGGCGCGGCGCTGCTGCTCGCGGTGGTCGCCCCCGCGCGGGACGACGGCCCGGACGGGCTCGCCCGCCGGGCCCGGCTGCTCGTCGGCGCCGGGGCCGCCGCGCTGCTCAGCGTCGTCGGGCTCTGGCAGGCCACCGAGCGGGCCGAGCCGCGGGTGCTGCTCCTGCTGGGGCCGGCCCTGCTCCTGCTGCTCACGGCCGGGCTCGCCCTGCGCGAGGCGGGCCGGGCCGCCGACGGGCTGCGGACGGCCCGGCTGCGCGCCCGGCTCGAGGGCGAGGAGGCCGAGCGGCGGCGCTGGGCCCGCGAGCTGCACGACGAGACGCTCCAGGACCTCGCCGCCGTCGAGGTCACCCTCGGCCGGCTCGAGCAGCGCTGCCTGCGCGCCGACGCCGGCCCGGGCGCCGCGGCGCTCGCCGAGGACCTCGCCGACGTGCGGGGCGCCGTCCGGGACCGGATCGGGGCCCTGCGGCACCTCATCACCCAGATGCGGCCGCTGGCGCTCGACCTGCTCGGGCCGGGCCCGGCGCTCGAGGACCTCGTGCGGCGGGCGGCCGAGGTCGGCGACCTCACCGGCCGGTGCGACGTCCGGGAGCTGCCCGCACTGCGCCCGGAGGCCGCGCTCGGGGTCTACCGGGTCGTCCAGGAGGCCGTGACGAACGCCGTCCGGCACAGCGGCGGGACCGCCGTCGCGGTGCGGGCGCAGGTCCGCGGGCGGCGGCTGCACGTGCTCGTCACGGACGACGGTTCGGGCACCCCGGCGGGCGTCACCGGAGGCGTCACCGGGGAGCTCGCCGCAGGCGCCGGGACGGCGGACTGCCACGACGGGTCGGGCCTCGGCGTCCCGGGGATGACCGAACGGGCCCGCGCGCTCGGCGGCCGGGTGACATGGACGCCCGCTCCCGGCGGCGGCACCGTCGTCGACCTCGACCTCCCGCTCGCGGACGTCGGCGTGCCCGCGGGAGCCGGCCGGGACCGTCAGCCGGCGGGCGTCCTCGCCAGGTAGGCCGCGGGGTCGGCGATGACGGTGCGGACGACGGACAGCGCCGCGCCGCGGACGGCCGCCTCGCCGCCGAGCCCGGAGACGAGGACGCGCGGCGGCTCCCAGGGCGCGGCGAGCACCCGGCGCGCGAGCTCGCGCTCGACCGGGCCGCGCAACCACGGCGACAGCGGCGCGTAGATCCCGCCGAGGACGACCGTGCCGACGTCGACGAGGTTGAGGATCGCCGAGATCCCCCGCCCCAGAACGGTTCCCGCCGCCTCCACCGCCTCCACGGCGTCCGGCCGGCCGGCCGCGGCCCGGGCGACGAGCTCGCCGAGCGGGCCCTCCGGACGGCCGATCGCCGTCCCCGGCTCGCTCGCGAGCCCGGCCCGGCGCAGGATCGCCTCCTGGCCGGCGAGCCGTTCCAGGCAGCCGCTCGAGCCGCAGGCGCAGTCCGGGCCGTCGGCGACCGTGAGGTGGCCGATCTCGCCGCTGAAGCCGCGCCGGCCGGTGAGCGGCCGGCCGTCGAGGACGAGCCCGGCCCCGACGCCGATCTCGCCGGAGACGTGGACGAAGGTGTCGAGCCGGCCGCCGGCCCCGTCGTCGTGCCCGCCGCACCACAGCTCGGCGAGGGCGCCGAGGTCGGCCTCGTTGCCCAGGCGCAGGTCCGGGTGCGCGCCGCCGGGCGACGCCGCGGTGAGCGCGGCACCGGCGAGCCGGCGCAGGTGCGCGAGGACGTCGACGTCCCGCCAGCCGAGGTTCGGGGCGAGCCGGAGCACCTGGTCGGCGGAGTCCACGAGGCCGGGAACGGCGACCGCGACCCCCGCGACCGGGACGCCCGCCTCGCGCGCGCCGTCCGCCGCCCGGCGCAGCAGCCCGGCGGCACGGGCCAGGACGGCCTCGACGTCGACGCCGCGCAGGTCGCCGGTGACGACCTCGCGGCCGACGACCGACCCGGCGAGCCCGACCGTGCACGTCGCGAGGTAGTCGACGTTGACCTCGAGCCCGATCCCGACCGGACCCCGCGCCCCGAGCCCGAGGGACTGCCCCGGCCGGCCGACGGCGCCGGCGTCGAGACCGCGCTCGTCGAGCAGCCGGGCCGCGACGAGGGTGTCGACGAGACTGGAGACCGTGGCCTTCGTCAGACCGGTCGCCGCCGCGATCCGGGCCCGGGTCGCCGGCCCGCGGTCGGCGACCTCCCCGAGCACGAGCGCGAGGTTGTGCTCGCGCAGCGACGTCTGCCGCGCGGGCGACGTGCGGGGGGCCGACATGGCGCCACCCTAGTTGGTTCACGTTCTGAATGAACACCTGTCTGCGATGACCGCTCGGCGCAGAACGGACAACGAGGGATTGCGGGCCGTCCGATCGGCAGGTATGTTCAACCACTGAACGAAACCCCCGACGGAGGAACCGATGACGCTGACCCCGACCCCGGACGACAAGTTCACCTTCGGCCTGTGGACCGTGGGCTGGGTGGCCCGCGACCCCTTCGGCGACGCGACCCGGGCGCCGCTCGACGCCGTCGAGGCCGTCCACCGCCTCGCCGACCTCGGCGCCTACGGCGTCACGTTCCACGACGACGACCTCGTGCCGTTCGGCTCCGACGCGGCCGAGCGCGACAAGCGGATCGAGGCCTTCAAGGCCGCGCTCGACGCGACCGGCATGAAGGCCCCCATGCTCACGACGAACCTGTTCACCCACCCGGTGTTCAAGGACGGCGGCTTCACGAGCAACCGGCGCGACGTGCGCCGCTTCGCGCTGCGCAAGGTCATGCGCAACCTCGACCTCGCCGCCGAGCTCGGTGCCGAGACGTACGTCTTCTGGGGCGGCCGCGAGGGCGCCGAGACCGACTCCGCGAAGGACGTGCGGGTCGCGCTCGACCGCTACCGCGAGGGTCTCGACACGCTCGCGACGTACGTCAAGGACAAGGGCTACAACCTCCGCTTCGCCCTGGAGCCCAAGCCGAACGAGCCGCGCGGCGACATCCTGCTGCCGACGATCGGGCACGCGCTGGCGTTCATCAACAGCCTCGAGAACTCCGAGATGGTCGGGCTCAACCCCGAGGTCGGGCACGAGCAGATGGCCGGGATGAACTTCGTCCACGGCATCGCGCAGGCCCTGTGGCACGACAAGCTCTTCCACATCGACCTCAACGGCCAGCACGGCCCGAAGTACGACCAGGACCTCGTCTTCGGTCACGGCGACCTGCTCTCGGCGTTCTTCCTCGTCGACCTGCTCGAGAACGGCGGCCCGGGGAACACCCCGGCGTACACCGGCCCGCGGCACTTCGACTACAAGCCGCTGCGCACCGAGGACTACGACGGCGTCTGGGCGTCGGCGGCGTCCAACATGCGCACCTACCTGCTCCTCAAGGAGCGCGCGAAGGCGTTCCGCGCCGACCCCGAGGTGCAGGCCGCCATCGAGGCCGCCCGGATCCCGGAGCTCGCGTCCCCGACGCTCGCGGCCGGCGAGACCTACGCCGACCTGCTCACGGACCGCTCCGCGTTCGAGGACTTCGACGCGGACGCCGTGGGCGCCAAGGGCATCGGCTACGTCCAGCTCGACCAGCTCGCCCTCGAGCACGTCCTCGGCGCCCGCTGACGCGGACGTCGCACCGACCGGTGGCACAGGCGCGGCCGGCGCCTGTGCCACCGTCTGCTCTCCCCACCGGCTCCCCGCCCGAACCGTCGGAAGGACACGAGTGATGGCGCTCGTCGCCGGGGTCGACTCCTCGACCCAGTCGTGCAAGGTCGTCGTCCGGGACGCCGCGACCGGCGCCCTCGTCCGGGAGGGCCGGGCGGCCCACCCCGACGGCACCGAGGTGCACCCGGACCACTGGCGCACCGCGCTCGCCGAGGCGGTCGCCGCGGCCGGCGGGCTCGACGACGTCGCGGCCGTCGCGGTCGGCGGTCAGCAGCACGGAATGGTCACCCTCGACGAGGCGGGCGAGGTCGTCCGCCCGGCCCTGCTGTGGAACGACACCCGCTCCGCGCCGCAGGCCGAGCGGCTCACCGCCGAGCACGGCGGGGCGAAGGTCTGGGCGGACGCCGTCGGGCTCGTCCCGGTCGCGTCGTTCACCGTGACCAAGCTCGCCTGGCTCGCCGAGAACGAGCCGGACGCCGCCGCCCGGGTCGCGGGCGTCTGCCTGCCGCACGACTGGCTCACGTGGCTGCTCCTCGGCGGCGGCCCGTCGAGCGGCACCGGCGGGTCGCTCGGCCTCGACGGCCTCGTCACCGACCGCGGCGACGCCTCCGGCACCGGTTACTTCTCGGCCGCGACGGGCGAGTACCGCCGCGACCTGCTCGCGGCGGCCCTCGGCCACGACGCCGCACTCCCCCGCGTACTCGGCCCGGCGCAGAGCGCCGGGACGACGGCCTGGGCGGGGCTGTCGACCGGGGCGGTCGTCGGCCCCGGTACCGGCGACAACATGGCCGCCGCGCTCGGCGTGGGCGCCCGCCCCGGTGACGTCATCGTCTCGGTCGGCACCTCGGGGGTCGTCTCCGCGGTCGCCGAGGTCCCGGCGTCCGACGAGACGGGGACCGTCGCCGGCTTCGCCGACGCGACCGGCCGCTACCTGCCGCTCGTCTGCACGCTCAACGCCGCCCGGGTGCTCGACGCGACCGCGAAGGTGCTGGGGGTCTCGCTCGACGAGCTGTCCGCACTGGCGCTCGCCGCGCCGTCCGGTGCCGGCGGCCTCGCGCTGGTGCCGTACCTCGAGGGCGAGCGGACGCCGAACCGGCCCGACGCGACCGGTGCCCTGCACGGCCTGCGCCTGGAGACCATGACCCCGGCGCACCTGGCCCGCGCGGCCGTGGAGGGGCTGCTCTGCGGCCTCGCCGACGGCCTCGACGCCCTCGAGGCGCAGGGCGCCCGGATCGAGCGGGTCCTCCTCGTCGGCGGCGGCGCCCGGTCCGCCGCGCTGCGCGCGATCGCCCCCGCCGTGCTCGGCCGGCCCGTCCTCGTGCCGCCGCCCGGCGAGTACGTCGCGGACGGCGCCGCCCGGCAGGCGGCCTGGGTGCTCGATGGCGGTGCCGAGCCGCCCGCCTGGGAGGTCACCGGCACCGCGACCTTCGAGGCCGACCCGGACCCGGCGGTCCGGGCCCGCTACGCACAGGTCCAGGAGATGACGGCGGCCCGGCCGTAGGTCAGACCGGGCGCACCGCGGCGACCGCGAGCCGCAGCACGTCGAGCCCGGGCCACGGCCGGTCGGGCACCGGCACGTCGACGGGTCCGGCGACGTACCCGCGCACGCCGACCCCGGCCCGGGCGGCGACCGCGAGCGCGTCGAGATGCTCCAGGAGGTCGGCGACCCGGTCCAGGTCGTCGGCGTCCTCGTGCGCGCCGGCGACCGTCGTGACGAGGAACGGCGGTGCCGCCGGGTGCTCGCGACGGATCCGGGCGAGCAGCTCGGGCAGCCCGCGCGGGGCGGCGCCCGCGTAGTGCACGCCGAGCCGGTCGAGCGGCTCGGGGCCGGCGAGGAGCGCACCGACCCGGCGTTCGTCGTCCGGGCCGCCGGAGAGCGCGACCGTCACCCCGAACCGGTGGTCGGCCGGCGCCTGGGCCCGCATGGCGGCGTGCCCGAGGCCGTGCGCGAGGAGCAGGTTCGCCTCGTGGTCGGCGGCCGGGCCGTCCGGGACCACGAGCGTCGTCCAGGTGACGACGCGGTCGGCGAGCAGGGCGTGCACGGTCGCGGCGTGGTCGACGAAGCGCAGGGCCGTCTCCCGGGACGCCCAGCCGCCGGCGTCCCGCAGCGGGACCGGTAGGGCGGCGTCGTCGGCGTGCAGCGTCGGCCAGGGGGTCACACCGAGCGCCAGCAGGTCGTCGACCCTGCGGTCGAGCCGGGCCAGGGCATCGGGGTCCGCAGCGTCCGCGGGGTCCGGCAGCACGCTCGCCCACGGCACGGGGAAGGCGAGGACGTCGACCCCGGCGCGCCCCAGCAGTGCGACCTCGTCGGCGGCACCCCCGCCGGCGGCCCGGCGCCCGGCCCGACCGGCCCGCCCCGGCGCGCGCCGCGCCGTGGGGTCGGCCGTGACGCCGATCGCCCAGGTGAAACCGTCGGCGAGACCGGACAGGTCCAGGCGCCCGACGGCATCGGCGACACGACGGTCGTCCTGCGTGCCCCCGGCCGCCGCCACAGCGTCGATCACGCCCTGAACCTAACCGTTCGGCGACGGACGGTGACCCGAGACGTCCGGACGTGGTCGCACGGTCACACGACGTGCCGACGGAATCCTCCGCCCACCCCCTTGCGCTGTGACTTTACAGAACCTACATTTCTGTAAACCTGCCAATGGTTGTCGGCGAGATCACATCTCCGGCCGCCTCCAGTCCGCCCGTCCGCCGTCCGCCCGCCCGCCGG
>NZ_MWLL01000102.1:27241-40726 GCF_002198675.1 Kineosporia sp. R_H_3 | reverse complement strand
CCCACGACGGAGGACCCGCCATGAACCGCCGCCCGACCACCACCACAGCCCGCACCTCCCGGCTGCGCCGGACCCTCTCGGCCGCCGTCCTCACCGCGGCGCTCGCCGTGGGCGCCCTCGCCGCCTCCGCCCCCGCCGGCGGCCCCTCGGCTCCGCGGCAGGCCGCGACGACCGGCACCGTCCGGGTCGGGACGTCGGTCGGCACGAACGCCGTCGTCCGCGGCTCCTCGTGGGCGCTGCCGGCGACCGGCGTCACCGGCCGGGTCGGCGGCACGAACCTCAACGCCCGCGGGTCCAGCTGGGCCTGAGCCCCCGGCCGCCGTCCGGCCCGCCCGACGGACCCCTCAACAACGCCGGGCCGGCGACGACAGGTGGGGTGAGATCACGAACCCTGCCGTCGTCGCCGGACCACCCGCCGGCGGGTCGGCCCGGAGGCCGGCGAGGAGGTGCGCGTGGACCAGGCAGCGGCTGCCGGACGACACCGCCGGCCGTGGTGGCGCACGCCCCGGGCCGGCGTGGCCACGATGGTGGTCGCCCTTCTCGCGGTGTCGGCCCTCGCCTGGGCCCTGGACCTCACCGGTGCCGGCGGCGCACCGCTCTCCCCGGTCCTGCCCTGGTGGGTGCTCGCCCCGCTCTTCGCGCTCGCCGAGGTCGTCGTCCTGCACGTCCAGGTGCGCCGCGAGGCCCAGGCGGTCTCGCTCAGCGAGATCCCGCTCGTCCTCGCCGTCTACCTCGCCACCCCCGCGGACATGCTGCTGGCCACCGTCGTCGGCACCGGCCTGGTCTACGCGGTGTACCGCCGCCAGTCGCCGGTCAAGGCCGTCTTCAACACGACGCTGCGGGTGTTCGGGGTGTCCGCGGCCCTTGTCGTCTTCCACGGCATCGCGGGGCCGGACGCCGCGGCGGCCCACGGCCCGGTCGGCTGGGCGGCCGCACTGGCCGGGGTCTCTCTGGCCGGCGCCGCGGACGGGCTGCTCGTGCTGGCCGTCGTCGGGCTGCACGAGGGCCGGGTGGAGCGCGGCGAGATCGTCACGGCCCTCGTCCGGTACCCGGTCATCTCGGCGGTCGTCGCGTGCGCCGGCGTCCTCATCGTCACGGCCCTGCACGCGGACCCCCGGACGACCCCGCTCCTGCTCGTCGTCGGCGCGGCGATCATGATCGCGTACCGGGCCCACGCGTCACTCAACGACCGGCACGTCAGCCTCGCGCAGCTCTACGACTTCGGCCGCGCCGTGACGGGGTCGCACGCCGCCGACGAGATCCTCGCGAGCGCGCTGCTCGGGGCCAGGGCCCTGCTCAAGGCCGAGGCCGCCGAGGTCGTGCTCCTCGGTGACGAACCGGGCCAGCTCCCGCGCCGCTGGACGCTCGCCCCGGGGTCGGCGATCGTGCGCAGCGACGAGGTGGCCGACGGCACCCACGCCGCGCTCTGGCACTCGGTGCTGCGCAGCGGCCGGCCGGTGCTCACCACCCATGGCGGTCCGGCGCACGAGCAGGCCGCGCACGCCGAGCAGCTCGCGGCCCTCGGCTACCGCGAGGCGGTCGTCGTCGCGCTCCGGGACGAGTCGCGGGTGCTCGGCTCGCTCATGGTCGCCGAGCGGATGGGCGAGGTCCGGGCGTTCCAGGTCGACGACATCGCCACCCTCGAGACCGTCGCCAACCAGGCCGGGCTCGCGCTCGCCAAGGGCCGGCTCCTCGACCGGATGCAGCACGAGGCCCTCCACGACGTCCTCACCGGGCTGGCCAACCGGACGAAGTTCCGCGACGCCGTCCAGCAGAGCCTGCACCAGGTCGCCGCCGGTGCCGTCACCGGCTTCACCGTGCTGCTCATCGACCTCGACGGCTTCAAGGAGGTCAACGACTCCCTCGGGCACCACCACGGGGACGTGCTCCTCGTCCACGTCGCGGAGGCCCTCGTGGCGGCCGCGCCACCGGCCGCGACCGTGTCCCGGCTCGGCGGGGACGAGTTCGCGGTGCTGCTGCCGCAGACGGACTCGGTCGAGGACGCCGTCCTCGTCGCGTCCCGGGTGCACGAGCGGCTCGGTGCCCCGGTGGTCATCGAGGACATCGAGGTCCGGGTGCGGGCCTCGGTCGGCGTCGCGCTGGCGCCGGTGCACGGCGACGACGTCTCCTCGCTCCTGCGCGCCGCCGACAGCGCGATGTACCGGGCCAAGGTGCAGCAGGGCGGCACCCAGGTGCACGACGACGGCAGCCGCCGGCCACCGAGCGCCGACCCGGCCGCCCACACCCGCCTCGCGCTGCTCGCCGACCTGCGCCGGGCGGTCGCGGACGGCCGCATCGACATCCACGTCCAGCCGCAGGCGGACGCCACGAGCGGTGACGTCATCGGCGTCGAGGCGCTCGTGCGCTGGCAGCACCCGCGCCTCGGCGTCCTGCCCCCGGCCGACTTCCTCGCGCTGGCCGAGCGGCACGGGCTCATGCCGGACGTCACGGCGCTCGTGCTCGACCGGGCCGTCTCCGCGGCGCAGGCCTGGCGGGCCGGCGGCCTCGACCTCGCGGTGTCGGTGAACCTGCCCGCCCGGGCCCTGGCCGACGACCGCACCCTGGCGATGGTCGACGCCGCCCTCGCGCGCAGCGGTCTGCCGGCCGGGCGGCTGACCCTGGAGATCACCGAGGACAGCGTCATCGGCGACCCCGAGCGGGCCATCGCGCTGCTCGAGCGGCTGCGCGGGCGCGGCGTCCGGCTGTCTGTCGACGACTTCGGGACCGGGTACTCCTCGCTGTCGTACCTGCGACGGCTCCCCGTCGACGAGGTGAAGATCGACCGCAGCTTCGTCGCCCACCTCACGCACGACACCCACGACCTGCTCATCGCGCGCAGCATCATCGACCTCGGCACGAACCTCGCCCTCGACGTCGTCGTCGAGGGGGTCGAGGACCAGCAGACCTGGGACCACCTCGCGGCGCTCGGCGCGCACACCATCCAGGGCTACCACCTGGCCCGGCCGATGCCGGTCGAGGAGCTCGTCCCGTGGCTGCACGGGTACAACACGTTCCGGCGGACGCCGCGCTCCGCGGCCGTCCCGGCGCAGGGCCGGCGCCGGACGCCGTCCGCGCCCCGACGCTGACGGCCGGGCTGACGGCCGGGCGGACGGCGGGCACGGCCCGCGGGGTCAGCCCGGGTGCCGCCGGACGACGAGCAGCGCCGTGTCGTCGACGACCTTGTCCGGCGCGTCCATCGTCCGGATGAGGGCCCGGGCGGCCGCGCCGAGGTCCGGCTCGGACGACAGCGTCCCGGCCCGGTCGGCGAGGGTGCCGAGCGAGCGCTCGAGGCTCTCGTGGCGGCGCTCGACGAGCCCGTCGCTGTACAGGAGCAGCACCTGGCCCGGGTCCACGCGGGCCGTCGTCTGCGGCCGCCCGCCGCCCCGGTTCGCGCCGAGCGGCGGGCTGGTCGCCGCGTCCAGCCACGCGCCGGACGTCCCGTCGACGAGCAGCGGCGGGAGGTGCCCGGCGCACGCGTACGTCACCTCGCCGGTGCGGGGGTCGAGGAGTACGACGGCGACGGTCACCATCTCGTCGTCCTTGAACGCGCCGAAGTACGTGTCGAGCCGGCTGAGCACGGTGGCCGGGTCGGGGTCGAGGGTCGCGTAGGCCCGCAGCGCCGACCGGACGGCGCCCATGACCGCCGCGGCCCTGACCCCCTTGCCCGCGACGTCGCCGAGGACCAGGACGAGCCTGCCGTCGTCCGTGGCGAAGGCGTCGTACCAGTCGCCGCCGACCTGGGTGTCCTGGACGGCGGGGACGTAGCAGGTGGCCAGGTCCCAGCCCCCGACGTCGGAGACGGCCTCCGGCAGCAGGGCACGCTGCAGGGTCTCGGCGACCTGCCGGGTCCGTTCGAGGAGCCGGGACCGGTCGATGGCGGTGGCGGCGTGCGCGGCGATCGCGGTGAGGTAGCCCTGGTCGTGGGTGTCGAAGGCGCGGGGATGCTTCCAGGCGTAGGCGACGACACCGACGAGGGCGCCCGCGGTGACCAGCGGCAGCGTCGCGGTCGCCTCGAAGAGGTCGTCCTCCGGCCGGCGGTCCCGGTCGGCGAACCGCGTGTCTCGGTCAGCGCGCGAGGCGATCATGACCGGGTGCCGGCTCTCGCGCAGCTCCCGGACCTGGTCGGACACCCCGACGTCGTGCCGGGACCAGCGGGGGAGCAGGTCGGCCTGCACGCCAGCGCTCGCGAGCGTCGTGACCGTGCGGCCGTCGTCGTCGAGCAGGCCGATGGCAGCGGCGTCCGCGGCGAGCGCCTGCAGGCCGGCACCGACGACGAGGTCGCCGACGGTGGCGAGCTCGGTGGCCTCGGCGAGCTGCCCCGTGAGGTCCTGCAGCACCTGCAGCCGGGTCGCCAGGTCCTCGGCGGCCGTCCGGGCCTGCTCCTCGCGGTCGAACATCTGGGCTCGGGCCAGCGCGGCGGCCGCGGCGTCCGCGATGCCCTCGCACAGCCGGAGCTGGGCGGGGTCGAAGGGCTGCGGCGTGGTCCAGCCCAGGGAGAGAGTCCCCAGTGGGTGGTCGCCGACGACGAGCGGGAGCACCACCCAGGCGACCTGGGAGACTGGGACCCCGGCGAGCGCCGGGTAGCGCGCGTCGCGTTCGGCGAGACCCTGGACGACGACGGGCCGGCGGGTGACCAGGGCGTCCCGGGTCGGGTAGGGGGCGTCCGCGGGGAACGCGGCGAACTGCATCCGCACCTGCGGGGACGTCCGCCGTGACATCACCGTCGAGAGCGTCCGGCGGTCCTCGTCGAGCAGGGAGATGTTCAGCGAGCACTCGCCGACCAGCGAGCCGATCGAGTCGGCGACGACGTCGAGCACCTCGCCGGGGCGCACGGTCGCGGACAGCGCGCGGGCCAACGAGGCCAGGGTGTCCGCTCCCCGGCGCCGGCCGCCGGCCTCGCCCGCGTTGCTCACCATCAGGCCCTCACCCAGCCAGAACCCGCCCCTGACACCACGTCGGGGTGAAGATCGCCAGCAGAGTGTGACAGTACGCCTGCGATGCTGCAACGGAACGTCAGGGCCGACGCGCCGCTGGTCACGATCGTGGCTGGCTCCGCCGGGCCGGTGCCGCGCCGTCCCACCGCACGTAGGCGGTCGTCGCGTCGTCCCGCAGCGGGACGTCGTTGTACTCGGTGACGGAGCGGATGAGGTGCCGCAACGTCTCGGCCGGGTCGAGGAGGGAGGCCGTCGTCCGTTCGAGGAAGTCGCGCAGGCGCTCCTCGCCGAACTCCTCGCCCGTCGCGTCCCGGGCCTCGACGACACCGTCGGTGTACAGCAGCACACCGTCGCCGGGCTCGAGGTCGACCCGGGTGAGGTCGAGGTCCGGGCCGCGGCCTGCCCAGGCGAGCAGGCCGAGCGGCGGGGCGGGTTCGACGTCCGCCGGGGTGAGCGCGTGCCCGGACCGCACGTGGATGGGTTCGGGGTGGCCGGCGCTCGTCCACACCAGGGCGCCGGTGACGATGTCGAGCCGCGCCGCGATGCCGGTGACGAAGGCGTCGCCGTGCGCGTAGTCGGCGATCACCGCGTCGACGGCCTGCAGGAGCGGGCGGGGGTCGCGGTGCCCGCCCTCGCGGCGCCGGTGCCGGTAGGTGGACATCGCCAGCGACGCCAGCACCGACGAGGCCAGCCCGTGCCCCATCGCGTCGAACACGACGATGTCGAGGTCGTTGCCGTTGAGGCTGTAGTCGAAGCAGTCGCCGGCGACGTCGTAGGCGGGCTCCAGCAGGCCGGCCACCGTCGTCCCGCCGACGGCGAAGGTGAGCGGCGGCAGGATCGACCACTGGATCTCGGCCGGCAGGGACATCTCCCGGCTGCGCCGCGCCGTCGCCCAGCGGTCGGTGTACGCCCCGGCCGAGACGACGAGGTGCCCGGCGGCGAGCCCCAGCTCGACGAGCAGGGCCTCCCGGACCTCGTCCCGCTCCGGCTCACGGACCCGCAGCACCCCGGCCCGCTGGGCGCCCTCGGTGACGGGGACCCAGACGTCCCAGCCGTCGTCGGCGGACACGCAGTGCGGCTGCCCCGAGGCGAAGACGCGGCCGGCGACCGTGCCGTCGAGCCGCAGCGGCTCGTCGTCCCGGCCGCGCGCCGTCGAGGCGGGCCGCAGCGTGGTGTGCTGGTAGTCGACGAGGAACAGCGCGACCTGCGAGCAGTCGAGCTCGGCGGCCGTCAGGGAGAGCGTGTCGACGACGCTCTGCGGGTCGGCGTGCTGGGCGAGCCGCAGGAGGCGGCCGATCCGCTCGTGCAGCCGGTCCTCGACCGGGTCCGTGCCCATCCCTGCCCTCCCTCGGTCCGGTGGCCGTGCACCGCCACCGGCTCGGAGCGGGCGGACGCCCAGGGCACAGTACGCGGCCGGACGGACATCACGGGCATCCCGGCACCCTCCGGCGCCACCGGTGACCCGGCGGTGACCGCACGGTGACCGGCGCCCGCTGCACTGGGCGCGCCACCGCCACCGGAGCGGCGGCCCGGACACCCCAGGAGGACCAGGTGCACCCCAGTCAGGACGACGACCGCTCGCGCGCTGCCGCTCAGGAGCACGCCGCCGGCACGACCCGCCGCCGCCGGCGCGGGATCGCGGCCGCGGCGCTCCTCGGTGCGGGGACGCTCGCCGCGGCCCTCGCGGGGCAGCAGCAGGCCAGTGCCGCGCCCGCCGGCGCCCCCGCCGTCCTCGCGGCGCGGACGCCGGGCGGCAGCACGATGGCGATGACCGTCGTCGTCGGCGGGCAGGCCGGCCGCGGGGACACCGGGACGACGTTCGACGTGACGTCCTACGCGTGGAAGACCGTGCCGTCGACGGGCAGCACCACCGCCCGGCGCCTCGGGATGACCGTCACGCACACGGTGGGCACCGGCAGCCCGACGCTCATGAACGCCTACGGCGGCCGGAGCCAGGTCCAGGTCACGGTGACCCTCACCCGGGGCGGCGACAGGCCCGTCACCTACGCGACCTACGTGCTCGGGGACTGCCTCGTGACCGGCCTGAAGCACACGGCCGGTGCGGCCGACCCGCAGGACCAGGCGACCTTCACCTGCCGTACGTCGCGCCTCGACACCCGGGTGATCAACCCGGACGGCACGGCCGGCCCGGTCGTGACGGCCACCCTCGACTCGAGGACGATGCCCTGATCACGAGCGCCGCAGCGGTCACGACCGCCGGAGCACGAGCAGCCGGTACTCGACGAGCCCCTCGGCCAGGCAGGCCTGCAGAGCGCTGCCGCCCGCGAGAGACCACCAGTAGTCCCCGCGGGGCCGCAGCGGGCGGGTCGCGGCGACCATCGCGCGGATCCAGCGGTCCCGGGGACGGCGCAGCTCGAGGTACGGGGTGAGGTCGTCGTCCGTCACGAGGGTCAGACCGGCCGCGGCCGCGTCGCGCGCCGCCGCCGCGGCGGTGACGAGCGAGCCGACCCGCCAGCCGGTACGGAACTCGTCGAGCCGGCGGGCGCCGGCCGGAGCCGGGGCGACGCCGGCCGGCGCGAGCAGGTCGTCGCACACGACGAGCAGGCCGCCGGGGCGCAGCAGCCCGGCCGCGGCCCGGAAGTACGCCGCAGGGTCGGGACCGTGGACGAACGCCTCGACGGAGAGCACGAGGTCGGCGCCGGCGAGGTCGGCGGGCGGCGCGAGGAAGTCGCCCTCCCGCACGCGGACCCGGTCGCCGAGCCCCGCCGCGGCGACGAGGTCCGCGGCGACCTCGACCTGCGCCGGGCTGATCGTGATGCCGTCGGCGACCAGGTCGGGCCGGCGTCCGGCGAGGTGCAGGAGGCTGCCGCCGACCCCGCAGCCGAGGTCGACGACACGCGGCGGGCCGCCGTCCGGCCGGCGGTCCGGCAGCAGGGCGAGGATCCGCTCCTCGACGTGGTGGAAGGCCTGCTCGCGGCTCGTCACACCGGGGCCGTGCACCGCCCGGTGGATCGACGCGCCGCCCTGGCCCAGCCGCCGGAAGCGCGCCGTGTTGCGGTCGTAGTAGCGGCGCACCCGGCCGACCTGGTCGGCCACGTCCTCGTCGGGAACCACGCGGGCACGCTATCGGCGGCGGCGCGGACACGCGCGGGTGACGGTCGGATCGAACCCGGCCCCGGCCGGGCCCGTTCACGTCGTCGTGGCGACCGACACCGGGGTGCTCCCGGAGCAGGAGGGCGCGGGCGGCGAGCCCGGCGACCCCGACAGCGACGGCAGCGGGCCCGGCGTCCGGCCGGACGACGCCCCCGCCGTCGCACCGCACGGGCGGGTCCGCCGGCTCGCCGGGGTGCTCACGACGGCCCTCGCCGTCGGCCTCGTGCTCGCCGTCCTCGTCGCACCGCACGACGCCAAGGTGCTCGCGTCGACGTGGTGGGCCCGGCTGCCGCTCGAGGCCCTCGCCGCGGCGCTCGTGCTGCTCGTGCTGCGTGGCCGCGCCCGCCGGTGGGCCGTCGCCGGGTTCGGTGTCGTCCTCGGGCTGCTCGCGGTCCTCGCGGTGCTCGACGTCGGCTTCCTCCTCGCGATGAACCGGCCGTTCGACCTCGTCCTCGACTGGAGCCTGCTCGGCAACGCCGCCGACTACCTGCGCGCGGTCGGCGGCTCCCTCGCCGTCGTCGCCGGCTGGGTCGGTGCGGGGCTGCTCGCCGGCGGTCTCGTCGCCGCCCTCGTCGGCGCGACCCGGCGCGTCGCGGGTGCGCTCGACCGGCACCGCGTCGCCGCCGAGCGGGTCGTCGCGGCGCTCGCCGTCGTCTGGCTCGCCACGGCCCTGCTCGGCGTCCGGACAGCTCCCGAGGTGCCGTTCGCGGCGGGCAGCTCCGCCGGGCTCGTCGTCTCCCGGTCCCAGCAGGTCGACCGCACGCTGCACGACCTCGACGACTACGCCGTGGAGCTGCGCACCGACCGGTTCCGCGACGTCCCGGCCGACCGGCTGCTCGCCGGGCTGCGCGGCAAGGACGTGCTCGTGACGATCGTCGAGAGCTACGGCCGGGTGGCGCTCGAGGACCCGACGATCGCGCCCGGCGTCGACCGGGTCCTGGACGACGGCACCGCGAGCCTGGCGGCCGCCGGTTTCCAGGCGCGCAGCGCCTGGCTCACGTCGTCGACGTTCGGCGGGGCGAGCTGGCTCGCGCACTCGACGCTGCTTTCCGGCACCGACGTCGACAACCCGCAGCGCTACCGCCGGCTGCTCGCGAGCGACCGCTTCACCCTGCCGCGGGCGTTCGGCAAGGCCGGCTGGCAGACGGCGGCGGTGCTGCCGTCGGTGCAGGGCGAGTGGCCGGAGAAGGACCTCTACGGCTACGGCACCGTCCTCGACAAGCCGACCTTCGGGTATCGCGGCCCGAACTTCGGCTGGTCGCCGATGCCCGACCAGTACGTCCTGGAGACCCTGCAGAAGAGCACCCTCGGGACGCCGGACCGCAGGCCCCTCATGGCCGAGATCGCCCTCACCTCGAGCCACGCACCGTGGGCGCCGCTGCCGAAGGCCGTCGACTGGACGGCGCTCGGCGACGGCACCGTCTTCGAGCCGATCCGGCAGCAGGGCCTGCTGCAGAGCGAGGTCTGGCCGGACCAGGGCCGGGTGCGCACCGAGTACGGCCGGTCGGTGGAGTACACGCTCTCGACGCTCGTCTCGTTCCTCCAGCGGTACGGCACCGAGGACACCGTCATGGTGTTCCTCGGCGACCACCAGCCGCTCCCGCTCGTGTCGGGGGTCGGGGCCAGCCGCGACGTCCCGGTGACGATCGTCGCCAAGGACCCGGCCGTCCTCGCGGCGGTGTCGGGCTGGGGCTGGGACGCCGGCCTGCGCCCGGGGCCGCGGGCCCCCGTCGAGGGCATGCACGAGTTCCGCGACCGGTTCCTCACCGCGTTCACCCCGGGCGGCGGCGCGTGAGCAGCGTGCGGCCCGTGCCGGCCGGCCAGGACGACCGGGCCGGCTACGCGGACGCCCTCGAGGACGCCCGCGTCGCGGCGTTCCCGACCGGGGAGTTCGCCGGCCAGGAGAGCTTCATGCGGGCGAGCGAGATCCTCGACCTCGCCGGCCGCGCCGGGATCGGCCCGGGGACGCGGGTGCTCGACCTGTGCTGCGGCGTCGCGGGACCGGGCCGCCTCGTGACCCGCACGCTCGGCTGCGACTACCTCGGCGTGGACCGCAGCCCGGACGCGCTCGCCGTGGCACGGGAGCAGGCGCGGGCGGCGGGCCTGGCCTGCCGGTTCGAGGCGGGGAGCGTGCCGCCGCTGCCGGCCGGGCAGTTCGACGTCGTCCTGCTCCTCGAGACCGTCCTCGCCTTCCCCGACAAGGAGCCGCTGCTGCGCGCCGTCGCCGCGGCGCTGCCGCCGGGCGGCCGGTTCGCCCTCACCGTCGAGGAGGGCGAGCCGCTCACCGCGGCGGAGCAGCAGGTCATGCCGGACGCCGACACCGTCCACCTCGTGCCGCTGCCCGACCTGCTCGCCGGCCTCGCGCGGGCCGGGTTCGAGGTCACCTGGCAGGCGGAGCACAGCGCGCTGCACCTCGAGGTCGTGGACGCCCTCACCGCGGCCTTCGTCGCGGACCGCGACCGGATCGCCGCCCTGGTCGGGGACCGGGTCGTCGACGACCTCGTCGCGTCGCACCGGCTCTGGGGCGACTGGCTGCGCAGCGGCCGGGTCAGGAAGTTCGCGCTCGTCGCGCGGCGGACCGGCGGCTGACCCGCCGGCACCGGCACGTCACCCGCGGGACGCCCCGGAGCCACCCGGCGCGGACGGTGTTCGCGGGGGAGCGGGGCCCCGTTCACGCGGCTCGCCGGCGCACCGGACCATCACCGGCCGGGTGTTCGTCGTTCACCCGGCGTCACCGTGAGGCCCCCTCCGCCGCTGCTGTGCTGCCGACATGTCCGACATCGCACGGCCCCGGAACGCAGCACCCACGCCTCCCGACCGCCGGACCGTCCTGCGCACCGGCGGGGTCGCCGCCGCGGCGCTCGCCGGTGCCGCCGCCCTCACCGTCGTCGACGTCCGCCCGGCGCACGCGCTCGCCGTCCGGCAGGATCCGTTCGCCCTGGGGGTCGCCTCGGGCGACCCGCTGCCGACCGCGGTCGTGCTGTGGACCCGGCTCGTCCGCGACCCGTTCTCGGCCGCCTCGATGGGGGACGCCGACGTCGAGGTGCGCTGGGAGGTGGCCGGCGACCCGTCGTTCCGCTCGGTGGTGCGGCGCGGCACCGCCCTGGCCCGGCGCCGCTACGCGCACTCGGTGCACGTCGACGTCACAGGGCTGAGCCCCGGCACCGACTACTGGTACCGGTTCAGGGCCGCCTCGTACGTCTCGCCGACGGGCCGCACGCGGACCACCCCCGCCGCCGGCACCCGGCCGGGCCGGGTCCGGTTCGCCGTCGCGAGCTGCCAGAACCTCCAGCAGGGGTACTGGCCGGCGTACACGGCGCTGGCCGCCGAGGACGTCGACCTCGTGCTGCACCTGGGCGACTACATCTACGAGACCGACCCGAAGAGCTCGCTGCCGGGCCGCCGGCACACGACCCCGCGGACGCCGGGCCTCAACCAGCTGCGGACGCTCGGCGACTACCGCGCCCGGCACGCCCAGTACAAGCTCGACCCGGCACTGCAGGCGGCGCACGCCGCGGCGCCGTGGATGGCCGTGTGGGACGACCACGAGGTCGAGAACAACTACGCCGACCTTGTCGACGACGTCGGCGACACCGGTGCCCGCCACCAGAGCAGGGCGGCCTTCGCGACGCAGCGGACGGCCGGGTACCAGGCCTACTGGGAGCACCTGCCGCTGCGGCCCCGGCCGACGTTCGGCACGCCGGCCTACCGGGTCTACCGCGGCGCCGACTTCGGCACCCTGCTGCGCCTCAACGTGCTGGACACCCGGCAGTACCGCACCGACCAGCCGGGCGGGTACGCCCACGACCTCGGCCCGGAGAGCGCCGGCCGCCGCTCGACGACCGGCACGCTCACCGGCACCGCCCAGGAACGCTGGCTCACCGCGCGGATGGCGACGAGCGCGGCGACCTGGAACGTCGTCGCGCAGCAGACCGTGATGGCCAGGACCCGGTGGCCGGCCCCGCTGGGGACGCTCGACCTGCCGTTCCTCGCGAACCTCGACCAGTGGGACGGCTACGCCTCCCAGCGCACCCGGCTGCTGCGCCGGATCGTCGCGGACGCCGTCGCGAACCCCGTCGTGCTCTCCGCGGACGTGCACTCGACGTGGTTCAACGACCTCGTCGTGGACCCGGACGACCCGCACGCGCCGGTCGTGGCCTCCGAGCTCGTCGCGCCCGCGATCTCGAGCCGCTTCGTCGGGGACGCCGAGGTGCGGCGGACGCTGCGGTCGCTCAACCCGTGGACGCGGTACTTCGACGGCTCGCGCCGCGGGTACCTGCTCATGGACGTCGACCGGGACCGCTGGCTGGTCCGTGCCCGGACCGTGGAGTCGGTCACGAGCCGGACGTCACCGGTCCGCACCACCGCCAGGTTCGCCGTCGCCGCCGGCACCCCCGGCGTCGTGAGGGCCTGACGACCGCGGAGCGTGACCTCGGTCACGCTCTGGGTGATGTCCGGCGGGGTCAGGTGCGTCACATCCGTGCACCTGACAGTGTCGGAACAGTGCAAGTGGATCATGATCAGCTGTCCCGGGGCCGTGTCCCGAGCCGCCGCGGGGTCCTCCGCTCGGCGGCGGCCGTCTCGGCCGCCACGGCCCTCACCGTCGTCGACGTCCGGCCCGCGCACGCGCGGACCGTGCGCCGGTACCCGTTCGCGCTGGGGGTCGCGTCGGGCGACCCGTTGCCCACGGCCGTCGTCCTCTGGACGCGGCTCGTCCAGGACCCGTTCTCGGCCGCCTCGATGGGCGACGCCGACGTCGAGGTCGCCTGGGAGGTGGCCCGGGACCGGCGGTTCCGTACCGTCGTCCGGCGCGGCACCGCCCTGGCCCGGCGCCGCTACGCGCACTCGGTGCACGTCGACGTCACCGGGCTGAGCCCCGGCACCGACTACTGGTACCGGTTCAGGGCCGCCCCGCACGTCTCGCCGACGGGCCGCACGCGGACGACCCCGGCGGCCACCGCCGGCCCCGCGCGCGTCCGGTTCGCGGTCGCGAGCTGCCAGAACTTCCAGCAGGGGTACTGGCCGGCCTACACGGCGATGGCCGCGGAGGACCTCGACCTCGTCGTCCACCTCGGGGACTACCTCTACGAGACCGACCCGAGCAGCGCGCTGCCCGGGCGCCGGCACCGCGCCCCGCAGACCCCCGGCCTGAACCAGCTGCGCACCCTCACCGACTACCGGGCCCGGCACGCCCAGTACAAGCTCGACCCGGCCTTGCAGGCGGCGCACGCCGCAGCGCCGTGGATGGCCGTCTGGGACGACCACGAGGTCGAGAACAACTACGCCGGCCTCGCCGACGACGTCGCCGACACCGGCCCCCGGCGGCAGGCCGCCGCCGTGTTCGCGACCCAGCGGGCCGCCGCGTACCAGGCCTACTGGGAGCACCTGCCGCTGCGGCCCCGGCCGACGTTCGGCACGCCGGCCTACCGGGTCTACC
>NZ_MWLL01000102.1:0-27196 GCF_002198675.1 Kineosporia sp. R_H_3 | reverse complement strand
GGTTGGGGACCCGGTCGTGCTCTCCGCGGACGTGCACTCGACGTGGTTCAACGACCTCGTCGTGGACCCGGACGACCCCGACGCCCGGGTCGTCGCGTCCGAGCTCGTCGCGCCCGCGATCTCGAGCCGGTTCGTCGGCGACGCGGAGGTCAAGGCGAGCCTCGCGACCCTCAACCCGTGGACCCGGTACTTCGACGGCTCGCGTCGCGGGTACCTGCTCATGGACGTGGACCGCGACCGCTGGCAGGTCCGGGCGCGCACGGTCGCCGCGGTGACGACCCGCTCGTCACCGGTGCGGACGACGGCGACCTTCGTCGTCGCCGCGGGCCGGCCGGGCGTCGTCCCCGGCTGACCCGCCGGGACGCGAGGCGCCGCCCCGCGCCGTGGGGGCGCACGGCGCGAGGCGGCGTCTCCTGTCCCGGCGGTCCGGGCCTCGTCGTCCCGCCGGGTGGTGTCAGGCCCGGGGCTTGACGATCCCGAGCGGCTTCGGGGTGTGGTCGGGGAAGACCTTCGCGAACGACGAGACGCCGCCGCGCGCGGCGAGGACGTCGCCGAGGACGTCGCGGTAGTCGGTCGTCGCGGCGAGGCTGCCGTTTGTGAACATGGCGGCGTCGGTGAGGCCCGGCCACGTGCCGTAGACCCGGCCGCCGTTCACCGCGCCGCCGAGCACCCAGACGACCTGGCCGTGGCCGTGGTCGGTGCCGACCGTGCCGTTCTCGCGCACCGTGCGCCCGAACTCCGACAGCACGACGACGGTGACGTCACCGAAGCCGTCCCCGAGGTCGGCCGCGAAGGCGTCGAGCGCATCGTCGAGGTCCACGAGGTGGTTGCGCAGGTCGCCGCCGTCGACGCGGCCCTCGTTCGTGTGCATGTCCCAGCCGCCGATGTCGATCGTCGCGAGCGACAGGCCGACCTTGGCCTTGATGATCCGGGCGAGGTCCTCGAGGGTGTTGCCGAGCCCGCCGTCCGGGTAGACGGCGCCGTTCGCCGGCGTGTAGGCGGTGGCCCGCATCGTGTCGACGGTGCTGACGGCCTGCAGCGTGCGGCTCGCCTGCGTCGCCATCGGGTGGTCGACGCCCTTGTAGAGCGCAGCGAACGCGGTCGCGGCCTTGGCCCGGACGTCGTCGTACCCGGCCAGGCCGAACGACTGGATGCCGGCCATCGCGAGGGCGGGCGCGGGACCGGTCAGCGACAGCGGGAGCTGGTTGCCGAACTGGACGGCGGAGAACACGCCGGTCTGGCTGCGTGCGGTGAGCACCCGGTTCATCCAGCCGGACGTGTTGTTGCCCGTCGCCGTCCCGCGCTCGAGGGTGTCCATCGCCTCGAAGTGCGAGAGCGTCCGGTCCGGGGTGCCGACGGCGACGACCGGCGCGAACTGGCCGGCCTGGAACCGCTTGTGCAGCTTGGGCATGGCCGGGTGCAGGCCGAACCCGGAGGCCAGCGGCAGCGCCGCGCCCTCGGGCACGGCGATGTTGCGCCGCAGCGCGTAGTAGCGCTGCTCGGTGACGGGGACGACGACGTTGAGGCCGTCCATGCCGCCGCGGGCGTTGATGACGACGATCGTGTCGGTGTCGGTCGCCGCGGCGTACGCGTAGCGGGTCGACACGGTCTGCAGGCCCAGCGCGGCGACCATGGCGGTCGAGCCCTGGAAGAGCCGGCGCCGGGTGAACCCCTTGCGCCACGGGTCGTCGGCGGGGGCCTGGGTGCCGCAGTCGCAGCCGTCGTGGAACCCGTCGGGGCGCTCGTCGTGGCCGGGGGTCCCGGTCGGGAGCCGGTCGAGGAAGCCGGTGTCCATCAGGAGGTGTCCGTCCTTCGCGTGGTGTCGCGGTCGGTGCGGGGGAGCCGGGGAGGCCGGCGCGGCCCGCGGGCCGCGCCGGCAGGGGTCAGCGCAGCTGGTGCTGCGGTGCGCCGAGCAGGAGGGCGACCGCGCGGACGCGCAGGTTGTAGTCGCCGTTGCCGGTCTTCGCCCAGGCGGGGATCTTCGTCGCGGACGTGTGCCCGAGGAAGGCGAGGATCGCGGCCTTCTGGGCGGCGGTCGGCTTCTGGAAGAGCACCCGCTTGGCGATCCGGTCGACGGCGACGCCGTAGGTCGTCGCGTCGCCGATCCACCCCGCGGCGTTCGGCTTGCTGAAGCCCTTGTTCCAGCCGCCGGCGAGCGCCATCTGCATGTTCCAGCGCGAGAGCGTCCCGACCGTCGACAGCCACGGCTGCGCGAAGTCGGCGTAGCCGTCCGGTGCGGTGTGCCCGAGCGGGGACTGCCCCATCTGGTCCAGGCCCCAGCGCAGGTTCCGCAGCGTCGTCATGAGCTCGGTCGTGTTCGTCGAGGGCTGCAGGCTCAGGGCGCGCATCGTCGCGACGGTGCTCTCGAGCGGACGGCGGTACTTCTGGCCGACGCTCGCCTGGAACTCGGGCGAGGCGAAGAGCTGGCGCAGCACGGGCTTGATCGCCGTCGCGTTCGCCAGGTAGGTCTTCGCGAGGCGGGCGACGAGCGCCCGCGGCGGGGCGTCGGAGACGAACCGGCGCACGAGGTCGGCCGCGAGGTACTCGGCCGTCTTCGGGTGGTTGGCGAGCTTCTTGACGAGGCTGCGCAGCGTCGTCAGACCGCCCGCCGCCGTGGCGTTCGCGTACGTCGTGCCGAACACCTTGACCTTGCCGACGAAGTGCTGCTCCGGACGGAAGACCATGGTCAGCGTGTCCGGGTTCACCGACAGCCCGGTGAGCAGCTTGGCGGCGTTCTGGACGTCGGTCTGCGTGTAGCCGGCGTCGACGCCGAGCGTGTGGAGCTCGAGGAGCTCACGGCCGAGGTTCTGGTTGCCGCCGAACTTCGTGTTCTGCTGGTTGTCCAGGTACAGGATCATCGCCGGGTGGGTGACCATCGCCCACAGCATCGCCTCGAAGGTGCCGAGGGCGTGCTTGCGGATGACGAGCCGGTCGTAGTGGTTGAGCGTGTCGCGCGACTTGTCGAAGTGCGCGGGCACGTGCAGCCGGCTGTGCCAGAAGTCGACCATGACCTCGAAGAGCTGGCGCCTGCTCCACGCCGCGCGGATCACCGCGGCGGTCTCGAGCTGGGTGTGCGCGTAGAAGTAGTCCTCCTTCTCGCGCGCCTTGTTCATCGCCTTGAGCTGCGCCGGCGTCTTGTTCAGGGTGTCGAGCTTCGCGAGGAGCGCGTCGACCCGGGTGTCCGTGATCTTGGACGGCGCGAGCTGGGTCTCGATCCAGGCCTTGGGGCCGGCCTTCTTGATCGCGGCCACGGTCGTCGGGTTCGGGCCCCAGGTGGCCCGGCGTGCGACGTGCAGCGCCGGGTCGAGCACGAGCATCGTCGGCTTCTGCGTCACGGCCGCGACGGTCGTCATGGTCGGGGCCTTGCCGCCCGTGGACCCCTGGTACTCGACCGCCGGCTTCGTGCTCGACGGGGCCGTGCCGACGGCGAGCGGTGCGGTGGACCCGGTGTCGGCGATCCGCGCGGCCGCGGTCGGGGCGGCGTCGTCGAGGCCGAGCCCGAGGCTGCCGGCGACGCCGCGGACGACGTCCCCCGCCCCGGTGGGACCGAGGGCCAGCGCTCCGGCGCCGAGCGCGGCGACCGAGCCGAGCGCAGCGACGACGCCGCGGCGGCCGGGGCCGGAGCCGGTCGTGCTGTGCCGGACCGGGGCGTCCGCCCCCGGGGGCCAGGGGGAGACGTCCTCCGGGGCGCGGAGGAACGGTTCGTCGCGGGTGGTGTCCGGGGCTGCGCCGGGGACGGAGGGGCTGTGCTGGGCGGGGAGGGTCCGGTCGTCCGGGACGGACCCGGCTCCTGGGGTGAGCACCTGCTGCGCGCCCGGCCCCCGCCGGAGTGCGTGTCGACCCACGAAGTGCGTCCTCACTCGTTCGCTCATCGGTCACGTACCCGGTGGCCGCCCGACGGGCGGGACGCTGCGACGCGCGGGACTGCCGGACGGTGCGCGGCGGGGCCGCTCGTCGTGCCGGTCGTTCGCCCGATGCCGCACGTCCTCCGTTCGGATGACCCCGAGATCCAATGGGCGGTGACCATTCCGTGATTCATCACGCACTGTCAAGACCGTGCGGGTGTGTCGCGCCCGAATTGAGCGGGCAGTGACGATCCGGGCACGCTGGGCGGGTGACAGTGGGTGATGCCACCGTCCCGCGGTGACGGCGGCCGTCACAGGCCCCGGCGTGCGCCCGGACCGTCCGCGTCCCTGCGGCCGCCCGGGCACCAGGCGGGCATACAGTGACGACATGGTCACGCTGGAGTCGCCCGCCGACGGTGCCGGGAGCCCGACCGTCGCCCTCGTCCGCGCCGTCCGGGTCTTCCCGGTCAAGGGGATGGACGCGGCCGCCGCGCGCACCGTCCGCCTCGACGGTGCCGGTGTCGTCGGGGACCGCCGGCACGCCGTCGTCGACGAGGCGGGCGCGCTCCTCACCGCCGACGCCGAGCCCCGGCTGCGCTCGGTGAGTGCCTGGCTGGACACCGACGGAGCGGTCCGGCTCGACGTCCCCGGGGCTCCGCCCGGGCTGGGCGTCGAGGCGGCGGGGGCCGCGCTCACCGAGTACCTCGGCCGCTGGGTGCACGTCACGCCGGTCGACCCGTCGCGCACGCTCGACGCCCCGGTCCACATCGTCTCGGTGCAGGCGCTCGAGGCGGCCGAGCGCGGCGAGCACGAGGTCGCCGACTGCGCGTGCAGTCTCGACGAGCCGCGCTCGAACTTCGTCGTCGACGTCCGGGACGGCGCCGGCGTCGCGGGGCGCGAGGAGGACTGGATCGGCCGCCGGATGCGGATCGGCGACGCCGTCGTCGAGGTCGAGCGCAAGCCCGGGCACTGCCTCGGCGTCTACGCGCAGGTCGTCGTCCCGGGAGAGGTGCAGGCCGGCGACGCCGCCGTCCTCGTGCCCTGACCCCGGCGCGCCGGTAATGCGCGCGAAGGTCCTGCCGCGGCGTCGGTACGCTCGTGCCGGGACCCGTCCGGGTCCGTCCGCGGCGCCGCACCCGCGCGCGCCCGACGAAGGAGAGATCCGTGTCCGAGCTGTCGATCGTCGTCCGGTCCGCCGAGGAGGAACAGGCGCGACAGGTGACGACGGGCACGACGGCCGCCGACCTCTTCGCGGACGACCGGAGCATCGTCGTGGCCAGGGTCAACGGCGTCCTGCGCGACCTTGCCCACGAGCTCGCCGACGGGGACGTCGTCGAGCCGGTGCCGGTGACGTCCGACGAGGGCCTCGCCGTCCTGCGGCACTCGTGCGCGCACGTGCTCGCGCAGGCCGTGCAGGAGATCGACCCGCAGGCCCGCCTCGGCATCGGCCCGCCGATCCGCGACGGCTTCTACTACGACTTCGACGTCGAGAAGCCGTTCACCCCCGAGGACCTCAAGACCCTCGAGAAGACGATGCAGCGCATCGTCAAGGAGGGGCAGGGCTTCCGCCGCCGCGTCGTCACGGACGAGGAGGCCCGCGCGGAGCTCGCCAAGGAGCCCTACAAGCTCGAGCTCATCGGCCTCAAGGGCGGGTCGTCGGACGACGAGGCCGCCGAGGGCGCGTCCGTCGAGGTCGGCGCGGGCGAGCTGACGATCTACGACAACCTGCGCCGGGACGGCTCCGTGGCGTGGAAGGACCTGTGCCGCGGGCCGCACGTGCCGACGACCCGGCTGCTCGCCAACGGCTGGCAGCTCATGCGCAGCGCCGCGGCGTACTGGCGGGGGAGCGAGAAGAACCCGCAGCTCCAGCGCGTCTACGGCACCGCGTGGGCGACGAAGGACGAGCTCAAGGCGTACCTCGACCGGCTCGCCGAGGCCGAGCGCCGCGACCACCGCAAGCTCGGCGCCGAGCTCGACCTCTTCTCGTTCCCCGACGAGATCGGCTCCGGCCTGCCGGTGTTCCACCCCAAGGGCGGCGTCGTCAAGCGGGAGATGGAGGACTACGTCCGCCGCCGGCACATCGAGGAGGGCTTCGACTACGTCGGCACCCCGCACATCTCGAAGTCGCACCTCTTCGAGACGTCCGGCCACCTGCCGTACTACGCCGACACGATGTTCCCGCCCATGGAGCTGGAGAACAGCCAGTACTACCTCAAGGCGATGAACTGCCCGATGCACAACCTGATCTTCAGGTCGCGCGGGCGGTCCTACCGCGAGCTGCCGCTGCGCTTCTTCGAGTTCGGCACGGTCTACCGGTACGAGAAGTCGGGCGTCATCCAGGGCCTGACCCGGGTGCGCGGACTGACCCAGGACGACTCGCACAGCTACGTGACGGACGAGCAGGCGCCGCAGGAGATCCGGCACCTGCTGAACTTCGTGCTGTCCCTGCTGCGCGACTTCGGCCTCGACGACTACTACCTCGAGCTGTCGACCCGCGGTGACTCGGACAAGTTCATCGGCTCCGACGAGCAGTGGGAGAGCGCGACCGAGGTGCTCCGCCAGGTCGCGGTCGAGAGCGGCCTCGAGCTCGTCGCCGACCCCGGCGGCGCGGCGTTCTACGGTCCGAAGATCTCCGTGCAGGCCCGGGACGCGATCGGCCGCACCTGGCAGATGTCGACGATCCAGCTCGACTTCAACCAGCCGGCCCGGTTCGGCCTCGAGTACACGGCCGCGGACGGCACCCGCAAGCAGCCGGTGATGATCCACTCGGCGAAGTTCGGCTCGATCGAGCGGTTCTTCGGCGTCCTCACCGAGCACTACGCCGGTGCGTTCCCCCCGTGGCTCGCACCGGTCCAGGTCGTGCTCATCCCGGTGAGCGAGGACAACGTCGCCTACCTCGAGGGCGTGCGGGCCAAGCTCAGGGCGGCCGGCGTCCGCGTCGAGCTGGACGCCTCCGACGACCGCTTCCCGAAGAAGATCCGCACCCAGACGAAGGCCAAGGTGCCCTTCCTGCTCATCGCCGGGGCCGAGGACGCCGCGAACGACGCGGTCTCCTTCCGGTTCCGGGACGGCACGCAGGACAACGGCATCAAGGTCGACGACGCGGTGGCCCGGGTCGTCGAGGCGATCCGGACGCGCGCGCAGGTCTGACGTCACCGCACCCTGCGGCGGGCGCCGCCCGGACGTGTGTCCGAGCAGACAGCCCGCCGCAGGTGCCCGGTGCGCGGGCGCGGGGGACCATGGTCCTGTGACCACCTCCGCGAACCGCCCGGCGCCTCCCGTGCTCGTCTACGACGGCGACTGCGGGTTCTGCACACGGTCGGCCCTCGTGGCGCGCCGGTTCGTCATGCCGGCCGGCGGCACCGTCGTCGCGTCGTACGACCTCGACCTCGACGCCTTCGGGCTGACCATGGACGAGTGCCTCGAGGCGCTGCAGTTCGTCGACTCCCGGGGCCGGGTGCACGCGGCCCAGGACGCCGTCGCGCACCTGCTGCTCGCGGGTGCCCCGTGGTGGAGGCCGCTCGGCGCGGTCCTGCTCGTGCCCGGCCTCAACGCCGTCGCCGGGGTGCTCTACCGGGCCGTGGCCCGCAACCGGTACCGGCTGCCCGGCGGCACCGCCGCGTGCGCGATGCCCGCGCAGCCGCGGCAGGAGCCGCAGCACCCGGAGCGCGCCGCCTGACCTGCCGGATCCGGGCCGGGGCTTCGGCCTAGGATCGTGCCCGTGACCGTCGAGCCGTCGTGGGAGCTGGCCGGGGCCGCCGACGGGTTCGAGCGCCTCTGGACGCCGCACCGCATGGCGTACCTGCAGGGCGAGGACAAGCCGGAGAACGGCGACGCCGGGCCGCAGTGCCCGTTCTGCCGCGCTCCCGGGCGGGACGACGCGACCGGGCTCGTGGTCCGCCGCGGGCAGCACGCGTACGTCGTCATGAACCTCTACCCGTACAACACCGGGCACGTCATGGTCTGCCCGTACCGGCACGTCGCGATGTACCCCGACCTCGACGCCGACGAGACCGCCGAGGTCGCCGCGCTGACGAAGACCGCGATGCGGGTGCTCGCCGAGATCTCCGGCTGCCACGGCTTCAACATCGGGATGAACCAGGGCCCGGTCGCCGGCGCCGGCATCGCCGCCCACCTGCACCAGCACGTCGTCCCGCGCTGGGGCGGGGACTCGAACTTCCTGCCGATCATCGGGCAGACGAAGGCGCTCCCCGAACTGCTCGGCGACACCCGCGAGCGGCTCGCCGCGGCCTGGCCGGCGGACTGAGCCGCCGTCCGCCCGCTGCGTCGGGCGGACCTGCACGACGCACCGTTCGGCCCCGATCGATGGTTGTTCTCTACCTAGGGGCTAAGTAGAGTAAAACCATGCGCTCGCCCCGGATGACGATCCCGACCCAGCTCGTGCTGCGGCTGCTGCTCGCCGAGCCGGGGCGCGAGCTGTACGGGGTGGAGATCGGCGACGGCACCGGCCTGCCGAGCGGGACCGTGCACCCGATCCTCGCCCGGCTCGAGGCGATCGGCTGGGTCGAGTCCCGCTGGGAGGACGTCGACCCGAGCGCCGCGGGGCGCCCGGCGCGGCGGTACTACCGGGTGACGGCGGACGGCGCGGAGCTCGCCCGTGACGCCGTCGCCCGGGCCTACACCGGACGCCGGTCGCCAGGGGTGGCCGGCGCCCTTCCGGAACCGTCATGAGCGGCCGGCGGACTGGGTGGTCCCTGGTCGGGCCCGGCACCCGGGGGCGCAGCGAGGGGGCCGCCCCCGGGTCGCCGGGCCGCCCGGCCAGGTGGGCGGTCCGGGTCGCGGTGCAGGTGCTGCCCGCGGGCGCGGTCCGTGACCGCTACCGCGACGAGTTCGTCGCGGAGCTCTACGGGATGCCCCTGCGTCGTCGGCTGCGGCACCTCGCCGGCGTCGCGGCCGCCATGCCGACGCTCGGCGCGGTCGTCCGGAAGGCCGGCCGGGAGTCGGCGGAGCAGCTCGACCGGCGGCCCCGGCGGAGGCTGCGCTGCGCGACGAACGTCCGGCACCGCTGGGGGACGTTCAGCACCGAGGACGGCAGCCGGTTCCGGGCGTGCGTCCTCTGCGGGAAGGACTACCCGGTCCGGGACGGCCGCGGCGACGACGACAACCGCACCCCGGGCATCTCGTACGGCATCTAGGCCTCGCTCGAACGGAGACGTCATGACCGCTGGCACCGGAGGGCCGGGGCGCCTGGCGCGACGCCTGGTCCGGCTCGTCGTCCGCACACTGCCCCGCGGTGAGCCGCGGCAGCGCTACCGGCAGGAGTTCCTCGCCGAGCTGCACGGGATGCCGCCCTCGCACCGTGCCCGGCACGTCGTCGGGCTCCTCGTCGGTGCGCCGCGGCTGAACGTCGTCGTCCGCCGCAGCCGGCGTGAGGCCTGGGAGGACGTCATGGGCCCCACCCGCAAACCTGTGCTCTGCCTCCTGCACCTGCGGCACCGCTGGGGAACCGTGCCGGCGGACGACGGGACCGGCTACGAGGGCTGCCTCGCCTGCGGGCGCAACAGGTCCGCCCGCACCGTGGACGTCCGGGAGAACCCGCGGGCCGTCGAGGAGGGCCTGCACTTCTTCGGCAGCTGGAACTGACGGCCCTCGTCACGACGGGTGGACGAGGGCACTCAGGCACCCGTCCTGCACACCCGGCGGCCCCGTGCGGGTCCTCCTGACGTGCAGGGCGGGTGCCCGAGCACCTCGTCCCGTGCGGCGGGTCAGCCGGCGGCTGCCGCGAGCACCTTCTCGACCTGGTGCTGCGGCATGAGGGCGTGCTTCACGTACTCGCGCGTGAAGGCGCCCGTGCCGTGCGCGAGGCTGCGCAGGTCGATGGCGTAGCGGGTCAGTTCGATGGCCGGGACCTCGCCCGCCACCTCGCTTCGGCCGTTGCCGACGGACGTCGTGCCGGTGACCCGGCCGCGGCGGGTCGACATGTCGCTCATGACCGTGCCGACGTACTCGTCGTCGACGACGACGCGGACGTCGTCGATCGGCTCGAGCAGGGCGACGCCCGCGGCGGCCGCGGCCTCCTTGAGGGCCAGCGAGCCGGCCATCTGGAAGGCGGCGTCCGAGGAGTCGACGCTGTGCGCCTTGCCGCCGACGAGGGTGACCCGCAGGTCGACCATCGGGTACCCGGCCCCGACGCCGCGCTCCATCTGCGCGCGGACGCCCTTCTCGACGCTCGCGATGAACTGCCGCGGGACGGCGCCGCCGACGACCTTGTCGACGAACTCGAAGCCGGAGCCCTCGGGGAGCGGCTCGACCTCGACGTCCGCGACGGCGAACTGGCCGTGCCCGCCGGACTGCTTGACGTGCCGGCCGTGCCCGGACGCCGCCTTGGCGAACGTCTCGCGCAGGGCCACCTTGACCGACTGGGTGTCGACCTCGGTGTTGTACTTGCTCCGCAGCCGGTCCAGGAGCACCTCGAGGTGCGCCTCGCCCATCGACCACACGACCATCTGGCGGGTGTCGGGGTTGACCTCCACGCGCACGGTCGGGTCCTCGGCGACGAGCCGGCCCAGGCCCTGCGAGAGCTTGTCCTCGTCGGCGCTCGTGCGGGCCGTGACGGCGGTCGGCAGCAGCGGCTCGGGCATGACCCACGGCTCCATGAGCGCGGGGGCGGACGGCGCCGAGAGGGTGTCGCCGGTCTCCGCGCGGCTCAGCCGGGCGACGGCCACGATGTCGCCGGCGACGCCGCGGGTCACCGGCGCCAGGCTGCCGCCGAGGATCGTCGAGACGGCTCCCACCCGCTCGTCGACGTCGTGGTCGGGGTGCCCGCGGTCGGAGCCTGCGAACTGGGCGAAGTGCCCGGAGACGTGCACGGTCATGTCCTGAGCGAGCGTGCCGGAGAAGATCCGGACGACGCTGACGCGGCCGACGAAGGAGTCCGTCGTCGTCTTGACGACCTCGGCGACGAGCGGGGCCGCCGGGTCGCACTCGACCGCCTCGCGCGGCGACCCGTCGGGGGTGGTCACGGTCGGCAGCGGGTGCTCCAGCGGCGAGGGGAACCCGCGCAGGATCACCTCGACGAGCTCGGGGACGCCGAGCCCGGTCAGCGCGTCGACCGGCAGCACCGGGTGGAACGACCCGCGGGCGACGGCCTTCTCCAGGTCCTCGACGAGGGTGTCGAAGCCGACCTCCTCGCCGCCGAGCCAGCGGTCGAGCAGGGTGTCGTCCTCGGACTCCTGGATGATCCCCTCGATGAGGGACTGCCGCAGGGTCTCGATGAGCTCGATGTGCTGCGGGTCGGCCTCGCGCTCGACCCGGGTGCCGGAGGAGGAGTCGAAGATCTTCTGCGACAGCAGGCCGATGAGCCCGGCCGGCATCTCGTCGTCCCCGAGCAGCGGCAGGTAGAGCGGCTGGACGCCCTCGCCGAAGACCCGCTGGCAGATCGCGAGCGCCTCGTCGAAGTCGCCGCGCTGCTGGTCGAGGTGGGTGACGACGACGGCCCGGGGCATCCCGACCGACGCGCACTCCTCCCAGAGCATCCGGGTGATGCCGTCGACGCCGTCCACGGCCGAGACGACGAAGAGGGCGGCATCAGCCGCCCTCAGACCTGCCCGGACCTCACCGACGAAGTCGGCGTGCCCGGGGGTGTCGACGAAGTTGACCTTGACGGCCCCCGTCACCCCCTCGACGGCCACCGAGGCCACCGCCAGGGAGACCGACCTGCCGAGCTTGTGCTCGATGTCCTCGTGGTCGCAGACGGTGGTGCCGTCCTCCGTGCGGCCGGCCCGGCTGACGGCGCCGGTGCCCGCGAGCAGGGCCTCCACGAGCGTCGTCTTGCCCGCCGCGGCGTGGCCGATGAGCACGACGTTCCGTATCCGGTCCGGCGTGACCTGCTCGAACGCTTCCGTACCGCGTGGCCTGACGTTGCCCGCCATGAGACCTCCTCGTCCGACGTCCCCCCGCACCGAAGCGGTGCGCTTCGTGTGCTGACAAACCTGTACCCGTCCCGTCGCGCAGAGCAAGGGGGACCTTCGTCGGCGCACCCCGGATAGAGTGCTGCCTGCCATGCTCAACCGCTTCGCACGAGCGCTCTTCACCCGCCTGCTGACTCCTGTCGCGCGGGTGCTCCTCGGCGTCGGGATCAGCCCGGACGTCGTCACGCTCGTCGGGACGCTCGGCGTCTGCTTCGGGGCGCTGGCCTTCTACCCGCGGGGCGAGTTCCTCTGGGGCACCCTCGTCATCACCGCGTTCGTGTTCTCGGACACGGTCGACGGCATCATGGCCCGCTCGATGAACCGGTCGAGCGCCTGGGGCGCCTTCCTCGACTCCACCCTCGACCGCGTCGGCGACGCCGCCGTCTTCGGCGGGCTCGTCCTCTACTACGCGGGCGGCTCCCGCGGACGCGACACCGTCATGGCCGCACTGGCGCTGGCCTGCCTCGTGCTCGGCAGCGTCGTCTCCTACGCCCGGGCCCGCGCCGAGGGGCTCGGGATGACCGCGAGCGTCGGGATCGCCGAGCGTGCTGACCGGCTCGTCACCGTGCTGCTGGCGACCGGCCTCGTGGGTCTGTACTGGAAGACCGGCTACGGCCTGCCCGAGGTGGTCCTCCTCGTGGTCCTCGCGGTGCTCGCCGTCGCGAGCCTCGTGACCGTCGTCCAGCGCATGCTCACCGTCCGCACCCAGGCGCTCGCCCGGCTGCGCGAGCAGGCCGCGGGCGGGGCGGCGGGGCCGGTCGATGCGTGAGCGCCTGGTCCTCTGGGCCTACTCCGCGGGCTGGCGCCTGGTCCGCTCGCTGCCCGAGCGCAGCGCGTACCTCGTCTTCTCCGTGCTCGCCGAGTTCACCTGGATGCGCCAGGGCGCGGGCGTCCGCCAGCTCGAGAAGAACCTCGAGCGGGTCCTCCCGGGCGCCAGCCCGATGAAGATCAAGACGGTGTCCCGCAAGGGGATGCACTCGTACATGCGGTACTGGTGCGACGCCTTCCGGCTGCCCGACTGGTCGAGCGAGCGGATCCTCGCGACGTGCCGCGCCGAGGGCGACGGACCGGTCCGGGAGGCACTCGCGGCCGGGCGCGGCGTCGTCATGGCACTGTCGCACAGCGGCAACTGGGACCACGCCGGTGCCTGGTCGACGCTCGCGATGGCCCGCGTGACGACGGTCGCCGAGCGGCTGCGGCCCGAGGAGCTCTACGAGCGGTTCCTCGACTTCCGCAAGGAGCTCGGGATGGAGGTCCTCCCGCACGACGGCGGCGGCGAGGTCTTCGGCACCCTCGTCCGGCGGCTGCGGACCGGCGGGTTCGTCCCGCTGCTCGCGGACCGCGACCTCACGGCGTCCGGCGTCCCGGTGCAGATCTTCGGCGACACGGCGCGGATGGCCGCCGGGCCGGCGTCCCTGGCCCTCGTCGCGGACGCGGCGCTGTTCCCGGTGTCGATCCGGTACGAGCGGCTCAAGCGGGCGGGCGCCCCGGCCCGGTGGGGGACGGTCATCCACTTCCACCCCGAGGTCGTCGCCCCGTCGACCGGTCAGCGCGCGACGAAGGTGCAGGCGATGACGCAGGCCTGCGCCGATGCGCTCGCCGCCGGGATCGCCGCGCACCCGCAGGACTGGCACATGCTCCAGCGCGTCTTCGTCGCGGACTACGTGTCCGACATCGTCCCGGAGACCCCCGGCGGCGCGGGCGCGACGGGCGGCCCCGAACGGCCGCGCCGCGCCGGCTGACCCGCCGGACGACGGGACCCGGGATGCGGATCGGGATCGTCTGCCCGTACTCGTTCGACGTGCCGGGCGGGGTGCAGTTCCACGTGCGGGACCTCGCGGAGCACCTGCTCGGGGGCGGTCACGTGGTGAGCGTCCTCGCCCCCGCGGACGACGACACCCCGGTCCCGGCGTACGTGGAGGCCGCGGGGCGCGCCGTCCCCGTGAAGTACAACGGCTCGGTCGCGCGGCTGCAGTTCGGGCCGGTGAGCGCCGGCCGGGTGCGCCGCTGGCTCGACGAGGGCGACTTCGACGTCCTCCACATCCACGAGCCGGTCGCGCCGTCGCTGTCGCTGCTCGCGCTGTGGATCGCCACCGGTCCCATCGTCGCGACCTTCCACACCGCGAACCTGCGCTCGCGCGCTATGCAGGTCGCCCAGCCCCTCGTCCGGCCGAGCCTGGAGAAGATCTCCGCGCGGATCGCCGTGAGCGAGGACGCCCGCCGCACCGTCGTCGAGCACCTCGGCGGGGACGCCGTCGTCATCCCCAACGGGGTCTTCGTCGACCGGTTCGCCGCGGCGCCGACCGACCCGGCGTGGACGGGCACCCCGGCCCGGCCGACCGTGGCGTTCCTCGGCCGCACCGACGAGCCGCGCAAGGGCCTGCCCGTGCTCCTCGAGGCCGTGCCGGCGCTGCGTGCCGTGCACCCGGGGCTGCGCGTGCTCGTGCTCGGCCGCGGGGACGCCGACGACCTCATCGCCGGGCTCGGGCCGCACGCCGCCGCGGTGGAGATGCTCGGCCCGCTCGACGACGACGCGAAGGCCCGGCTGCTGCGCTCGGTCGACGTCTACGTCGCGCCGCACACGGGCGGCGAGAGCTTCGGGATCGTCCTCGTCGAGGCGATGAGCGCCGGTGCGCCGGTCGTCGCGAGCGACCTCGGGGCGTTCCGCCGGGTGCTCGACGACGGCGACCTCGGCGTCCTGTTCCGGGCCGGTGACGCGGGGGCGCTCGCGACGGCGCTGCTCGCGACGCTCGCCGACGAGCCCGGACGGCGCGCGGTCGCCGACCGGGCGTCGCTCGCCGTCCGCCGGTACGACTGGTCGCGGGTCGCCGAGCAGGTGCTGTCGGTCTACGAGACCGTGCGGATCGGCACCGACCGGGTCGGCGAGGACCCGGTCTCGCGCGGGCTGCTGACCCGCTGGCGGGAGGGCCGGCGTGACGCGTGACTGGCTCGTGGGCGCGGCCGGATGGCTGCCGCTCGTGCTCGCCCTGCTGCTCGTGCTCGGCTGGTACCTGTCGTACTCGGCGGCCCGGCTCGACCGGCTCCACCACAAGGTCGAGTCCTCGCGCGCGGCCCTCGACGCCCAGCTCGTGCGGCGGTGCGTCGCGGCGCTCGAGCTCGCACCCTTCCTCGACCCGGCGACCGGGCTGCTCCTCGCGGACGCCGCGGCCACCGCCCTCGAGGCGGGCGAGCAGGGGGTCCCCGGCCCGGCCCTCGAGGAGGCCGAGAGCGACCTCACGCGGGCGCTCGAGGCGGCCCTCGACGACACCGGGCACGTGACGGCGCTCGCCCGGGACGCGACCGCGCGGGAGGCCCTCGCGGTGCTCCGGCAGGCGTGCGAGCGGGTGGAGCTGGCCCGGCGGTTCCACAACGAGGCCGTGGCCCAGGCGCAGCGGGTGCGACGCAAGCGGGTCGTCCGGTGGGCGCGGCTCGCGGGCCACGCCGCCTGGCCGGTGACCGTCGAGATCGACGACGGCGCGCCGTCCGGGCTCGGCGCCGGTCTCGACGCGGCGGCGGCCCGGGCCCGCTGAGGACGCCGCGTGCAGGTCCTGCGGAGGAACCGTGGGGAAGCCCGCGTCCGCGGACCGTCACGGCCGGGCCGCCCGTAGCGTCGCGGCCGTGCACATCTGGGCCTACGTCGACGCCCCGCTCGCGCTCGCCGTCCTCGGGACGGCCCTCGTCGTCCTCGGGGGTGCGGGCGTGGTCGCGTGGCGGCGCGGCGCGGACGGCGGGGTCGTCGCCGCCCGGGTGCTCCTGGCCGCCGGGACCGGGGCGATGCTCGTGCTCGGGCTCACGGGCGGCTCGGACGCCCGGGCCGGGGTCAACCTCGTGCCGCTGCGGGGGATCGTCGGGCAGGCCCACAACCCGGACCCCGGCCTGCTCGTCGTCAACCTCCTCGGCAACGTCCTCGCGTTCGCACCGGCCGGTGCGCTCGCCGTGCCGGCCCTGCGCCGCGGCCTGCTCGGCGGGACGCTCGCCGGGACGGCGGTGTCCGTCGTCATCGAGGTCGTCCAGCTCGGGCTCGGCCGCGTCTTCGACGTCGACGACCTGCTGCTCAACGCGCTCGGGGCCGCGCTCGGCGCGTGGTGCGCCGTGGGCGTCCGGGCGGCGCGGGCCCGGCGCCGGGCCGCCGCGGACGGGCCGGACGCCGGACCGGGCCGGGAGCGAGTGCTCCCGGCCCGGCCCTGACGTGCTGGTGGTGCTGGCGTGCTGGTCGTGCGGGTCGTCAGCCCTTCGACTTCGAGACCTGGATGGTCATCGTCGTCTTGTTCTGCTTGAGCACCGTGATCCGGACGCCGGCGTCCGGCACCTTGACCCCGGCCGTGGGGGCCGAGGCGTACCAGTAGGTGCGGGCGTCGTCGAAGACCGGCTGCGCCTTCTGGCTCGGGATCTTGTTCGCGACGCTGTTGACGTGGAGCGTGAGCCCGTCCGTCCGGTGCGTCGAGAACGGTGCGTCGTACACCTGGACGCGAGCGCGCCACGGCGTGCCGTCGTTGCGCAGCAACGGCTTCGGGTGCGAGTCCACGGGGAGGATGAGGCCCTCACCGGGGTGCTCGCTCTTGTTGTTGTCCCCGAACGAGGTGTCCCAGTACGACACGAGCAGGCCGTTGCCGTACGGGAAGTGCTCCACCTTGTTCGGGTACTTGTTCGCGAACCCGAAGTTGTACGGACCCGTCTTCAGGTACGTGTCGTAGGACGTGTAGGCCCGGTAGGACGCGATGTAGAAGTGCGCGAACTCCTGCGTCGTCGTGGCCCCGACGGCGCTGAAGCCGTCGGCCGTCCACCCGTTCGCACCGGACTCGGCGCCGTCCGTGAAGACGGTCGTCGTGCCCGACGTGAGCGTGATGTCGTCGGCGAAGAAGCCGAGCCCGCCCGCGGCGCCGTCGGTCGAGTAGCGCAGACGCAGGCCCACCGTCTTGCCGGCGTACGCCGACAGGTCGAACGTCGCGTCGACCCAGCCGTCGCTCGTGCCGTCGACGCCGTTGTTCTCGGCCGGGTTCGTGATGCTGCCGGCGACGGCCTTGAAGCCGGTGCCGTCGTCGACCTCGACGTAGGCGTAGTCGCACGGGTCGGGGCCGCAGTCCTCGATGTCCCAGTTGGCCGCGAAGCTCAGCGTCGCCGGGCCGGACGGCAGCGTGACGCTGCGGGTCAGGGTGTTGTCCAGGTCGTCACCGGCACCGGACCACCAGGAGGCGGCACCGGTCTTCGGCGGGACGAGGTCCCGGGTCACGGACTTGTCGGGCAGCGTGACGACGACGCCCTGCGGGTCCTTGGTGTTGTACTCGTGCGGGCCGAGGTTCAGCGTCTTCTTCGTGCCGGCCGCGACGACGTCGTAGTCGAACCAGCCGAGCTGGAGCTTGTCCCACGCGGAGAGGTCCGCCGCCCGGGTGCCGATGCCCTGGTCGCCCGGGGCCCACGCGCGGCTCTGCGCCATGAGCGTCCACCAGTCGACGCCGTTGTCCGGGCCGCCGGCCGTGTCGTAGTGGTCCGGCAGACCGAGGTCGTGGCCGTACTCGTGGACGAAGACCGACAGGCCGCCGTTCTCGGGCTGGATGGTGTAGTCGCCGATCCAGACGCCGGTGTCACCGACCTGGGTGCCGCCGAGCGGTGCGCCCGCCGGTCCCTCGGAGCCGATGCCGCCCTGGAACGCGTACCAGCGGTGGCTCCAGACGGCGTCCTCGCCCTGGAACGGGTCGCCGTCCGCCTCGTCGCCGCCCGCGTGGACGATCTGGAAGTGGTCGATGTAGCCGTCCGGCTCGTCGAAGTTGCCGTCGCCGTCGACGTCGTAGCGGTCCCACTGGTCGTACGCGGCGAGGTCGGCCTTGATCTGCGCGTCGGTGCGGCCGGCCGCCTGCTGGTCGGCGACCCACTGGTTCGCGGCGTCACGGACGAGGTCCCACGTGTTCGAGCAGACGATGCCCGCGCACGGGAACCCGCCGCTGCGGCCGTAGCGCGCCTCGTTGTAGCGGACCTTCACCCAGTCGCTCACCGTGCCGTCGACCGAGTACCGGCCCGAGGACTGGCGCTCGTAGTAGGTCTTGACCGACTCGACCCCGGCGCCCGTGCCGAAGTAGAGCTGCTGGTAGTAGCCGCGGTTGTAGTCCGGCTGCCAGACGGTGGAGTTGTCCTTGGCGTCCGGCGCCGGGATCGCGTTGTGCAGCGGGCCGTCGAACACCGTCGGGCCCGGGGTGTCCGGGTCGGTGTCCTGGTCCGGGTACAGCGGGTCCCGCTCGTTGCCGAACTCGGCGAGGATGACGAAGATCTTGTCGGTCTTCTGCCGCGCGAGCTCGACGTAGTTGTGCGTCCGGTTGCGGTTGTTGGACGCCGACCGGCTCCGCGCGCCGGCGTCGGCGGCCGTCGCCGTCGCGCCGGGGCCGAGGTCGACGACGGTGCTGCCGTTCTTGGTGACGGCTGTCGCGTCGCCCGAGATGACGCCCGTGAGCGCCTGCTGGCGCAGCGCACGGCGCTTGTCCTCGAGCGGGTTGGGCAGGTCGTGGACCTTGCCGTTGGAGACCGATCCTGGGCCGCCCGTCACGGCCTGCACCGGGCTCGCCGCGGCGGGGGTACCGCCGTAGAGCGAGCCGGTGCATGCCAGGGCGAGCCCGACAAGTCCGACGAGTGGTCGGCGCACGCATCCTCCCGAGATTCCGCCGTCGCCCCCGAGGCGCACGGCATACGAACGCCGAGGAGGTCGTCCTCGGCTGGGGGGACTCTAGAGACAAAACGCCACGCATGTCGCGGCATCCGCAGAGGATCTGCTGTCGTGTTCGGCACTCCGCACGAGAACCTGCGGCCGTCACCCAATCGTTACTGATCGCCCAAAGAGTGCAATCAACTCAAAGGGGGCCCGTCGTGGCGCGGACGGCGGCACCCAGAGCGGCCGCGACGTCCGGTGCGCGGTGGGTGGGGACGTTCCCGTAGCCGACGACGAGCCCGCCCGGCCCGGGCGCGACGCGGCACTGGGACAGGCCGAGGACCGCGAGCCCCCTTGCACGGGCCGCGGCCAGGACGGCGGCCTCGTCGGCGCCGTCCGGCAGCAGCCAGAGCACGTGCAGGCCGGCGTCCATGCTCGGGGACGCCGCCCCCGGTACGGAGGCCGACAGACCGGCGAGCATCGCCGTCCGGCGCCGCTGGTAGGAGCGCCGCATCCGCCGCAGGTGCCGGTCGTAGGCCCCGGAGCCGATGAGCCGGGCCAGGGCGTGCTGGTCGGGCGTCGGGGCGAGCGAGCCGAGCCGGCGCCGGGCCGCGGCGAGGTCGTCCGCGAGCCCGGCCGGGGCCACGAGCCAGCCGAGGTGCAGCCCGGGGGAGAGGGTCTTGCTCGTCGAGCCGAGGTACACGACGTGCTCGGGGGCGAGCGCCGCCAGGGCCCCGACCGGGCGGCGGTCGTACCGGAACTCGGCGTCGTAGTCGTCCTCGACGACCGTCCGGCGGCCGTTCGCGGCCCAGGCCGTGAGGGCCAGCCGACGCGGCGCCGACAGCGGCACCCCGGTCGGGAACTGGTGGGTCGGCGTGACGAAGACCGCGTCGACGTCGAGGGTGTCGAGCACGTCGACGCGCATCCCGTCGGCGTCGACCGGGACCGGGACGACCTCGAGGCCGCTGTCCCGCGCCGCCTCGCGCAGCCGCGGCCAGCAGGGGTCCTCGACGGCGACCCGCTGCGCCCCGCGGCGGCGCAGGGCGTCGCAGACGAGCCACACGCCGTTGCGGACGCCCGCGGTCACGTGCACCCGGGACGGTTCGGTGCGCACGCCCCGGACCCGCCGGAGGTAGTCCGCGACCGTCGCGCGCAGGGCCGGCGCACCGGCCGGGTCGGATCGGGCGAGGTCGGCGTCGGGCAGGTCGGTGAGCGCCCGGCCGACCGCCGCCCGCCACGCCGTCCGGGGGAAGGACGTGAGGTCCGGCAGGGCGGGGGACAGGTCGAGGACGGCGGTCGGCGCGGTGCCGGTGCCGGCGGTGCCGCCGGTGCCGCCCGGGGCGGGCGGGCTGGTCGCGGGCGGGGCGGTGTCCGGCCCGGACGGCGTGACCCCCGGGGCGACGACGGTGCCCGCGCCGACCCGGCCGGTGAGGTAGCCCTCCGCCTTGAGCTGGTCGTAGGCCTCGGTGACGACCCACCGGGAGAGCCCGAGGTCCTCGGCGAGCGCCCGGCTCGGCGGCAGCCGGTCGCCGGGGCGCAGCCGCCCCTCGGTGACCTGCGTGCGCAGCAGGGCGGCGAGCCGCTGGTGCGCGGGGCCGTGCGTGCCGTCGTCCGGCTGCCAGGGCACGAGCAGGCCCGTCACGCGATTGGACCGGTCAGACGGCATGAAGGTGGACTGTACCTGCGGGCCATTGCGGACGTAGCGTGAAGGCTGGCCCCAGGACCACCGACCGTGAAGGACCGCAGCGATGACCACCCCCGACCAGCAGGACCTGTCCGCCGGCACGACCGACGCCGGCCGCGTCGTCGGCACCTCCCGCGTCAAGCGCGGCATGGCCGACATGCTCAAGGGCGGCGTCATCATGGACGTCGTCACGCCCGAGCAGGCGAAGATCGCCGAGGACGCCGGCGCCGTGGCCGTCATGGCTCTCGAGCGGGTCCCCGCCGACATCCGTGCGCAGGGCGGCGTCTCCCGGATGAGCGACCCGGACATGATCGACGGCATCATCGCCGCCGTCTCGATCCCCGTCATGGCGAAGGCCCGCATCGGCCACTTCGTCGAGGCGCAGGTGCTCCAGTCGCTCGGCGTCGACTACATCGACGAGTCCGAGGTGCTCACGCCGGCCGACTACACGAACCACATCGACAAGTGGAAGTTCACCGTCCCCTTCGTGTGCGGTGCGACGAACCTCGGCGAGGCGCTGCGCCGGCTGTCCGAGGGGGCGGCGATGATCCGCTCCAAGGGCGAGGCCGGCACCGGCGACGTCTCCAACGCGACGACGCACATGCGCAAGATCAACGGTGAGATCCGCCGGCTCACGAGCATGTCCGAGGACGAGCTGTACGTCGCGGCCAAGGAGATCCAGGCCCCGTACGAGCTCGTCGTCGAGGTGGCCAGGCTGGGTCGGCTGCCCGTCGTCCTGTTCACCGCGGGCGGCATCGCGACCCCGGCCGACGCCGCGATGATGATGCAGCTCGGTGCGGACGGCGTCTTCGTCGGCTCGGGCATCTTCAAGTCGGGCAATCCGGCCGCCCGCGCCGAGGCGATCGTCAAGGCGACGACCTACCACGACGACCCCGACGTCATCGCCAAGGTCTCCCGCGGCCTCGGCGAGGCGATGGTCGGCATCAACGTCGACGAGATCCCGCAGCCGCACCGGCTGGCCGAGCGCGGCTGGTGAGCCGGGCGGCGGCTACGCCGTCCGGGTGACCCGGTCCCGCGCTCTGCCTGACCGCCGTCGGTCCGTGGTCCTACAGTGCGAGCGACGCCCGGAGGCGTCGTCGCCGGCTGCGGGGAGGCAGTGGTGGAGAGCCCGGACGACCTGCCCCGTTCGCCCTCGGGGCGGGTCCCCAAGTGGGTCGTGGACGAGCGGCTCCGCGGGCGGGTCGAGGAGACGCAGTTCCGGCCGCCGACGCGGCTCGCCCCGGTGCGCACGCGTCGGCGGTCCGCGTCCCTGCCCGCGATCGTGGCGCTCCTCGTCGTCGCGGTCGTCGTCTGGGTCGCCGTCCAGGGGCTGGCGCTCGGCGGGGGTGGCACCACGGCACCTCTCGCCGGGGCGTCGCCCACGGCGCGGCAGAGCACGCCGGCCGCCGGCAAGGACTTCCCGACGCCCGGGTTCGAGGAGGAGGCGACCCGGCTGCTGCCCCCGGCCACCGCGCCGAGGACGTCCACCGCCTGGCGCCCGTTCGACGTCCAGGTGGACGCCGCCGGCACGCCGACGACGACGCCGATCATGTGGGACCCGTGCCGGCCGATCCGGTACGTCGTGCGGCCCGACGGCGCCCCGCCCGGCGGCGCCGAGCTCGTCGCCGAGGGCTTCCGCGCCATGGAGAAGGCCACCGGGCTGAAGTTCGTGCCCGACGGCACGATCGACGAGGCGCCGTCGCGCCGCCGCAGCGGCTTCCAGCCGGACCGCTACGGCGACCGGTGGGCACCGGTGCTCGTCGCCTGGCAGAGCGCGGACGAGAACCCCGACTTCGCTGCGGACGTCGCGGGGCAGGCCGGCCCCGTCGGCGTCTCCTTCGAGGGCCGCCCCGACGTGTACGTGACCGGGTCGGTCGTGCTCGACGCGAAGAAGTTCAGCACGCTGCTCGCGGACCCGAAGGAGCGGAAGTTCGCCCGGCTGATCCTGCTGCACGAGCTGGGGCACCTCGTGGGCCTGGACCACGTCAACGACAAGGCGCAGGTCATGTACCCGTCGGCGACCGGGGAGATCACCGCGCTGGGGGACGGCGACCGCACCGGCCTGGCCGCCCTCGGTCGCGGCCCGTGCGCGCCGTGGCTGTGACCGGGCGCCTGCCCGGGTGAGGGGTCCGGCCCGGCTCAGGTGACGGTCGAGCGCTCCCGGAACTCCGGCCGCAGGTGCTCGTCCGCCGCGAGCACGTCGCGCAGGGCGAGCGCCGAGGTGAGCACGTCGGCGTGCGCGAGATAGAGGGGTGCGAAGCCCAGGCGGACGACGTCCGGGGTGCGGAAGTCCCCGACGACGCCACGTGCGATGAGCGCCTGCACGACGCCGTAGGCGTCCGGGTGCGCGAGCGCGACCTGGGAGCCGCGACGGTCGGGCTCGCGCGGGGTGACGAGCCGCAGACCCGCGCCCGCCGCTGCGGTCGCCGGGTCGTCCCGGCCGTCCGGTCCGCCCGGCAGCAGGCCGAGGGCGTCGAGGCACTCGACGAAGAACCCGGTGAGCGACAGCGACTTCGTCCGCACCTGCTCGGGCGCGAGCCCGTCGAAGGCCTCGAGCGCCGACTCCAGCGCGAGCAACGAGATGAGCGGCGGGGTGCCGACCCGCATCCGGGTCACCCCCGGCGCGGGTGCGTAGTCCGGGCCGAAGTCGAACGGCGCCGCGTGCCCGTGCCAGCCGGACAGCGGGTTCCGGACGTCGTCCTGCAGGTCGTGCCGGACGTAAACGAACGCCGGCGCGCCGGGCCCGCCGTTGAGGTACTTGTACCCGCAGCCGACCGCGAGGTCGACGCCGAGCGCGTCGAGGTCGACGGGCATCGCGCCGGCCGAGTGGCACAGGTCCCAGAGCGCGAGCGCGCCTGCGGCGTGCGTCGCGGCGGTGAGGCCGGCGACGTCCCAGCGCTCTCCCGTGCGGTAGTCCACGTGCGACAGCGACACGAACGCGACCTCGTGCCCGCGATCCTCGAGCAGCGCGGGGACGTCCGGCGGCGACGCGAGGACGACCTCGAACCCGTCGTCCCTCGACGCCGACTCCAGCACGTAGAGGTCCGTGGGGAAGGAGGCCGGGTCGGTGACGACGACCCGCCGCCCGGGCCGCAGCCGGGCCGCGGCCCGGTAGCACTTGTAGAGGTTGACGGACGTCGAGTCGCCGACGACGACCTGGCCCGGCGCCGCCCCGACGAGCCGGCCGACGGCGTCCCCGGCGCGGGTCTGCGCACCCCACCAGCCGTGGGTGTTCCAGGAGGCGATGAGGTCGCGGCCCCACTGCTGCCGCACGACCTCCGCCACGGCGTCCGGGACGTGCGACGGCAGCGCCCCGAGGGAGTTGCCGTCGAGGTACACGACGCCCTCGGGCAGGGTGAAGCGGCTGCGGGCGGCGGCGATCGGGTCGGCGGCGTCGAGGGACGCCGCGCGCTGGGTGAGGTCGTCCGGCGCGCTCACAGGAGGCTCCTTCTGGCAGGGTCGGGGTGTGCCGCGCATCGTCTCACTGCTGCCCTCGACGACCGAGTGGGTCCACGCCCTCGGCCTGGAGTCCGACCTCGTCGGCGTGACCTTCGAGTGCGACACCCCGCCCGACCCCCGGGTCGGGCGTGCGGTCGTCGTCGGCGGCCTCGACACCGCGGGCCTGGCGCCGGGCGAGATCGACGCGCTCGTCCGGGCGAAGGTCGCCGCGGGGGAGGACCTCTACACCCTCGACACCGACGCCATGGCGCGCCTGGCGCCCGAGGTCGTGCTCACGCAGGATCTGTGCCGGGTCTGCGCGCTCCCCGCGGACGCCGCCCGCGAGGCCGTCGAGCGGATCGGCTGCCCGGGCACCGTCCTCACGTTCGACCCGCACACCCTCGCCGAGGTGCTCGACGGGGCCACCGAGGTCGCCGCCGCGTGCGGTGCCGCCGACGCCGGGACGGCGCTGCGCGCGGCGCTCCAGGCGCGGCTCGACGCGGTCTCCCTCGGCGTCGCGGCGCGGCCGCGGCCGCGCGTCCTCGTCCTGGAGTGGACCGACCCGCCGTTCGTCGCCGGGCACTGGGTGCCCGACCTCGTCGCCGCGGCCGGTGGCGTCCCGGTCCTCGCGCGTGCCGGGGAGCGTTCGGTCCCGGCGTCGTGGGACGACGTCCGCGCCGCCGTCCGCACGGCCGACGCCGTGCTCGTCGCGCCGTGCGGCTACGGCCTCGCCGACGCGGTCGCCCAGGCGCACGCGGTCGTCGGCGTGCTCGGCGCCGACCTGCCGGCGGCCTGCGCCGTCCACGCGGTCGACGCCGGCGGCTTCGTCACCCGGCCCGGGCCGCGGGTCGTCGACGCCGTCGAGGCGCTCGCCGCGGCCTGGCACCCGGCGGCCGCGTCCGCCGCGGGGGTGACGCCGCGCCCCGGCGTCGTGGCCGCGGTCCGCCCCGCCTAGGCTTGACCATCGTGCCCACCGACCCCGTGATCGGCGTCCTCGCCGTCCAGGGCGACGTCCGCGAGCACCTCGCGGCGCTCGCCGAGTGCGACGTCGTCGCCCGCCCCGTCCGGCGCGCGACGGAGATCGCCGAGCTCGACGCGCTCGTCCTCCCGGGGGGCGAGTCGACGACGATCGACAAGCTCACCCGGGCCTTCGACCTGCGCGAGCCGATCCTCGACCGGCTCGAGGCCGGGATGCCGGCCTACGGGTCCTGCGCGGGGATGATCCTGCTCGCCGACCGGGTCGTCGACGCGATCGAGGGCCAGCAGACGTTCGGCGGGATCGACATGACGGTCCGCCGGAACGCCTTCGGCCGCCAGGTCGAGAGCTTCGAGGAGGACCTGCACGTCACCGGCGTCGAGGGGGAGCCGGTCCGCGCCGTGTTCATCCGCGCGCCCTGGGTCGAGCAGGTCGGGGACGCCGTCGAGGTGCTCGCGACCGTGGCCGAGGGGCCCGCCGCAGGTAGGATCGTCGCGGTGCGGCAGGGCAACCTGCTCGCGACGTCGTTCCACCCCGAGATCACCGGGGACATCCGTGTGCACCGGCTCTTCGTCGAGATGGTCCGCAGCGCCGGTTGACGCACCGCCCTGCGAGGCGGTCGCCCGCCGACGCGCACCACCGCCCGAGCCACCCGCACGCCCGACCAGGAGGCACTGATGTCCGGCCACTCCAAGTGGGCCACCACGAAGCACAAGAAGGCGGTCGTCGACGCCAAGCGCAGCAAGATGTTCGCCAAGCTCATCAAGAACATCGAGGTGGCGGCGCGCACCGGTGGCGGTGACCCGGCGGGCAACCCGACGCTCTACGACGCCATCACCAAGGCGAAGAAGTCGTCCGTGCCGAACAACAACATCGAGAACGCGGTCAAGCGCGGCTCGGGCGCCGAGGCCGGCGGCGCGGACTACCAGACGATCATGTACGAGGGGTACGGCCCGAACGGCGTCGCGCTGCTCGTCGAGTGCCTCACCGACAACCGCAACCGTGCGGCGGCCGAGGTCCGGACGGCGCTCACCCGCAACGGCGGCAGCCTCGCCGACCCGGGCAGCGTGTCCTACATGTTCACGCGCAAGGGCGTCATCGTCGTCCCGAAGAACGGCCAGAGCGAGGACGACGTCCTCATGGCCGTGCTCGACGCCGGTGCCGAGGAGGTCAACGACCTCGGGGAGTCGTTCGAGGTCGTCAGCGAGGCCACCGACCTCGTCGCGGTCCGGACGGCGCTCCAGGAGGCCGGGATCGACTACGACTCCGCCGACGCCCAGTTCGTGCCGAGCACCCAGATCCCGCTCGACGAGGACGGCGCCCGCAAGATCTTCCGCCTCATCGACGTCCTCGAGGACAGCGACGACGTCCAGAACGTCTACGCGAACTTCGACGTCGCGGACGACGTCATGGAGGCGCTCGACGCGTCCGACTGACCCCGTGCCGCAGCGCGCCTCCCGCCGGCGGGCCGGCCTGACGCCGCCCGGGCCCCTGATCCTCGGGTGCTCCTACGCCGCACTGCTCCTCGTGGTGGACCTGCTGGTGCGCGGCGTGCCGGAGGACGGGGGAGCGGCGGCCCGCGGGTGGGCCTCGACGAGCCTCGACAACCTGTCGGACGGCGTGCCCCACGCCCTCGGGGCGCTCGTGTCGTCGGCGTTCGTGCCGCAGGAGTCGGCCGGCTGGTGGGCACTGTTCGCGCTCGTCGGGTGCTGGGTCACCGGCCGGGCGCTCGGGGTGCGCGGCGCCGCGGCCCTCGCGGCGGCCGGGCACGTGGTCGGGACGCTGCTCTCCGAGGGACTGCTCGCGTGGCGGATCGGCCGTGGTGACGAGAGCGAGGCGCTGCGGGGCGTGCTCGACATCGGGCCCTCGTACGCCGTCGTCGCCCTGCTCGTCGCCGGGGCGGTCCGGGGCCGCCGGTTCGAGCGGGTGCCGGCCCTCGTCTGCTCCGCGCTCGTGGCGCCCTACCTGTTCGACGGGCTGACCGACCTCGACGTCACGGCGGTCGGGCACGCGACGGCCGTCGCGGTCGGCGGCGCGGCGGCCTTCCTCGCGACCCGCCGCGTCGCACGGCCGCAGCCGGCCGCGGGCGTGCGACGCTGAGCAGATGCGCGTGCTGGCGGTCGACCCGGGGCTGACCCGCTGCGGCGTCGGCGTCGTCGAGGGCCGCCGCGGCCGGGACGTCGTCCTCGTCGCCGTCGACGTCGTCACGACCCCCGCGACGGACGACCTGGGCGCCCGGCTGCTCGGGATCGGGGAGGCGCTCGCCGGCTGGCTGGACCAGGTGCGCCCGGACGTCGTCGCCGTCGAGCGGGTCTTCGCGCAGTCCAACGTCTCGACGGTCATGGGGACGGCGCAGGCCGCCGGGCTCGCGGTGTTCGCCGCGGCCCAGCGCGGCATCCCGGTCGCCGTCCACACGCCGTCCGAGGTCAAGGCTGCCGTCACCGGGGACGGCCGCGCGGGCAAGAAGCAGGTCGCCGCGATGGTCACCCGGATCCTCGACCTCGCCGAGACCCCGAAGCCGGCCGACGCCGCGGATGCCCTCGCCCTGGCGATCTGCCACCTGTGGCGCGGCGCCCCGGCCTCGGCGATGACGTCGGGCCTGCCCGGCAGCCAGACCGCCGCGCAGCAGGCGTGGCGCGAGGCCGCCGAGGTGGCCGGCCGGGCCGGCCGCGGGCGCCGGGTGCCGGC
>NZ_MWLL01000101.1 GCF_002198675.1 Kineosporia sp. R_H_3 | reverse complement strand
CTGTCACCGATGAGCAGGTCCGGCTGGTCGCCGCCCTCCTCCCAGTCGTCGCCGCCGTCGCCGAAGACCGCGTCCGTGCCCTGCCCGGCGATGGCGAAGTCGTCGCCCTCGCCGAGGAAGTGCTCGTTGAGGTTGGCGCCGCCGTTGGTGAAGTCCTTGCCGTCACCACCCATGACGATGTCGTCGCCGATGCCGCCGTCGATGGCGTCGTTGCCCGGGCCGCCCTTGGGCACGTCGGCACCACCGAAGTCGGTGATGATGTCGTTGCCCTCGCCGCCGAGGATGACGTCGTCGCCGCCACCACCGTCGATGATGTCGCCGGCCTTGCCGCCCCAGAAGGTGTCGTTGTCGTTGCCGCCGTAGATCCGGTCGACGGCGTCCGTGCCGTTGAACACGCTCTGGCCGTTGATGCCCGACGGGTCGACGCTGTTCACGGCCCGGTACTTGATCTGGCCGTCCGGCTGCCGCAGGAGCAGCCGGTTCTCGTCGCACTCGGAGCCTGCGACGTCCGCGACCGAACCCGGGCCGGTGATGAAGCTGCCCGAGGGCGCCGGCCAGGTGAGTGCGCCGATCTCGAACTTGCAGTCGGCGGTGGCGAACGGGTCGGCCTTGAGGGTCGACGCGTCGCTGTTGCGCATGACGAGCTCGGAGAACGAGTTGCCCTCGAGCGAGGCGCGCAGGTTCATGCCCGGGGTGCGGGCCAGGTAGTAGAACCGGTCACCGTTCTGCAGGTTCGTCAGCTGGTTCTCGAACACGTAGTTGAACGTCGAGCCGAGCAGGCCGCCGAACAGGTTCGTGTTCTCTGCGAGGCCGCCGACCCACAGGTCGACGTCGTCGAGCCCGGTGGTCGTCAGACCGCCGTCGTCGGCCCAGTCACCCGTGCCGAAGACGAAGTCCGCCGAGTCGGCGGGCGGGTTGACGTTGTCCGCGCACTCGGCTGTCTCGGCCGGTGTCCCGCAGCCGCTGCCGAGCTCGCCGTCCGTTCCCGGCAGGACCAGACCGTTGAGGATCCGCTCGGCCGCGGTGCGTCGCCCGGCGATCGTCGTCTCGGACGTGATGTCCGGGTGCGTCCCGTAGGCCGCGACGAAGTTGACCAGGGACTCCGGGTGGCGCAGGTGCTCGCCGAAGTCGATCCAGTTGGTGTACGGCGTGAGCTGGTTGTCGTTGGTCGCGCCGTGGATCTGCCGACGGACGACGTTGAGCGGCGGGACGCCCTCGCTGCGGGCCCGGGTCATGTTGAGGGCCGGCAGGTCGAGCGGGAGGCCGAGCAGGTTGTTGCGCAGCGTGTCCGCGACGAACTCGTCGATCTCGTTGCCGGCCTGGTCGGACAGGCCCATGACGAGACCGGTCAGCGCCGCCTTCGAGTCGAGCGTGCCGCCGCTGCCGTTGTCGTAGTAGGCCGCCGGGTTGAGGAAGCCGTCGAGCAGCGGGATGTCGTAGTGGCTGCCGTTCGGCCGCACCCGCGGGATGTCGTCGTCGAGCATCGAGTGGCCGAAGCGGTAGACGGCGTGCGCGAACTCCGCCGTGATGGCCGGGTCGACGTCCGTCTGGTTGAACGCGAACGGCTCGAACGGGTTGATCGCCGGCTGGACCTTGCGGGCGAACTCCTCGAACACGAGGTGCTGGTACTGCATCTCGGTGATGAAGCGCGCCGCCTGGAAGAGCCGCTCACCGTTCCACGCGCCGTCGGCGGACGGGGCACCGCCCGCGGTCTGCCAGTCGGCGACGTCGGTGACGTCGCTCGTGTCGTCGAGCAGGATCTGCTTGATCTCGCCGACGAGCCGGTCGTGCTCGCTGTGGAAGACCTGGTGCACCGCCTGCAGCGCGATGTTCTCGTTGCAGCGACCGTCGCCGCAGATCGCGTGCAGGTCGAGCAGCTCGTCGTCGTACTGCCCGGAGGTGACGGGGTCGAGGCTGCCGCCGGCGGTGTTGTTCCCGTCCGGTGTCTTGGGGGACGAGAGCGACCCCGGGTCCGCGCTGTGCGCGATGTCGTTGAGGAACGCGGTGTCGATCCGGAGCACGTCCGCCGGTGCGGGGACCGGCGTCGCGCGGTCGCCCTCGACGAGCCCGGAGCCGGTGACGTACTGCGGCAGCCCGTTCGGGCCGGGGAGGAACTTGCCGTAAGGGTCGGTCGCGAGCATCGGGATGTTCGTGACGTCGGCGTCGACGAGCTCCAGGCCCAGCAGGGTCGCCGCCCGGTCCTTGATCTGCGCCCAGGTGGCGAGACCGTCGCCGTCGGGCGTGCTGAGGAACTTGCCCGTCGAGACCGGGTCGCCGGCGGCGTTGTCCACGTACTCGCGCAGGAAGACCTGGTGCGACGCGTGCGAGGTGTAGGTCTGGCTCTGGTCGACGAACGGGGTGTCGGTGTTCGGGGCGTTCCGGAAGCCGTCCGGACCGTCGACGACGTGACCGCGGGTGAGGGTCATGAACCGCAGGCCCGGGTCCAGGTCGTCCGACGTGCCGAACTCGTGGTCGTCGCCCGCGACGAGCGGGTCGTCGTCCTGGAGCGGCACGAAGACCGTGCCGTTGCCGCCGTTGGTGATCTTGTCGAGGCCGTGGTCGAAGAACTGGCCGAAGATCGTGAAGAGCGAGTTGAACGGCGGGGACAGGCCGACGTCCGTCGTCACGTTCTCGATGAAGAGCGTGTCGTGCGACGGGACGCAGCCGGGGGAGTTCGGGCTGAAGTTGTCCGGCGGGGTGTAGCCCGGCGTCCACTCGCACGGCTCCGAGGCGCCGTCGTTGCTCTGCGCGCGCACGGCCTGCCGTGCCGCCGCGACCGCGGCCGGGTTGGTGTACGTCTGGTCGACGATGAGGTTGCTGATCGTGCGCGGCTCGGCGTCGACGACGTTGCCGTTCAGCTGGTCGTAGCTCGTCGGCCCGCTGCCGAAGGGCGCGGCGTCGTCCGCCGGCCCGAAGACCGGGGTCGTCAGCCGGGGGAAGGGCTGGTCGGCGGCGCCGAACGTCTCCTGGCCGGGCTGCAGGTTGTTGCACGACCCGTCGACGGTGCGCAGGCCGAAGGAGAGCAGGGGGCTCGCGATCTGGTCGGGCCCGTCACCGAGGAGTGCCGCGCAGGGGTTCGTCGGGTCGTCCGCGATGTGCGCCGAGTGGTACTCGGCGATCTTGATCTGCTTGAGGATGAAAGCGAGGTCTGCCGGTGTGACGGGGAAGCCCTCGCCGACGACGGCGGTCGCGGGGGCCGCCCCGGCCACCCCGACGCCGGTGAGGACCACGGCGGCGGAGGCCAGGAAGGCGACGGTCGCGCGCAGACGGCGCGTACCGCGGCGGCCCAGGACCGCCCGTGGGATGAGATTCATGATGTTCGCCCCTTCTGCAGGCAGCACGCATCGCCGGAGGACCGGGACGGCGCTCCGTGCGGAGGGTGCTGGTGATCGCTGCCGGCGACCCCCGTCGACGGCAGCACGACATCAGGGCCGCGGCTCCCGACGCGGCACCTCGATGCGGATGGATGGAGTTGGACCGCCCGCGGTCGCGCAGACCTCGCGGCGGTGTCGTGCCCGTGCTTCTTGGGTGGGGTAACGGCGGATGGAACGGTAGGTGGACGTACACGTTCTGCCGTCGGGAAGGCAGGCGGCGCTCGCGGCCCCCGGGCCCGGAAGGCCCGCGGCGGTCGCGACGTCGGACGCGCCCCGGCGTCCCTCGCCAATCGCCTGAGTTACGACAAAATGGCGAGTGGATGACGATGTTGTCACCTCGCCCGGGGGGTCGCTGCCCCTAATGCAGGGGGGAGCGAGCATCCTCCGATCGGCCCATGCTGTCCCGATGTGCCCGTTTCGGTCGGGTCAGGCGCCGGTCGCCGCGGGCCGGTCCGGGTCGCTCGACCACTGCGACCACGAGCCCGGGTAGAGCGCCGCCTCCACGCCGGCCACGGCGAGCGCCGCGATCTCGTGCGCGGCCGTCACCCCGGAGCCGCAGTACACCGCGACCGGTCGGGACCCGTCCGCGCCGAGCGCCGAGAAGCGTTGCGCGAGAACGTCTCTCGCGAGGAAGCGGCCGTCCGGGCCGACGTTCGCGGCGGTCGGGGCGCTCACGGCGCCGGGCACGTGGCCGGCGCGCGGGTCGACCTGCTCGACCTCCCCGCGGAACCGCTCGCCGGCGCGGGCGTCGAGGACCACCCCTGCGGACGGCGCACCGCCGGCCCCGGGCGACGCGAGCCGCGCCACGTCGTCCGCGTCGACGACCGGCAGCGACCCCGGGGTGAGCCGGACGTCCCCCGGTCCTGCTGCGGCGTCGTCGCCGGTGGCCCGGGCGCCGCCGGCCGCCGCCCACGCCGCCCAGCCGCCGTCGAGGATCCGCACGTCCGCGACCCCGCCCCAGCGCAGCAGCCACCACGCCCGGGCGGCCGCGAGCGCCGGGCCGTCGTCGTAGACGACGACCGGGACGCCGTCACGCACGCCCCAGCGCCGGGCCGCCGCCTCGAGGTCGGCGGGTGCGGGCAGCGGGTGCCGCCCGAGGGCCGGTGACGGCGGTGCCGCCAGCTCGGTGTCGAGGTCGACGAAGACGGCGCCCGGCACGTGCCCCGCCCGGTACCGGTCGCGCCCGCCCGCGTCGCCGAGCGCCCAGCGGACGTCGAGGAGCACGACGGGAGCGCCCGCGGCGAGCAGCGCCTGCAGGTCGGTGACGGGGAGGAGGACGTCCATGGTCGTCCACGCTAACGAACCGCGTGCCGGGTGCCGCGAGGCCTCGCCCGGCGTGCGACGTGGCTAGAGTCCGGGAGGTGACCACGCCTGATGCCGCCACCGTCGCCCGCGCCCCGAAGGCGCTCCTCCACGACCACCTCGACGGCGGCCTGCGCCCGGCGACCGTCGTCGAGCTCTCGGCGGAGGTCGGCCACGAGCTGCCGGCGACGGACCCCGACGGGCTTGGGCGCTGGTTCCGGGACGCCGCCGACTCCGGTTCCCTCGTGCGCTACCTCGAGACCTTCGTGCACACGGTCGCCGTCATGCAGACGAAGGAGCACCTGCACCGGGTGGCGGCCGAGTGCGCGCTCGACCTGGCGGCGGACGGGGTCGTCTACGCCGAGGTCCGTTACGCGCCCGAGCAGCACCTCGAGCGCGGGCTGAGTCTCGACGAGGTCGTCGTCGCCGTCCAGGAGGGCTTCGCGGCGGGCAGCGCGCAGGCCGCCGACCAGGGCACCCCGATCCGGATCGGCACGCTGGTCACGGCGATGCGGCACGCGGCGCGCAGCCGCGAGATCGCCGAGCTCGCGGTGCGGCACCGTGACGAGGGCGTCGTCGGGTTCGACATCGCCGGCGCCGAGGCCGGCTTCCCGCCGTCCCGGCACCTCGACGCCTTCGACTACCTGCACCGCGAGAACTTCCACGTGACGATCCACGCGGGCGAGGCGTTCGGGCTGCCGTCGATCTGGGAGGCCGTCCAGGTCTGCGGCGCCGACCGGCTCGGGCACGGCGTCCGGATCGTCGACGACATCGAGGTCCTCGGCGGCACCGACCGCTTCGGTCACCCCGCGGCGCGCCTCGGCCGGATCGCCGCCTGGGTGCGGGACTCCCGGATCCCGCTCGAGCTGTGCCCGATGTCGAACCTGCAGACCGGGGCCGCGGCGAGCATCGCCGAGCACCCGATCACGCTGCTCAAGGACCTGCGCTTCCGGGTGACGCTGAACACCGACAACCGGCTCATGTCCGCGACGTCGATGACCCGGGAGATGACCGCCCTCGTCGACGAGGCCGGCTGGTCGCTCGAGGACCTGCGCTGGGTGACCATCAACGCGCTGAAGAGCGCGTTCATCCCGTTCGACGAGCGGCTGGCGATCATCGAGGAGGTCGTCAAGCCGGCGTACACGGCGCTCGGCGCGCGCTGAGCCGGTCGTCCGGGCCGGTGCCGTGCGGGCCGGTGCGGGTGCGTCGTGGCGTCAGTGGCCGTGGCGGTGGTGCGTGCAGCCGACGTGGCCGAAGCTCGCGCGGGACCGGTGCCGCCGCCAGCGGCCGCCGACCGACGCCGGGTCGTGGCCGAGCATCCAGGTCCACGCCTCCTCGGCGGGCATCGGACGGCCCAGCAGGTAGCCCTGGACGGTGTCGCAGCCGATCTCGGCGAGGGCGGCCAGCGAGTCCGGCGTCTCGACGCCCTCGGCGGTGACGACGAGCCCCAGCCCGTGCGCGAGGTCGACGACCGTCGTGACGATGTGCGCGGCGTCGTGGTCGGTGTCGATGACCTGGACGAACGACTTGTCGATCTTGAGCTCGTCGAACGGCAGGCTGCGCAGCTGGGCCAGCGACGCGAAGCCGGTGCCGAAGTCGTCGACCGCGATCCCGATGCCGCTGTCCCGCAGGGCCTGCAGGACGCACCGGGCCTGCTCGGGATCGCCGAGCAGGTCGGTCTCCGTGAGCTCGACCCGCAGCACCGAGGCGGGCAGACCGCGTTCGGCGAGCAGCCGGAGCACGTCGGTCGGCAGCTGCGGGTCGGCGACGTTGCGGGCGCCGATGTTCACGGCGACGACGACGTCCAGCCCGCCTGCCCGCCAGGTGCGCACCTGGTCGAGGGCCAGGCCCAGGACGTGCCGGGTCATCCCGACGATGATCCCGCTCTCCTCGGCCGCCGGGACGAACGCGGCCGGCATGAGCAGGCCGAGGTCGGGGTGCTGCCAGCGGACGAGCGCCTCGACGCCGCGGACCCGGCCGGTCCGCAGGTCGACCTGCGGCTGGTAGTGCAGGACGAGCTCGTCACGCTCCATGGCGAGGACGAGCTCGGTCTCGAAGGCGAGCGACCGGGCCGGTGCCGCGTCGAGCGCCGGGGTGTAGAGCGCGGTCCCGGTGCGCCGCCGCTTCGCCTCGTACATCGCGAGGTCGGCGCGCCGCAGCACGGTCGCGGCGTCGTGCCCGTGCTCGCCGGCGAGCGCGACACCGACGCTCGCGCCGACGTGCACCTGGACGCCGTCGAGCACGAACGGGGCGTCGAGCCGGTGCACGAGGTCGCGGGCCCGGCGCAGCAGGTCGTCCGGGCCGGCCTCGCCGTGGACGAGGAGCGCGAACTCGTCGCCGCCGAGCCGGGCCACGACGTCGTGCGGGCCGTGCCCGGACCCGATCCGCCGGGCCACCTCGACGAGGAGACGGTCCCCGGCGCCGTGGCCGAGGGTGTCGTTGACCTGCTTGAAGCGGTCGAGGTCTGCGAGCAGGACGGCGCGCAGCCGGTCCGGCCGGGCGGCGCCGCCCTGCCGGGTGGCGAGGCCGTGGGTGAGGCGGTCGAGCAGCCCGTCGCGGTTCGCGAGCCCGGTGAGCGAGTCCCGGTGCGCACGCTGCAGCAGCAGCCGGCTGTGCTCGGCGAAGCCGACGCCGGCGACGAGGAGCAGGAGCGCGCCGAGCACCGTCGCGAGCACGGGCACCGCGGGGAGCGGGCCGGAGACCCAGCCGGACGGGGCGCCGGCGCTCACGACGACGTACCAGTCGTTGACGGCCCCGGGCGCGGGCCGCCGGACGGCGAGGTCGTGGCCGCCGTCCTGCAGCAGGGTCCGGCCGGCCCAGGCGGTGACGTCGTACCGGCCGGTCGCGGGGGCCGGTGCGGCGGCGTCCCCGTCGAGCACGGGGACCGCCGAGTCGACGACGACGGCACCCGTGCGGGCGTCGACGACGAAGACCCGGGTGCCGGTCCGCAGCCCGTGCGCGAGCCGGCGGCGCAGGCTCTCCAGCGTCACCTCGAGATGGACGACGGCGACGGCCGGGCCGCCGTCGGCGAGCCGGACCGGGGCCGCGGACGCGAGGACCCAGGTCCGGGTGTCCGGGGAGACGTAGGGCCGTGGCTGGTACGCGACGTCCCCGGCGGACCCCAGCGCCGGGCGGAAGAACGGCTGGGTGCTCTCGTCGGGGGACAGGTTCGCCGTGCCGGGCACGAGGCCCTGGACGACGCGGGCGAGCTCGGCCCCGCTGCCGTCGATGAAGCACGCCTCGGCGATCTCGTCGGGGAACGTCGCCCGCAGGTACTCCAGGGCGGCGCCGACCCGGTCCGCGTCCCGGCGACCGAGGTCGGCCGGGGTCACCGCACGGCCGCCGGCGCGCGCGTAGACGTCGCGGAACGCCGCGTCGTGCGACGCGAGCCGCGTGACGGACGCCGCGTCGTCGGCGAACGCGGTGACGACGTCGGCGCGCTCGGCGAGGACGTCGGTCAGCGTCTGCTGGTGGGCCTGCGCGAGCCGGCCGACGAGGGCGACCGACGCGAGCCCGCCGACGAGCAGCGCCGCGCCCGCGGCGAGCGCGACGAGCCGCAGCCGCCGCGCGCCGCGACCGAAGCTGCGTCGCGAACCCTGGTCGTCCCTCACCTCTCAGACGTCGGCCGTGCACCGGGGCGTCCGCAGAGCGTGGGCCGTGTGTCCCCCGGACGGGTCAATCCCCGCCGGTGCCGGCGTAGAGCGCGGCGACCGCCCGGGCCGTCCGGGCCATGTCGGCGCGCAGGTCCTGCGGGGAGAGCACCTCGACGGCGTCCCCGAAGCCCATGAGGGCGGCCCGCGCTGCCGGCAGGGCCCGGAACTCCACGTCGAGGACCGACCAGTCGCCGCCGTCGCCACCGGCCTGCCCGGTGCCGACCTCGGCGACCGGTGCGGGGGTCCGCTGGCCGGCGGTGACCCGCAGCAGGAGCGCCCGCACCCCGTCGCGCACCCGCAGCCGCACGGTGACGGCACCCCGCGGCCGCTCGACGTCCGCGCGCAACGCCGTCCAGACCGCCTCGAGGTCGAGGTCGGGCGGGCGCCGGGCCGGGTCGGGCAGCGTCGTCACCGTCAGGACGCGGTCGGCGCGGTAGAGCCGCGCCGTCCCGCGGTGGGCGGCGACGAGGTACCACGTGCCGCCCTTGAGGACGAGACCCCACGGGTCGAGCAGGTAGCCGTGCAGCCGGCCGTCCCCGTGCCGGTAGCGGACCCGGATCCGGCGGTCGGCCCAGACCGCCTCCTGGACGGCCGCGAGGTGCGGTGCCCCGGGGGCGTCGCCGGCCGTCGTCCGGTACCAGCCCGCGTGGTCGACGAGGACGCGGTCGCGGGCCGCCTGCGCGGCGGGCCGGTGCGAGGCGGGGACGGCGGCGACGAGCTTGTGGACGGCGGACGCGAGCGCGGAACCGAGCCCGAGGTCGTCGGGGACGGCGCGCCCGGTCATCGCGACGAGCGCCCGGGCCTCGGCCGCCGTCATCCCGGTGACGTCGGTCCGGTAGCCGGGCATGAGCTCGATCCCGCCGTTGCGGCCCTGGGTCGTCCACACCGGGACGCCCGCGGCGGAGAGCGCCTCGACGTCACGGTAGACGGTGCGCACGCTGACCTCGAGCTCGCGGGCCGCGTCGGGCGCGGTGAGCCGGCCCCGGGCCTGGAGCATGAGGAGCAGCGAGAGGAGGCGGTCCGACCGCATCCCCCGACTCTGCCAGAAAAACCTGACCGCGGCTGTCAGGGATACCCCGTCAGGGTGGGGGCATGACGACGAACCCCACCATCACCGACCCCCGGACGACGCTCCTGGAGGCCGTCGACCAGGCCACCGCTCTCGTCGGTCTCGTGACCGCCGCCGACCTCGACCGGCCGACCCCGTGCGACGAGTACGACGTCCGGCACCTGCTCGGCCACGTGCTCGGCGTGCTCGGCCGGGTCGCCCACGTCGCCGGCGGCGGGCTGCCGTTCGACGTGCCGTCGATCGTCCTCGACGTCGCGGACGACGCCTGGACCGCCCGGTGCGCCGACGCCGCCGTGGCGCTGCGCGCGGCCTGGGCCGACGAGGCCGTCCTCGACCGGGTGCTCCACCTGCCGTTCGGGGACGTCCCCGGGCGCGGTGCCGCGCTCGCCTACGTCGGCGAGCTGACGACGCACGCCTGGGACCTCGCCTCGGCGATCGGCCGCCGCGACGTGCTCGACGAGGACCTCGCGGTCGTCGCGGCCGACGTCGTCCGGCGGTTCATCCCGGACGCGCAGCGCGGCGTCATCCCGTTCGGGCCGGTCGTCCCCGTCGCCGCGGACGCCCCGCCGTACGACCGGCTCGTCGCCTGGGTCGGCCGCGACCCGGGCTGGGCGCCGTCCGCCTGACGACCCGGCGCACCCCGCTCACGGGCCTGGGACGTTCGCCCCTGACCCGTGAGCGGGGTCGTTGCCTACCGTGCGGTCATGGAGACGACCGTCCGTGTCACCGAACCACTCGTCGTGACCGGTCCGCCGGTGGTCGCCGAACGCCCCGGCGTCATGAACGGGCGCGCCCGCAGGCAGACGACCGACACCTACCGGGCCGAGGTGCTCGGCTGCGTCACCGACCCGGCGCTCACCTACCGGCAGCGCGTCCAGCGGCTCGCGGCGCTGGCCGAGGGGGCGCTCGAACCCCCGGCCGTGAGCGCCGCGTGCCGGGCCGCGCAGGCCGCGGGCGTCGTCCACGACATGGGGGAGGGGCCGGCGCCGTACCGGCCGCGGTACGTGCTCCCCGACTACGCGCTCGCCCTCGCCGGCGGTGCCGCGCACCTCGAGCTCGAGCCGGCCCGGGACCTCGACGAGGCGCTCGCGCTGCTCCTCGCGGCGTACGCCTCGGTGCCCTCGATCACCGGGTACCCGGTGTACCTCGGGGACCTCGACACCCTTCTCGAGCCGTTCGTCGACGACTCGGTCACCGACGCGGACCTCGACCGTCGGCTCACGCTCTTCTGGCGGCTCGTCGACCGGACGATGCCCGACGCCTTCGTGCACGCCGACCTCGGGCCGGACGACGGCCGTGTCGTCCGCTCGCTGCTGCGGGTCGACCGCCGGCTGCGGCAGGTCGTCCCCAACCTCACGCTGCGCGTCGACCCGGTTCGGACGCCGGACGCGCTCCTGCGCGAGGCGGTCCTCACGACGTGCGCCGACGGGAAGCCGCACTACGTCAACGACCCGATGATGCGCGCCGACCTCGGCCCGGACTACGGCGTCGTCAGCTGCTACAACAGCCTGCCGCGCGGCGGGGGCGCGTACACGCTCTCCCGCCTGGACCTGTCCGCGAGCGTCCGGCGGGCGGTCCCGGGGCCGCTCGCGGGCCGGGCCGGGGCCGCCGAGCGGGTCGAGCGCTGGCTCACCGAGGTGCTGCCGGGCGACGTCGCGCTGACCGCCGAGCTCATGGCGTCCCGGATCCGGTTCCTCGTCGAGGAGGCACGGTTCTTCGAGCACGACCGGTTCGTCCTCGACGGGCTCGTCCGGCGGGACCGCTTCACCGCGATGTTCGGCTTCTACGGGGTCGCAGAGGCGGTCGCCGCGCTCCTGGCGCCCGGTGCCGGTGCCGGGGTCAGCGCCTGCCTCGGCGGGGACGCCTTCTCGCGGCACGGGACGCGCGGCACGCAGCGGCGCTACGGCCTGGACGCGGACGCCACCGCGCTCGGGCAGCGCATCGTCGCCGCCCTCGCCGATCTCGTCGCCGCGACCCCCATGCCGTACTGCGAGGCGACGGGCGGGCACGCGCTCCTGCACGCGCAGTCCGGCATCGACACCGACCTCGGCGTGACCGCCGGCGCGCGGATCCCGCCGGGCAGCGAACCGCCGCTCTACGAGCACATCCGGGCCGTCGCGCCCAACCACCGGCACGTCCCGGCGGGGATCAGCGACGTCATGCGCTTCGAGCCGACGGTGGCGGTGAACCCGGACGCCGCGGTCGCGGTGATCCGCGGGGCGTTCGCGGCCGGGATGCGCGACGTCACCTTCGACGTCGAGGGCAACGGGTTCGTCCGGATCACCGGCTACCTCGTGCGGGACACCGACGTCGCCGGGGTGGCGGCGGGTGCCCGGCACTCGAGCACCTTCCTCGGCGCCGCCGCGCTGGAGAACCAGCACCTTCGCGACCGGGTGACGAAGTGCGCCCCGCAGCCGCCGGGGGCGAGCGGGCGGTGACCGCCGCCTGCGCCGCCCGGGACGTCGTCGCCGGTCTGCTCGCCGTCGAGGGCCTCGTCGCCGGCACGGTGCCGTTCTCCGCCGTGGACGGCCCGGGCAACCGGTTCGTCGTGTTCCTCCAGGGCTGCGGCTTCGACTGCCTCGTGTGCCACAACCCCGCGACGATCCCCGCCCACCCGCGGGGCGCCGTCCGCACGTCCGTCGGTGCCGTCGTCGACCTCGTCGCGCGCGACGCGCAGTTCCTCACCGGCGTCACGGTGACCGGCGGCGAGCCGACCGTGCAGCCGGAGTTCCTCGTCGCGCTGCTCGAGGCGCTCGCGGTCGACCCGCGGACGGCGCACCTGTCCCGGTTCGTCGACAGCAACGGCGACACCGACGCCGACCTGTGGGACCGGCTCGCCCCGGTGCTCGACGGCGTCATGCTCGACCTCAAGGGCCTCGACACAGAGCGGCACATCGTGCTCACGGGTACGGACAACTACCGGGTCCTCGGCAGCCTCACCCGGCTCGTCGCGCTCCACCGGCTGCACGAGGTGCGGCTGCTGCTCGTGCCCGGGATCAACGACGCGGACGACGCGCTCACCCGGACGGCGCACTGGCTGCTCTCGCTGGACCCGCGGATCCGGGTGCGGGTCAACGGGTTCCGGCACCACGGCACCCGCGCGGTCGCGCGCGACCTGCGGGCGGTGACGGACACCGACCGGGAGCGCTACCGCGCGGTCCTCACCGCGGCCGGGGTGGAGGACCTGACGATCACCTGACCGACGCTGCGGTTCGTTCAGACCACTGCGTCCGCGAACCCCAGCTCGACGGCCTCCTCGGCGGTGAGCCACCAGTCGCGGCGGCCCCAGCGCTCACGGATCTGGTCGGCGGTCAGCGCCGACCGCTCCGCGAGGATCGCGAGGAGCCGCTCCTCGAGGCGGCCGATGAACTCGACGGTGTCGCCGAGCGACGACGACGAGCCGATCGCGCCGCCGCGCACCTCGTGGACGAGGACGAACGCGTTGCGCCCCAGCAGCCGCTCGGTGCCGGCCTGGAGCAGGACGCCGCCCATCGAGGCCGCCGTCCCGAGCGCGAGCACCTGGAGGTGGTGCCCCCGGGAGCGCAGCTCGCCGAGGAAGTCGTAGAGCGCCAGCCCGTCGAGGACGGCACCGCCGGGGGAGTTCAGCACGAGCCGGATCGGGGCCCCGGGAGCGCGTCGCGACCACGCCGACAGGTCGCGGACGGCGTCCCGCACCGACTCCTCGTCGACCGCCGCGAAGAACGTGTAGACGAGCGCCTGGTCGGGGTCGGCGAGCTCGCCCGCGGTGCGGCGGACGACGGCGTCCGCCTCGAGCTCCTTGGTACGGCGCTCCAGCCGCTTGAGCTCGCCGTAGCCCGCGGCGTCCGCGAGGGCCTTGCGCAGCTCGAGGCCGGCCCGCGCGAGCTCCAGCTGGGCGCGGTAGCGCTCCATCCAGTCACCGACACCGTCCGGCTCCGTGGGCACCGGGCCGAGCGGGAGCCGGACGTGCGCGGGGTCCGGGATCCCGAGCACGGTGGAGAGGTCGTCGTCGAGCGGGGTGCCGAACCGGGTCGCGTCGGCGGTCTCGGGCAGCCGGACGGCGCCCCAGACGTGGGCGTCGGCGGAGGAGTGCCGCGTGACGTCCGGGCGGGGCAGGTCGGGCCGGGTGACGGCGCGGGTGCGGCGCGCCGGACGGGACGGGCCCCTGTCCGGCGCGAGGGCGACAGGTTCGCTCTTCGCGGCCGGCTTCGGGGCGCCGGTCCTCGCGGTCCTGGTCCGCTTGTCCTCGGAGCGCACAGCATCCCCCTTCGCGCCGGGTCGTCGTCGCGGGCGGCGGCGTGCCCGCCCTTGTCCGATCGGCGTTGCGCGGCGCGCACTTGACCCGCGGGCGGCGTCCGGGCGACGCCGGAGGCGGTTCGTGCCGGGGCCGCGCTCAGACCGACGCGAGCAAGGCGCGCAGGGTCCGCTCGGCCTCGGGGATCGTGCAGGGCCGGCAGCCGGCGGCGATCCAGCGCCGGACGAGCGCCGGTTCCCCGCGGGCGAGCCCGAGGCCGCGGCGCACGAGGGTGAGCGGCGGCTTGCGGCTCTCCGCGAGGTCGCGCAGCAGCCGCCGCAGGAACGTCGTCGCCGGGTGCAGTCGCAGGCACAGCGCGTCCGCGAGCACGCCCGCCCGGCCGCACGTCATGACGAGCTCGGCGGCGAAGATCCCCTCGGCGACGAAGACCGGCGCGCCGCCGAGATCGAGGCGGGCGGTGCCGGTGCGCCGCGACGTCGGGATGTCGTAGACGGGCACGTCCGACGCGCCGTCCGCGCACAGCCGCCGGACCGCCTCGAGCGCGGCGTCGCCGTCCCAGGACGTCGGGTCGTCCCAGTCGACGATGCCGAACCGGTGCGGCAGGGCCGGGTCGTCGCCGTCCCGGTAGAAGTCGTCGAGGGCGAGGACCGGGACGCCGAGCCGGCGGCACAGGGAGGTCTTCCCCGAACCGCTCGCTCCCGCCAGGAGGACCACGCGTGCCACGGCCGCGATCCTAGGCGGCGATCCACGCGGGGTGCAGGCGGCGGTGCGTACCCTCGCTCCATGAGCAGCCCCGGGGGCCCGGTCGGTGCGACGGAGGTGGACGGCGTCCGCGTCGTGGCGTCGTCGCGGCCCGGGCCGCTGCGCGGCGGTCTGCTGCTGCGGGTCGGCACCGCCGACGAGACGGTCCCGACGGCGGGGGTGACCCGGCTCGCGGTGCGCCGGGCCGCGCGCGACCTGGCGGCGGACGTCGAGGTCGGGCAGGTGGTCACGCGCGTGCGCATGAGCGGGGACGACGTCCCCGCGCGGCTCTCGGCGCTCGCCGGCCGGCTGGCGGCGCTGCCGCTCGACGGTCTGGACGACGTCCGCGCGGCCCTGGCGGCGGAGCGGGCGGGCCGGCCCGCCGACGTCCGGGACGCGTTGCTGCGCCGCCGGTTCGGCCTCGTCGCGCACGGGGTCGCCACGGCCCCGGACGAGTACGGGGCCGAGCGGCTGGCGGCCGCGGAGGTCGCAGGGTGGGTGGCCCGGCGGGCGGTGCGCGCCGGGGTCGTCGCGTGGCTCACCGGGCCCCCGCCGCCCGGGCTGCGCCTGGCCCTCCCCGAGGGCCCACGGCGGTCCGCGCCGCAGCCGGCGCCGCGGCTCGGGTCCGGCCCGACGTGGTTCCGCGGCCCGCGCGGGGTCGTCGGCGTGCTCGGTGTGGTGCCTGCCGGGGCCGTCGGTGCGGCGCTGGCCGACCGGCTCCGGGCCGCCGTCCGGGCGGACCTGGCACGGCAGGGCGTCGGTGGCGCCGTCCCCGCGACCACGCTCGAGCAGATCACCGCCGACGAGGCGCTGCTGACGGTCACCGTGCCCGTGCCGGACGGGGCGCAGAAGGTCGTCACGGCGGCGCTGCTCGGTGCCGTCGAGCGTGCCGCCGGGGAGGGGGCGGGCGACGCCGTCGCCGGGGACGCGGCTGAGCCCGGCGCCGGTCCGGACGCCGGTCCCGACGTCGATGCCGATCCCGATGCCGGCCTCGTCCGTGCCGCCGAGGCGCTCCTCCTCGCGGGCCCCGACCCGGACGCCGTCGCCCGCATCGCCGGGACCGCGCCGCCCGCCGCCGGGGTGGCCGCCGCCCAGGTCGGCACCGCGGCCCTGTCGTACCTGCTCGGGGCGCTCGCCGCGGTGCCCTTCGGGAGCGGCGAGATCCCCGCGCCCTGGCTGCCCGAGCCGTCGAGCCGTCAGGAGCCGTTCTCGCAGCGCTGGTTCCGCCCCGTCGAGGCACCGGACGACCCGCGCCAGCTGAGCCTCGACGCCGGGGGCATCAGCCTGTGGACACCGCCCGGCACCCACGTCACGGTGCCGGTCGCTGCGACCGCCGCGGTGCTGCGCTGGCCCGACGGCCGCCGGCTGCTCCTCGGCGAGGACGGCGCCGAGGTCGACGTCGAGCCGACGATGTGGGTCGGCGGTGCGGCAGTCGTCGAGGCCGTGGACGCGACGTGGCCGGCGTCCCTCGTCGTCGACCGCCCGGCCCGCCCGGCGTCCGACGTCCCGCAGCCGGACCGCGCCCCCGGCGAGGACCCACGGCTGCTGCCGGTGACCGCGACCCAGGGCTTCCGCCGCATGGCCCTCGTCGCTGCCGTCTGCTGCCTCGGCTGCGTCGGGGTGACCGTCGTCTTCGGGGCGGGCCAGGAGCTCTTCGGTGCGCTGATGGTCAGCATCTGCGCCGTGACGATGTCGTCGTCGACGTTCCGCTCGATCAACGTGCGGCAGGGGATGGGGCTGCGGCGCCCCAACCCGGGGCCGCCGGGCCGCCGGTAGTCCGCCGCCGCGGCGCCGGCACACTGTCAGCCCCTCGTCGTACGGTCGGCCGATGAGTGATTCGACCATCAGCGAACGGGACCGGCTGCAGTACTTCCTCGACGAGCAGCGCAACGCAGTGCTGGCGATCATCGACGGTCTGGACGAGACCCGGCTGCGGACGCCGGTCCTGCCCTCGGGCTGGACGCCCGTCGGCCTGCTGCTGCACCTGGCGGGCGCGGAGTCCACATGGTTCCAGCGCGTCGCCCTGGGGACGCAGCCGCAGACCCGGTGGGACGACGGCATCGAGGACCCGCCCTGGGACCCGGAGGCCCCCTTCACGACCGAGCACTCCGCCGCCGCGGTCGTCGAGCACTACCGGCGCCAGTGCCGGATCTCCGACGAGGTGCTCCAGTCGCACGACCTGGACTCACCGCTGCTCGGCGACCCCGGCTTCGACTGGCCGGGCGAGCCCATCACCGACCTGCGCTGGGTGGCCCTCCACATGATCGAGGAGACCGCCCGGCACGCCGGTCACCTCGACGTGGCGCGTGAGCTGCTCGACGGTGCCACCGGTCTCGGCCCGCGCTGACGACACCCCAGATGAGTTCGGGCGGCTCCGCCGGTCCACTCCCGCATGGGCACCCTCAGCTACACGATGACCATGTCGCTCGACGGCTACGTCGAGGACGCGACCGGCAGCATCGCCTTCTCCGAGCCGGACGAGGAGGTGCACCGCTTCGCCAACCAGCAGGCCCGTGAGACGGCGGCGTTCCTGTTCGGTCGTGGCCTCTACGACGTGATGGAGGAGTACTGGACCGCGCCGGAACGGGCCGACGGGCACCCCGTGGAGGCGGAGTTCGCCCGCGAGTACGTGGCGACCCCGCGGATCGTGTTCTCCGACTCGCTGGAGTCGGTCGCCCCCGGGTGCCGGCTGGTGCGTCGCGCCGACGCCGTGGACGAGGTGCTCCGGCTCAAGCAGGAGACGGACGGCGACCTCGCCGTCGGCGGCGCGGGCCTGGCCGCCTCGCTGCTGGATCTTGTCGACGAGTTCCGCCCGCGGGTCGTGCCCGCCGTCCTCGGCCGCGGCACGCCGTACTTCCCGCGCGGCGCCGACCTGCGGCTGCGGCTGGTCGAGCAGCGCACCTTCCGGTGCGGCACGGTGGCCCTGCGGTACGTGCGCAGCGACCGACCCGCGGCCGGCGCCGGACGGCCGCCGAAGGTCGACCCCGGCGGCTCCGGAACGGCTACCTAAGGCGGATCACCTGGCACACCCGATGTCCGTACGGTCGGGGTGTGACCAGGCAGACCCAGCCCGCGGACGACGACACCCGGGTCCGCATCCGGGCACCCCGGAACCGGCCCGACCGCAGGTTCGTCGTGTGGCGCACGCTCCAGGCCGCGATCGGTGCCGTCGTGGTGCTCGGCGGCCTCGGCGTGCTCCTCGGCGTGGTCGAGCGGACCCGGCCGTGGCTCGGGCCGGTGCTCGTCGTCCTCGCGGTGGTCTACCTCGTCAACATCACCGTCATGCCGACATGGCGGTACCGCGTGCACCGCTGGGAGACCACGGACGAGGCCGTCTACGCGCTCGAGGGCTGGCTCACGAAGACCTGGGTCGTCGTCCCGGTCTCGCGGATCCAGAGCATCGACATGCGCACCGGCCCGCTCGAGCAGGCGCTGGGGCTGGCGACCGTCCGCGTGACGACCGCGTCGAGCGAGGCAGGGGTGACGATCGAAGGGCTCGACGTCCACGTCGCCGAGGAGACCGTCCGGCGGCTCAAGGACGTGACGGCCGCGACCCAGGGCGACGCCACGTGAGTGACGGCACGGCGTGGCGACGGCTCAGCGTCCGGATCGTCTACCTCGACGTCCTGCGGCTCGCGGCGTCCACCGCGGTCGGCGGCCTCGGCCTCGCGCTCGACGGGAGTGCCGCCGTCCGGCCCCTGCTCATCGGCGCCGCGATCGGCGTCCTCGGCGCCCTGGCCGACCTCGCCCGCTGGCTCACGACGTCGTACCGCGTGACCGAGGACCGGGTCGAGCTGCGCAGCGGCCGGCTGGTGCGCCGCCACCGGACGGTGCCGCGCGACCGGATCCGCACGCTCGACAGCAGCGCCACCGTCCGCCACCGTCTGTTCGGGCTCCGGGTGCTGCACGTCGGCTCGGGCGACCCCGAGTCGTCGTTCACCCTCGACGCCCTCCCCGTCGCCGCGGTGACCCGGCTCCAGCAGGAGCTCGGCGCCGGGTCGCGGCCGGTCACCGGTGCGGGTCAGGAGCCGGACGACGTCCAGGACGTGCCCGGGACCGCCGCCGCCACCGGCACCGTGATCGCCCGGCTGCGCCCGTCCTGGGTCGCGTACAACGCCGTCACGCCCGGGGCCGTGCTCGTCCTCGTCGGCCCGCTCCTCGCCGCGTACGGGTTCCTGCGACCCTTCGGCGTCGACCTGCTCGACGTCGGTCGCGGCCTCCTCGACCGGGTCCCGCTCGACCGGCCCTGGGCGCTCGCCGCGTGCGTCGCGGTCGCGCTGCCGCTCGGGGTGGCCGGCCAGGCGGCCCGGTTCGCGGTGCAGCACCGGGACTTCACCCTGTCCCGGGTTGGGACGCCGCCGAAGTCGGCGCTCGTCACCCGCCGCGGCCTGCTGAGCACCCGCACGGTGCACCAGGACGACGCCCGGCTGCGCGGGCTGGCCCTCACCGAACCGCTCGCCTGGCGGTGGCTGCGGCTGGCCCGGACGACGGCGCTCGCCACCGGCCTGTCGGTCGCCGACGTCATGGCCGGCGGTTCCCCGGCGAGCAGCGTGCTGCCGCGGATGCGCCGAGAGGAGGCGCTCGCGGTGGGGGCGAGGATCCTCACCGACGGCGCGCGACCGCTCGAGGCCCCCCTGGCCCGGCACCCGAGGAGTGCGCTCACCGGCAGGCTCCTCGGCGCGGTCGCCGGGTCGGTGGTCGTCGCCGTCGTGCTGCTCGCGCTCGGCCGCGCCGGCGTGCTGCCGGGACGGTCGTCCGGCTGGTGGCCGGCGCCGTTGCTGCTCCTGCCGGTGACCGTCGCGCTCACCGTGGCCCGCTACCGCGCGCTGGGGCACGCGGTCGCAGGCGCCTACGTCGTCGTCCGCGACGGCGGCGGCACCCGGGTCACCGTGGCACTGCAGCGCCGGGCCGTCGTCGGGCTGTCGGTCCGGCAGACCCTGCTGCAGCGGCTCGGCGGCCGGCTGACGGTCCGGTTCGCGACCGCCGCCGGCTCACGCGTCTACCTCGCCCGCGACACCGGCGTCGACCAGGGGCTCGCGCTCGTCGCGGCGGCGCGCCCGGACCTCGCGGTGCCGCTGCTCAGCGACCCTTCGGGTGCCAGACCGTCTTCGTCTCCATGAACGCGAGCACCCGCCGCGGCCCGTCGGGCAGGACGGTCCAGTCCGGCTCGACCGCGCCGTCGGCCTCGCCCGAGGCGCCGCTGCCGGCGGGGCGGACGACGCGGGTCAGGGTCGCAGCGGCCGCGGCCTCGAGGGCGCCCCAGTCGACGGTCGGGTCCTCGCCGGGCAGCGGGGCGGCGCCGGCGAGGTCGAGGGCGTCGACGTCCTCGTGGGAGGCCAGCCAGGGGGCCGTCTCCGCGGTGACGCCGGTGAGCAGGTTGACGACGCCACCGGGGACGTCGGACGTCGCGAGCACCTCGCCGAGCACGACGGCCGGCAGCGGCCGACGCTCGGAGGCCAGGACGACGCACGTGCTGCCGCCCGCGACGACCGGGGCGACGACGCTCACGAGGCCGAGCAGGCTCGACGCCTGCGGCGCGAGGACAGCGACGACGCCGGTCGGCTCGGGCACCGACAGGTTGAAGTACGGGCCGGCGACCGGGTTCGCGGCGCCGACGACCTGCGCGACCTTGTCGGTCCAGCCCGCGTACCAGACCCAGCGGTCGATCGCGGCGTCGACGACGGCCCGCGCCTTCGCCGCTGTCAGGCCCTCGGCGCGCGCGACCTCCTCGGCGAACTGGGCGTGCCGGCCCTCCATGACCTCGGCGACCCGGTAGAGCACCTGCCCGCGGTTGTACGCCGTCGCCCCGGACCAGCCGGCGAACGCGGCCCGCGCGGCGAGCACGGCGTCGCGGGCGTCCTTGCGGGAGGCCTTCGCCGCGTTGGCGACGAAGCGGCCCTTCGCGTCGGTCACCTCGTAGGAGCGCCCCGACTCGCTGCGCGGGAACTTGCCTCCCACGTAGAGCTTGTACGTCTTGCGGACGTCGAGTCTCGCCGCCACGTCAGGCCTCCTTCACGTACGCGGCGAGCCCGTGCCGGCCGCCCTCGCGGCCGTAGCCGGACTCCTTGTACCCGCCGAACGGGCTCGTGGGGTCGAACCGGTTGAACGTGTTCGCCCAGACGACGCCGGCCCGCAGCCGGTCCGCCATCCAGAGGATCCGCGAGCCCTTCTCGGTCCAGATCCCCGCCGACAGCCCGTACGGCGTCGTGTTCGCCTTCGTCACGGCCTCGGACGGCGTCCGGAACGTCATGACCGACAGCACCGGGCCGAAGATCTCGTCGCGCGCGATCGTGTGCGCCGGCGACACGTTCGTGAAGAGCGTCGGGGAGAACCAGAACCCGTTCTCCGGCAACGGGCACGGCGCCGTCCAGCGCTGGGCGCCCTCGGCGTCGCCGACCGCGGCGAGGTCGGTGATCCGCTGCAGCTGCTCGGCGGAGTTCACCGCGCCGACGTCGGTGTTCTTGTCGAGCGGGTCACCGACGCGCAGCTGCGACATCCGCTGCTGCAGCCGGCCCACGACCTCCTCGGCGATCGTCTCCTGCACGAGCAGCCGCGAGCCCGCGCAGCAGACGTGCCCCTGGTTGAAGAAGATCCCGTCGACGATGCCCTCGACCGTCTCGTCGATCGCGGCGTCGTCGAAGACGATGTTCGCAGCCTTGCCGCCGAGCTCGAGGGTGAGCTTCTTGCGGCTGCCCGCAACGGTTCTCGCGATCTCGCGGCCGACGGCGGTCGAGCCGGTGAAGGCGACCTTGTCGACGTCCGGGTGCCCGACGAGCGCCGCCCCGGTCGCGCCCGCGCCGGTGACGATGTTGACGACGCCCGGCGGCAGGTCCGCCTGGCGGCAGATGTCGGCGAAGAGCAGCGCCGTGAGCGGCGTCGTCTCGGCCGGCTTGAGGACGACCGTGTTGCCCGTCGCGAGCGCCGGGGCGACCTTCCACGCGAGCATGAGGAGCGGGAAGTTCCACGGGATGACCTGGCCCGCGACCCCGAGCGGCAGCGGGACGCCGTCCGGCCCGAGCGCGGCGCCGTGCAGCCCCGCCCACGCGAGCTTGTCGGCCCAGCCCGCGTGGTAGAAGAAGTGCGCCGCCGCGAGCGGGACGTCGACGTCGCGGCTCTCCCGGATCGGCTTGCCGTTGTCGAGGCTCTCGAGCACCGCGAGCTCGCGGCCGCGCTCCTGGAGGATCCGCGCGATCCGGAACAGGTACTTGCCGCGCTCGGCGGCGGGCATCCGCGACCAGGTGCGCTCGTACGCGCGCCGGGCCGCCTTCACCGCGCGGTCGACGTCCGCGGCGCCCCCGACCGCGACCTCGGAGAGGACCTCCTCGGTCGCCGGGTTGACCGTCTTCATCGACGTGCCGTCGACGGGGTCGACGAACTCGCCGCCGATGAACAGGCCGTACGACGGCTGCAGGTCGACGACCGCCCGGGACTCGGGGGCCGGTGCGTACTCGAAGGTCGGCATGGTGTCCTTCAACCGATGGGCGGAGCTGCGAACGGGGTGCGGCGCAACGGGTCCGGAGATCCGATCAGATCGTCACGTCAGGTCGCGAGGGTGAGCCGGTCGGGGCTCGCGTAGACGCCGGTGCGCATCCGCCGCCGCTGGAGCAGCAGGTCGTTGAGCAGGCTCGAGGCGCCGAACCGGAACAGGTCCGGGTCGAGCCAGCGCTCGCCGGCCGTCTCGTGGACGAGGACGAGGTGCTTGATGGCGTCCTTCGCCGTCCGGATCCCGCCGGCCGGCTTGACGCCGATGATCTCGCCGGTGAGCGCCGCCCAGTCCCGGACCGCCTCGAGCATGACGAGCGTGACCGGCAGCGTCGCCGCGGGGGAGACCTTGCCGGTGCTCGTCTTGATGAAGTCGCCGCCGGCGAGCATCGCGAGCCACGACGCGCGCCGGACGTTGTCGTACGTGGAGAGCTCGCCGGTCTCGAGGATCACCTTGAGGTGCGCGCGCCGGCCGTGCAGGGCGACGGCCTCGTCGCAGACCTCGCGGACGGCGACGATCTCCTCGAACACCTTGAGGTAGCGCCCGGAGAGGAACGCGCCCCGGTCGATGACCATGTCGATCTCGTCGGCGCCGGCCTGGACGGCGTCCCGGGTGTCGGCGAGCTTGACGGCCAGGCTCGCCCGGCCGCTCGGGAAGGCCGTCGTCACCGCGGCCACCTTGACCCCGCTGCCCGCGAGCGCCTCGACGGCGACCGGCACGAGGTCGTTGTAGACGCACACGGCGGCGACCTTCGGGCAGGCCGGGTCGTCGGCGTCGGGCACCCGGGCCTTGGCGCACAGCGAGCGGACCGTGCCGAAGCTGTCCGCCCCCTCGAGCGTCGTGAGGTCGACCATCGAGACGGCGAGGTCGAGGGCCCAGGCCTTCGAGGTCGTCTTGATGGAGCGGGTACCGAGCATCGCGGCCCGGCCGTGGGCGCCGACCTCGTCGACCCCGGGCAGCCCGTGGAGCCAGCGCCGCAGGGACGCGTCGTCGAGGGTCGTCGAGCCGAGGACGTCGCGAACGCGGTCGGTGAGCGCAGGCGTCGTCGCAGTCACGTCGCCACTCTAACCGCCGCCCTGATCGCCACCTGTCGGCGAGACTCGCCAGTCCTCGCCGCGTGGGCCCTGGCAGGTGGTGCCCGCGCTGCGCCGTCCGGGTGACCGTCCGGGTGACCGTCCGGGTGACCGTCCGGGTGACCGGCCCGGGCGGCCGTCCGGCGGGACCGTCTGCGCTTGCCGGGTCGGGGTCCCGGCGGGATGGTCACGCACGGCGCCGGGCGGCCGGCGCGGGGCGGCAGGCGCGGAACGGGCGGTGCGTCATGGCGGACGAACCTCGGGCACGGCTCTGGGCGCGGACGCTCGTCGCGCTGCGCTGGCCGGTGCTTGTCGGCTGGTGCCTCGCGGCCGCCGCGGCGGCGCTGCTCCTGCCCGCCCTCGGCACGAGCGGGGGCGGCCTCGGGGACGTCACGACGGCCGACAACCCGGCGCTGCTCGCCGAGGCGCGCGCGGCCAAGGACCTCGGCGTCCCGCTGCTCAGCCGGGTGGCCGTCGTCCAGCACGACCCCGCGGGCCTGCCGGACGCCGCCCGGCAGGCCGCCCTAGACGCCGCCCGCGCGCTCGCCGAGCGCCCGACCGAGCACCTGCGTGCCGCCGTCCCCGTGCCGTCGGACGAGCGGCTGCCCGCCGTCCGCACGCCCGGCACGACCGTCGTGACGTTCCTCTACCCGCAGCCCGGCACGAGCTTCGCGGGCGTCGTCGAGGGCGCGCACGCCTACGCGCAGGGCCTCGGCCCGCAGGCCGGTGTCGTCGGCGTCACCGGCTCGCTGCCCGCCCGGGCCGCGCAGACCCGCGTCATCGCGGAGTCGCTGCGCCTGCTCGAGGCCGTCTCGCTCGCGGCCGTCCTGCTCGTCGTCGGCGTCGCGTTCCGGTCGGTCGTCGCCCCGCTGCTCACCCTCGGCGTCTCGGGCCTGTCGTTCGTGCTCGTCACCCGGACCGCCGGGCTGCTCGGCGAGCGGTTCGGGTGGGACGTCCCCGCCGACCTCGAGCCGCTCATGGTCGCGCTCATGCTCGGGATCGTCACCGACTACGTCGTCTACTTCCTCTCCGGGCTGCGCGCCGACCTCGCCGACGGCCACCCGCGCGTCGACGCGGCGGCCCGCACGACCGGCGTCTTCGCGCCGATCGTCCTCGTCGCGGGAGTCACCGTCTCCGCGGGCGTCATGGCCCTGCGCCTGGCGGACTCCCCGCCGGTGCGCGCCTTCGGCCCCGCGATGGCGGTCACCGTGCTCGTCACGCTGCTCGTCTGCGTGACCCTCGTGCCCGCGCTCATGGCAGTGCTCGGCCGGTGGTGCCTGTGGCCCTCGCGGCCGGAGTCGGCGCGCCGGGAGAGCGTCGCCGCGCTGCTGCGCCGCGGCACGGTCCGCGTCATCCGCACCCGGGCCGGGGCGGCCGTCGTCGCCCTCGCCTGCCTCGCCGGGCTCGGTGCCCTCACGGTGCCGGTGCTCGGGCTGCACGCCGGGCTGCCGTTCGTCGCGTCGCTGCCGGCGGACGACGAGGTGCGCCGGGCCGCGGACGCCGCCGCGAGCGGCTTCGCGGCCGGCATCACGTCGCCGACGCTCGTCGAGGTCGCGGCCTCGGACGCCGGGGCGCAGGGCGAGCCGCTCGACACCGGGGCCCTGGGACGCCTGCAGGACCTCATCGGCCGCCAGCCGCACGTCGCCGGGGTCATCGGCCCGCGCGAGGAGACCGCCCTGGCGGCCGCGGCCGGACGCGAGACCGGGCTCTTCGTCCGCGCCGACCGGCTGGCGGCCCAGTACCTCGTCGTCCTCGACGTCGACCCGCTCGACGCCGACGCCGTCCGGGCCGTCGACCGGCTCACCGAGCGGCTGCCCGGGCTCCTGCGCGAGGCCGGGCTGCCGGCCACCGCCCGCGCCGGGGTCGGCGGGGACAGCGCCGCCGTCGCGGCCGTCGTCGGCCAGTCGGACCGCGACCTGCTCGTCATCGTCCTCGCCGCGCTCGCGGTGAACCTCGCGCTCATGGCGCTGTTCCTGCGGGCCCTCGTCGCCCCGGTGCTGCTGCTCGTCTGCACGGTGCTGTCGGCCGGGGCGACGCTCGGGCTCACGACGCTCGTGTTCCAGGGCGAGCTCGGGCACCCGGGGGTGACGTTCTTCGTGCCGCTCGCCGCGGGGGTGCTGCTGCTCGCGCTCGGCTCGGACTACAACCTCTTCGCGGTGGGCCACGTCTGGGCGCACGCCCGGCGCCTGCCGCTGCGCGAGGCGATGCTCGCGGCCCTGCCGCAGTCGTCGGCGGCGATCACGACCGCCGGCGTCGCGCTCGCGGCGAGCCTCGGCACGCTCGCGCTCGTGCCGCTGCGGCAGTTCCGCGAGCTGGCGTTCGCGCTCGTCGTCGGGATCCTCCTCGACGCGCTCGTCGTCCGGACGCTCCTCGCACCGTCCCTGCTCACGCTCTTCGGCCGGCTCAGCGGCTGGCCGGGTCGCCGGCTCGACGTCGCCGAGGAGGCCCGGGACGCGGCGGCGCGACAGGAGTGGGCGGCGCAGGCGGCCGCCCGCGCGCCCTGACGGCTACCCCAGCGCCAGTGCCGCCGACAGGTCCTCGCGGACGGCGTCGAGCGTCGCCCGGGCCTGCGCCCGGGCCGCGGCGAGGCCGTCGGCCGCATCCTCGTCGCCGACCGGGACGACCGCCTCGAGGTAGCACTTGAGCTTCGGCTCGGTGCCGCTCGGCCGGACGACGACCCGCACCCCGCCGTCCGTGCGGTACCGCAGGCCGTCGGTCGGGGGCAGCCCGGCGCCGCCCGCCGCGAGGTCGACCGCCTCGACGACCGGCCGCCCGCCGAGGGTCGCCGGCGGCGTCGCGCGCAGCCGGGCCATCGCGTCGGTGATGAGCGCGAGGTCGGTGACGCGCACGGAGAGCTGGTCGGTCGCGTGGACGCCGTGCCGGCGCGCGAGGTCGTCGAGCGCGTCGAGCAGCGTGCGCCCCGAGGCCTTGAGGGCGGCGGCGAGCTCGCAGACGACGAGCGCCGCGCTGATCCCGTCCTTGTCGCGCACGAGGTCGGGTGCGACGCAGTAGCCGAGGGCCTCCTCGTAGCCGTACACGAGGCCGTCGACCCGGGAGATCCACTTGAAGCCGGTGAGGGTCTCGGCGTGCCGGACCCCGTGGTCGGCCGCGATCCGGGCGAGCAGCTGGGACGACACGATCGAGCAGGCGACGACGGCGCCGGCCGGCGGCCGGCCGGCGTCCCGGGTGAGCACGTGGTCGGCGAGCAGCGCGCCCAGCTCGTCACCGCGGAGCATCCGCCACGCCGGGCGGCCGTCCGCGAGCGGGGGCAGCGCCGGGTCCGGGACGGCGACCGCGCACCGGTCGGCGTCCGGGTCGTTCGCGACGACGAGGTCCGCGCCGCGACCGGACGCCGCCGCGACCGCGAGGTCGACGGCCCCCGGCTCCTCGGGGTTCGGGAACGCGACGGTCGGGAACGCCGGGTCGGGCAGGGCCTGCTCCGGGACGACGTACGGCGCCGCGAAGCCCGCCGCGACGAGGGCACGGCTGCACGTGTCACCGCCGACCCCGTGGAGCGGGGTGAGCACGACGTCGAGGTCGCGCGGTCCGGGCCGGACGACGGCCAGCGCCCCGGTCGTCAGCGCACCGAGGTAGGCGTCGACGACTCCGTCGTCGAGCGTCGTCCAGCCGTCGCCGTCCAGCGGCACCCCGAGCACCGGCCCGGCGGCGGCGATCGCGGCGGCGATCCCGGCGTCCGCGGGCGGCACGATCTGCGCACCGCGGCCCGGGGACGCGTCCGCGCGGCCGCCGAGGTAGACCTTGTACCCGTTGTCCTGCGGGGGGTTGTGGCTCGCCGTGACCATGACGCCCGCGTCGGCGTCGAACGCCCGCACGCAGTACGCGAGGACCGGCGTCGGCAGCGGCCGGGGGAGCACCGTCGCGGTGACCCCCGCGGCGCTCATGACCGCGCACGTGTCCCGGGCGAAGACGTCGGAGTCGGTGCGCGCGTCGTACCCGACGACGACGTGCGGCTGCCCCGGGACGACCGCCCGCAGGTACGCCGCGAGCCCGGCCGCCGCGCGGATGACGACCGAGCGGTTCATCCGGTTCGGCCCCGGGCCGAGCGCCCCGCGCAGGCCCGCGGTGCCGAACTCGAGCGTCCCCGCGAACGCGTCGGCGAGCTCCTCGCGGGCGGCCGCCGCGTCGGTCCCGTCCGTCACCGCCCGCGCGACGAGGTCGTCGAGCGCCGCCCTGGTCCGCGGGTCGGGGTCGTCGTCCCGCCACGCCCCGGCGAGCGCGACCAGCCTGTCCAGCTCCACGTCGTCCACGCCCCGCAACCTAGTACCGCGACCGCCCGCGCTCACGGTACGTACCGCCACGACGCCCGGAGCGGGCCGGGAACGGTACCCGGCGCGAGCATGAGCGGGAAGGGGGTGATGGCCGGAATCGTGGGGTGGGCGTCCTTGCGGACATCGGGGGCGGGGGT
>NZ_MWLL01000100.1 GCF_002198675.1 Kineosporia sp. R_H_3 | reverse complement strand
CGTCCGGGGACCGGCCGCAGGCTCCCATATCGTGAGGTCCACCACGACCCCCTGGAGGCGGCGCGATGCCCGGCCGGATCGTCTCGCTCGACGTCACCGACGTCCGCTTCCCCACGTCGCGGGAGCTCGACGGCTCCGACGCCATGAACCCCGACCCGGACTACTCCGCGGCGTACGTCGTCCTCGGCACGGACGACCCGGGTGCCGACGGGGAGCGGGACGGCTACGGCCTGCTCTTCACGATCGGCCGCGGCAACGACGTGGCCGCGGCCGCCGTCCGGTCCCTGGCCCCGCACGTCGTCGGCCGGCCGGTGCCGGACTCCCCCGCGGGCCTGGCCGAGCTCTACCACCGCCTCGTCCAGGACTCGCAGCTGCGCTGGCTCGGCCCGGAGAAGGGCGTGCTGCACATGGCGATCGGCGCCGTCGTCAACGCGGCGTGGGACCTCGCGTCGCGGCGGGCCGGGCTGCCGCTGTGGCAGTACGTCGCGTCCCTGACGCCGGAGGAGATCGTCGCCCAGGTCGACTTCCGCTACCTCACCGACGCGTTGACCCCGGAGCAGGCGCTCGACATCCTCCGCGCCGCCGAGCCCGGCCGGGCCGCGCGCACCGCCGACCTGCTCGTTTCGGGGTACCCGGCGTACACGACGTCCGCCGGGTGGCTCGGGTACGACGACGAGAAGCTCGTGCGGCTGTCGAAGGAGGCCGTGGCGGAGGGGTTCACGCTCGTCAAGCTCAAGGTCGGCGCCGACCTCGAGGACGACGTCCGCCGGCTGCGGCTGGCCCGGGAGACGGTCGGGCCGGACGTCGAGCTGGCGATCGACGCGAACCAGAGGTGGGACGTCGACGCCGCGATCGCCTGGGTCAACGCACTGGCACCGTTCGGGGTGCGGTGGATCGAGGAGCCGACGTCCCCGGACGACGTCCTCGGGCACGCCGCTGTGGCCCGCGCGGTGGCGCCGATCGCGGTCGCGACGGGCGAGCACGTGCAGAACCGGGTGATCTTCAAGCAGATGCTCCAGGCCGGCGCGCTGTCGGTGCTGCAGCTCGACGCGTGCCGGGTCGGCGGGGTCAACGAGAACCTCGCGATCCTCCTGCTCGCCGCCCGGTTCGGTGTGCCGGTCTGCCCGCACGCCGGCGGGGTCGGTCTCTGCGAGCTCGTGCAGCACCTCGCGATGGCCGACTACGTCGCGGTGAGCGGCACGATGCAGGGCCGGGTCATCGAGTTCGTCGACCACCTGCACGAGCACTTCACCGACCCCGTCGAGGTGCGGGCCGGGCGGTACGTCGCGCCCCGGACCCCCGGGTTCGGTGCCAGGATGCACGCGTCGAGCGTGGCGCGGTACACCTACCCCGACGGACCGGAGTGGCAGCAGTGACGACGACGTCGAACGGCGCCACGGTGGCCGGGCAGGACTTCGCCGGGCTCGTCGCCGCGGTGACCGGCGGCGCGTCGGGGATCGGTCTCGCCGTCGCGCTGACGCTCGCCGCCCGCGGTGCGCGGGTCGCCGTCCTCGACATCGGTGAGGTGCCCGCGGAGGCCACGGCGGCCGGTCTGTTCGGCGTGCGGTGCGACGTCACGGACGACGCCTCGGTGCGGGCCGCGGTGGCGATCGTCGTCGAGACGCTCGGCGGGCTCGACGTCGTCGTCGCCAACGCCGGGATCGGGGCGCAGGGCACCGTCGAGGAGAACGACGACGCCGAGTGGCTGCGGGTGCTCGACCTGAACGTCGTGGGGACCGCCCGCACGGTCCGGGCGGCGCTGCCGCACCTGCGGGCGTCGCGGGCGCCTTCGGTCGTCGTCACGGCGTCCGTCGCGTCGTGGGCGGGGCTGCCGCGGCGCGCCCTCTACAGCGCCAGCAAGGGCGCGCTGCTCACGCTGACGCTCGCGATGGCCGCGGACCACGTGCGCGAGGGGATCCGGGTCAACGCCGTCGCACCGGGCACCGCGGACACTCCCTGGGTCGGCCGGCTCCTCGACGCGGCGTCCGACCCGGCCGCTGAGCGTGCAGCGCTCGAGGCCCGGCAACCCATGGGACGGCTCGTCAGCGCCGAGGAGGTCGCCCACGCCGTGGCGTACCTCGCGTCGCCGCTGTCGGCGTCGACGACCGGGACGGTGCTCGCCGTCGACGGCGGGATGTACGGGCTCCGGCTGCCGAAGTAGGGCTCGATGACCGCCGCGGCGCCCTGCGCCGCCTTCTGGGTGGGCGGCGGCAGCGGTGCGGGCAAGACGACGCTCGTGCGCGCGGTCGCCGGGCTCCTGGACCTGCGGGTCTACCACGTGGACGCCCACGGCTTCGAGCACGTGCGTCGGGCGGCCGACGGCGCGTTCCCGCGGACGCAGGCGTTCAACGCCATGACCTACGACGAGCGGTGGCTGCGGGCACCCGAGGTGCTCGCCGAGGAGTTCCTCGCCATCTCGGGCGAGCGGATGCCCCTCGTCGTCGACGACCTCGACGCCCTGGGCGCCGGGGCGACCGTCCTCGTCGAGGGACCGCAGCTCCTGCCCGACCTCGTGGCCCCGCTGCTCGAGAGCCCGGACGCCGCGCTGTGGCTGCTGCCGACCGAGACCTTCAGCCGTCGGGCTGTCACGGCCAGGGCGGAGGTCGTGCCGAGTACCCGCGCGGCCTCGGCGGTCGAGAACCGGCACCGGCGCGACGTCCTCGTCACGGCCGCCCTGCGCGCCCGGGCCGGCGCGCTCGGGCTGCGGTCCGTCGCCGTCGACGGCAGCCGTTCGGTCCGCGGGACGGTGGACTGGTTCGTGTCGGCCCTGCTGCGGGTGCCAGGGGGCCTGGTCCGGGCCGCGACCGGCGAGGAGCGGGCGCTCATGCGGCGCCAGGAGAACGAGGTGACGGCCACCCAGCTGACGCTCTACCGCGAGGACCTGGGGGTCGAGGCGATGCCCGAACCACCCCTCGGGCCGTTCAGCTGCGAGTGCTCGACACTCGGCTGCGCGGGCGAGGCGTCGCTGCCGGTCGACGAGTACCTGCGCCGGCAGGCCGCCGGGCCGGTGGTCGTGCACTCGACGTGAGGCGTGCCCCGATGTGACATGAGCGGGGGACCACTACGGGTCGTGAGTGATGAGTGACTTACGCAAAGTTGTTGCGCCGGAGCGGGTCTCGTGAGGGTCAGACTGTCAGACCCCGTCCCTAGTGTTGGTCGCATGAGCAGTGACGAGCAGACGTGGGGCGAGGTGCCCGGTGGCGAGCCGGACGCCGCGATGCCTGCTGCTCACGTGGTCTCGGACGGGTCGATGCCGGTGCACGACCTGCAGGCCGGGGTGGAGGCGATGCGGGCCGCGACGGCGGAGNTGCCTGCTGCTCACGTGGTCTCGGACGGGTCGATGCCGGTGCACGACCTGCAGGCCGGGGTGGAGGCGATGCGGGCCGCAACCGCGGTGGTGCTGGAGGCGTCGCGATGCGCGTGGTCCCTCTCGGACAGCGAGGCACGGGATGTGGTGGAGGCGTTCACCCGGGCGATGGCCTCCGCGGAAGCGGCTCGCCTGGCGGTGATCAAGGTCCTCGACGAGCGGCCTGAGGCGGTGCCCGGTGCCAGCGAAGGAAAGGTGGCGGCGGCGTTCCTGACCGGACGGTTGAACGTGGACCAGGGTCGGGCGAACGCCGACGCGCGGGCCGCGCACGCGTTGGACGCGGACTCCGGGAGTCTGCCGCAGGTCGGTGCCGCGCTCGCAGCCGGTGAGATCACCCGCGAGCATGCCGATGCCTGTGTGCGGGCGGTGGCGCGGTTGCCGAAGCGTCTGCGGGTCGTCCTGCTCGAGGACGAAGCCTCGGGTGAGCTGCGGTCGGGGATGGAGATCGCGGATGCGTTCCTGGCCGAGCAGTGCCGCCGGTTCCCGGTCCGGGCGATCCACCGCCTCGTCGACGAACTCGTCCGGGTCCTCGACCCGGACCGCGAGGAGGACTTCGACGAGGACGCCCACCTGCGGCGTGGCCTGTCGTTGGTGAAGGACTCCACCGGGATGGGGTCGCTGCGGATGACCCTCACCCCGGCCGACACTGCCGTGCTGTCCGCGATGCTGTCCGCCGCGGGCAAGTCCCGGCCGGCCCGCGAGGTCCTCACCGTCGACAGTCAAGGGGTCGAGCAGGTCACGCTGGTCAAGGACGACCGGACCGTCGCGATGCGCCGCTACGACGCGGTGATCGGACTGCTCCGTGNAGCAGGTCACGCTGGTCAAGGACGACCGGACCGTGGCGATGCGCCGCTACGACGCGGTGATCGGCCTGCTGCGCGCCGGCCTCACCGGCGGCAGCGGGGGTGAGGCGCCCTCGCCGCTGGTGAACCTCTTGGTGACCGCCACGGTCGAGCAGGTCGCCGCCGCCGGCGCCGCCGCCGAGCAGATGCGACAGAGAGGCGAGGTCGCTGCGGATACGGACCAGGACGCTCGAGTCTCGGCGACGTTCTCCAGCAACGGAACCGCCGACACGGCTGCGTGCCAGGTCGGTCGGGCGGCGGGGTTCGCGACGCTGCACCGGCACGGGCCGATCGGATCCCACCTGCTCGCCTACCTGGCGTGCGCAGCCACCCTGACGAGAGTGCTGCTGGACCCGAACGGGGCACCCCTCGACGTCGGACGGGCACACCGGCTCGCCACCCCGGCACAGCGCAAGGCCCTCGCCGCCCGCGACGGTGGGTGTGTGATCCCGGCGTGCCCGGTACCGCACGAGGGCACCGACGCCCACCACCTCCGGGCGTGGGAGCAGGGCGGATCGACGGACCTGCACAACCTGGTGAGCCTGTGTCCCCGGCACCACCAGGACGTGCACGCGGGACTGTGGGTGGTCGAGATGCTCGACGGGATCCCGTGGGTTCGGCCGCCGTCCTGGATCGACCCGGAACGACGGTTGACGAGGAACCTGCACCACCAGGCGCACGCCGCCGCGCACCGGATCGGGCAGCAGTTGCGTCTTGCTCTGGACGAGGACGCCGACGCGCGCGGCGTCGGACCGCACCGGACCGGGCTGAGCCCGATCGACCTCACACCACCCATTTGGAACCAGGCGCCACCCGACGACACCTGGAGACGCACCGCCTGACCAGGCCGAGCCTCGGTCGAACGTGCCGCGTGCGCGTCAGAACGTGTGCACGGAGTCCAGCGTCCGCAGGACCGCCGCCTGCGCATCGGTGCCGGCGGTGCTCCGGGCCACCAGATGGAGGAGTGCCGCCGCGCGTGCAGCACGTGCGGCGCGGTCGGCGTGCGTGACGGGGTCGGTCACGGCGTCGAGGAGGCGCGCGCTCGCAGAGGGGTCCTCGCAGGCGGCGGCCAGCACGGCGACCTGTCCCGGGGAGAGCGGTGCCGCGGGCTCCCCACGTTCGCCGGCCGCCAGAGCGGCGAGCCACGAGGTGAGCAGGGGTCCTTCGAGCTCGCGGATCCGGGCCCGTGCGGGGCCCAGCAGCGCGGGGCCCACCTGCGGGTCACCCGGGCGGCGCGTGAGCGGCTCCAGGCCCTCCGGCGCCGGTGCAGCGGCCCGTGCTGCGGCTTGCGCAGCGGTCGGTGGTGCTGCCGCTGGTGCAGGAGTCTGTGAGGTCGCCGGTGCGGTCGCCCGTGCAGGGGTGGGTGCAGGGGCGGGTGCAGGAGGCGGTGGGGTGATCACGGCGTCAGCAGGCGCAGCGGCCGCAGCCGTGCCGGCCGGTTGCTGCGCGCCCACCGGCAGACGCTGCCCGGGGACGGGGGCAGCGGAGCCGCTGGTGCGGCCCCGGCGGCGGCGTCCGCCCCGTGCGCCCGGGAGCACCTGGGCAGCGCTGCCGGGAGCCGCGGGGGAGCCCCACACCCGGTCGCCGCCGGTGAGGCCACCGGGAGAGTGCCCGGCCGCCGGGGCGGGCACACCGCCGCGGCCCATGGCCGGAGGAGCCAGGGTCCCGAAGCGTGGCGGACCGTCAGGAGCGGACCTGCCCGCGGCCGTGCCCGTGCCCGTGCTCCCGAGTCCCTGCAGGCTGGACACGGACGTCGTCCGCAGCGACGACAGCGTCGCGCGCGGTGCCGCGGTCGCGAACTGAGGTGCCGCTCCGACGGCGGCGGAGGACGCGAAGGCCGGCGCCGGGGCGGGCGGCGGCACCGGGGCCGGCATCGGAGCCGGCACGGTGGGGGACGGGACGGCCCCTACCGGCCCGGGACCGCCGGTCGCGGCGTTGTACGCGGGCACGTACCGCCGTCCGTCCGGCACGGCGCCCGGTGCCGGCGGCGCGAGGTGATCGGGCACACGCTGGGCGGGGTGCGGCCACGGGGCCGCGAGCGGGTCGGGGTCGGTGGAGCGGCGTCCACCCGGCACCGGCGCGCCTCCTGGTGCGGCCGTCGGCACCACCCTGCTCGCCGACACCACGCCGAACGCCGCCACCGCCGCCCACGCGGCCGCGATCGTGCCCGGCACCCACAGCCCGGTCAGGGCCCAGACCGCCCCGCCGACGACGACGGTCACCGTCGCAGCGCCCAGCGCCACCCAGGCGCCGACGCGTCCGGCCCGGACGGCGACGGCGCCGAGCACCATGACCACGCAGAGCAGCCCCTGCAGCAGGGCGAGGTCGGGGGCCGGCCCCCACGCCCGCACCGCGAAGAGCCCGAGGAACGCCGCGCTCACGACGAAGCTGCCGGGTGGCCTGCCCATGGGCGCCGTCCTCCAGTCTCAGCCGTCTCAGGACCCGACCGCCCGAGGGACGGACCGGTCCCGGGCATGATCGGCAGCCGGAGCCCGGAGCCTGAGCGACGCGGCCCGGTGATTCCGGGCCGGGCTCAGCCCCGCCCCTCCTGGTACGCCCGCCAGCCGCCCAGCGCCGTGATGTCGGTGCTCGTCGCCGGCCCGGCGTAGATCCGGCGGACCACCATGGCCAGGGACGGCGACCCGTCCTCGAGCTCGACGATCCCGAGCTCGAGCCCGTCCGGCTCCGCGGGCAGCAGCACGTCCCGCAGCCGCTCCCAGGTCAGGTCGTACACCTCGCCGGCGACGTGCCCGCCCGCGCCGGGGCCGACGTCCTCGAGGCCGGGGTAGGAGTCCTCGACGGCGTGGAACCGGTAGCGCGCCGCCGTCCGGGTCGCCGCGACGAGCGGTGCCCCGCCGACGAGGTGGTGCATGGCTCCGCCCGCCATGGCGGTCCCGTTGAGGAACATGTGCGGCAACGCGGTCTCCTGTCGGGTCGTGGGAGGGGAAGGGCGGCGCCGGTCACTCCAGAGCGGCACCGAGGGCGGCGACGAGCCGCGCCGACTCCCGCCGCACGGCGGGCAGCCGGTTCGCGGGCACGCCCAGCATCCGCAGGGACGCGGTCGGGACGGTCGTGACGAGGTCACCGAGGTCCGCGCCGTGCTCCCGGTCCCCGCGCACGGAGATGACGCTCTCCACGAGACCGAAGACGAGCGCGGTCGCCAGGTCGACGTCGTCCGGGCGGGCGTCCCCCTCCGCCACCGCGGCGGCGACCGCGCGGCCGTACGCGGCCCGCAGCCGGGCCCGGTCGGCCTGGAAGGACCCGAACCGGGGCTGCCGGAGCTCGGGGAGCAGGTACAGCGAGGCGAGGTTCCACCGGCCGGAGCACAGCAGCCCGACGTCGAACGTCGCGAGCGCGTGCAGCCGCGCCGCGGCCCGGCCGGGGAGCCGCTCGAGCTCCTCGGCGGCCCGGATCGACGGCGTCACCGTGCCGGCGAGCAGCTCGGCGAGCACCGCCTCCTTGCTCGGGAAGTGGTAGTAGAGCGAGGCCTGCTTGATGCCCACGGCGAGGGCGACGGCGCGGGTGGACGTCGCCGCGTAGCCCTGCTGGCAGAACAGCTCCGCCGCCGCGTCGAGGATCTCCTCCCGGCCCGTCTCGCCCTCGCGGGGCCGCCCGGGACGCCGGCCTCGCGGTGGTTCCGGGGCCGGGCCGGGGCGGGCGCTCATGGCCGCGATCCTGGCACAGCGCCCGTCGGTTCGTCTGCCCCCTGCCCGCCCCCGGCCCGGGCGCGGAGCACCGGACGTGCGGGGACCCGGCGCCGAAGAAACCCAGCGGTTACGTCGGCGACACCGCAGGTGCGAGAAGCCTTCCTAGCGTCCTGTCAGTCGACAGGTATGTCATCTGTCGGTCGACAGGCAGGGATCTGGTCGACAGGCAGCGACCTGCCGGCCGGCACGGACTCGGAGGGACCGACGGATGACCGCGACCGGCTCGGCGACCGCCTCGACCTACGGCGCACGGGACCATGCCCGTGCCCAGGCCGGCACCGTGGTCACGACGATGCCGGTGCTGCCGGCGTCCGGCTGGCCGTCGCCGCCGGACGGCGTCGCCCCGACGGACCTCGTGTGGGCCGAGACGGTCGCCGGGGGCAACTACACGCACCTGCGCGTCGCCCGGGGCACGCACCTGCGGCTGACGGACGTCGAGGGCTCGGCCTGTGCGCACCTGGCGCTGCACAACGCGACGCAGCCCTGGGAGCGGCTCAACGTCGCCGACACGACGAAGGTCGCCTGGCAGGCGTACCTCGGTGCGGGGGCGCTGCTGCTCTCCGACCAGGGCCGCGTGCTGGCGTCGGTCGTCGAGGACACCTCCGGCCGGCACGACGCGTTCTGCGGCACCTCGACCCGAGCGTCGAACACCGCGAGGTACGGGGACGGCGCCCCGCAGGGCCCCTCGCCCGCCGGTCGTGAGCTGCTCGTCCTCGCCGCGGCCAAGAACGGTCTCCTCCCGCGGGACCTGCCGACGACGCTGTCCTTCTTCCAGGGCGTCGAGGTCGGCCCGGACGGCGGTCTGACCTTCACCGGCTCGGCCGGACCGGGCACGAGCGTCACGCTCCGCGCCGAGCTGCCTCTCGTCGTCCTCGTCGCGAACGTGCCGCACCCGGTCGACCCGCGCCCGCAGTACACCTCGACCCCGCTCGAGGTCGTCGCCTGGCGCGGGGCCGCGACAGCCCCGGACGACCCGCTCTGGTCGGCCACCCCCGAGGGTGAGCGGGCCTTCCTCAACACCGCCGCGCACGCGGCGATGCTCGGCCTCGACGGGGGGACCCAGGCATGACGACCGTGCAGATCGACGCGATCCTCGCCGGCACCGTCCTGCAGGACGACCACGTCCCGGCCCGCGCCCCGTGGTCGGCGCTCCTGCCCGCCGGCTCGCACCTGACGATCGTCGACCTCGAGGGCAACCAGGCCGTCGACTTCCTCGCCTACAACGCCGCGGACACCGCCGAGCGCTACAGCGCGGCCGACACGATCGCCGCGCAGGGCAACATCTTCCTCACGACCGGCAGCGTGCTGCGGACGAACGAGGGGCGCCCGCTGCTGACCCTCGTCGCCGACGAGGTCGGCCGGCACGACACCATCGGGGGCGCGTGCAGCAAGGAGTCCAACTCGCTGCGCTACGGGCACCACACCGTGCACCAGCACGGCTGCGTCGAGAACTTCCTCGCCGAGGGGGCCCGCTGGGGCCTCACGAAGCGGGACCTCGTGAGCAACGTCAACTGGTACATGAACGTCCCCGTCGAGCCGGACGGCACGCTCGGCATCGTCGACGGCCTGTCCGCCCCGGGCCGGCGCCTCGTGCTGCGCGCCGAGACGGACACCATCGCGCTCGTCTCGAACTGCCCGCAGGTCAACAACCCGTGCAACGGCTTCGACCCGACACCGGTGCGGATGGTCGTCACCGCGCCGGTCCCCGCGACGGCCCGGGTCCCGGCGACGGCGCGGTGACGAGCGTCCTGCCCGCCTCGGCCGCGGACCACGCCGAGGAGGTGCCGCTGGGCAGCGCGGTCGCGTCCCCCGTCGCGCCCTCCGGCGGCTTCGACACGCTCCTCGTCGCGAACCGCGGCGAGATCGCGTGCCGGATCATCCGCAGCGCCCGCCGGATCGGGCTGCGCACCGTCGCGGTGCACAGCGACGCCGACCGCGCCGCACCGCACGTCCGGCTCGCGGACGTCGCCGTCGGGATCGGTCCGGCACCCGCCCGCGACAGCTACCTGCGCACCGACCGGATCCTCGACACCGCCGCTGCGACCGGGGCCGGGGCGATCCACCCCGGCTACGGGTTCCTCTCCGAGAACGCCGCGTTCGCCGGTGCCGTCGAGGCCGCCGGGCTGGTCTTCGTCGGCCCGACCCCGCTCCAGCTCGACCGGTTCGGGACCAAGCACACGGCCCGCGCCCTGGCCCGCGCCGCGGGCGCCCCGATGATCGAGGGCACCGACCTGCTCGCGGACCTCGACACCGCCCTGGCCGCCGCGGAGCGGATCGGCTACCCGGTCATGCTCAAGGCGACCGGCGGCGGTGGCGGGATCGGCATGCAGGCCTGCCGGACGCCGTCCGACCTCGTCGAGACCTTCGACCGGGTCCGCCGGGTCGCGGCCGCGGGGTTCGGCAGCGGCGAGGTCTTCCTCGAGCGGTACGTCGAACGGGCCCGGCACGTCGAGGTCCAGGTCTTCGGGCTCGGCGACGGCCGGGTGCACGTCCTCGGCGACCGGGACTGCAGCCTCCAGCGCCGCAACCAGAAGGTCCTCGAGGAGTGCCCGGCGCCGAACCTCCCGGCCGCGGTCCGGACGGCGGTCGCGGCCGGCGCGCAGGCGCTCGCCTCCTCGGTCGCCTACCGCAGCGCGGGCACCGTCGAGTACGTCTACGACACCGCGCGCGAGGAGGCGTCCTTCCTCGAGGTGAACGCCCGGCTCCAGGTGGAGCACCCGGTCACCGAGGAGGTCTTCGGCGTCGACCTCGTCGAGTGCATGCTCCGGCTGGCGCTCGACGACGTCGCGACCGTCGACGAGACGCTCGGCCGGGCCGTTACGGAGGCGGCCGCGCGGACGGCGGCCGGGACCGGCCGGCACGCCGTCGAGGCCCGGCTCTACGCCGAGGACCCCCGCCGGGACCACCGGCCGAGCGCGGGCCTGCTCACCCGGGTGGCGCTGCCCGCCGAGGTGCCCGGCGCGGTCCGGGTCGACGGCTGGGTCGAGACCGGCACCCGGGTCGGCACCTCCTACGACCCGATGCTCGCCAAGGTGATCTGCGTCGGGCACGACCGGGACGACGCCCTCGACCGGCTCGCGGACGCCCTCGGCGACGCCCGGGTCGACGGCATCGAGACGAACCTCGGGCTGCTCCGCACGGCCGCCGACGACCCGGTCGTCCGCGCCGCGCTGCACTCGACGGCCACCCTCGCGGACGTCGAGGACCGCGAGCCGCGGATCGAGGTCGAGCGGCCCGGCACGATGACGACCGTCCAGGACTGGCCCGGCCGCACCGGTCTGTGGCAGGTCGGGGTCCCGCCGTCGGGCCCGATGGACGACCGCTCGTTCCGCCTCGGCAACCTCGCCCTCGGCAACCCCGAGGGCGCCCCGGGCCTGGAGTGCACCGCCGACGGGCCGGCCCTGCGCTTCACCGGACCGGGCACGGTGTGCGTCACCGGCGCACCGGCAGCCGTCCGCGTCGACGGTGTGCCCGTGCCGATGTGGGAGCCCGTCGACGTCCCGGCCGGCGGGCTGCTCGACGTCGGCCCGGCCGACGCCGCCGGGCTGCGGACCTACGTGCTCGTCGCCGGCGGCCTCGACGTCCCGGAGTACCTCGGCAGCGCCGCCACGTTCACGCTCGGCGGCTTCGGCGGTCACGGCGGCCGGGCGCTGCTCGCCGGCGACGTGATCCGGGCCGTCCCCCACGATGCGGGACCCGTTGCTGCGCAACCGGTCCGGCGACCGGTCCCGGTCGCCGACCGGCCCGTCATCGGCCACGACTGGACCCTCGGCGTCACGCCCGGTCCGCACGCCGCCCCCGAGTTCTTCACCGCCGCCGACCTGGACGTGTTCTACGCCGCCGAGTTCTCCGTGCACTTCAACTCCGCGCGCACCGGCGTCCGGCTCGTCGGCCCCAAGCCGCAGTGGGCCCGGGCCGACGGCGGCGACGCCGGCCTGCACCCGTCGAACATCCACGACACCGCGTACGCCGTCGGCGCCGTCGACTTCACCGGCGACGTCCCGATCCTCCTCGGCCCGGACGGCCCGAGCCTCGGCGGCTTCGTCTGCCCCGCGACCGTCGTCACCGGCGAGCGCTGGAAGCTCGGCCAGCTCCGGCCGGGCGACTCGGTCCGCTTCGTGCCGGTGGCGGACGCCGCGACCCCGGCCCTGCGCGCCCTCACCGGGGCACCGGCGCTCGTCGGCACCGGCGCCACGGCGGACGACGGGGTCCTCGGCCGGCTCGACGCGACGCAGGAGCGCCCCGAGGTCACGTACCGGCGCAGCGGCGACGACAACCTCCTCGTCGAGTACGGCCCCATGACCCTCGACCTTGCCCTGCGGATGCGCGTGCACGCCCTCGCGGAACATCTTGCGGGGCAGGGGCTCCCGGGGGTCGTCGACCTCACGCCGGGGATCCGCTCGCTCCAGGTGCACGTCGACCCGGACGTCCTGCCCGTCGGGCGGCTGCTCGACGCCGTCCGCGCCACCGAGGCCGACCTGCCCGCGACCGCCGACCTCCGGGTGCCGAGCCGCGTCGTCCACCTGCCGCTGTCCTGGGACGACCCCGCGACCCGGGAGGCGATCGCCCGCTACATGGCCGGCGTCCGCGACGACGCCCCGTGGTGCCCCTGGAACATCGAGTTCATCCGCCGGGCCAACGGGCTCGGCTCCGTCGACGACGTCCACCGGATCGTCTACGACGCGTCCTACCTCGTGCTCGGTCTCGGCGACGTCTACCTCGGCGCACCCGTGGCGACCCCGCTCGACCCGCGGCACCGGCTCATCACGACGAAGTACAACCCGGCCCGCACCTGGACCCCGGAGAACGCCGTCGGCATCGGCGGCGCCTACCTGTGCATCTACGGCATGGAGGGGCCGGGCGGCTACCAGTTCGTCGGCCGGACGGTCCAGGTGTGGAGCCCGTTCCGGCAGAGCGGCCCGTTCGAGCCGGGCTCGCCCTGGCTGCTGCGCTTCTTCGACCGGATCCACTGGTACCCGGTCGGCGCCGACGAGCTGCTCGACCTGCGGGCCGACCTCGCCGCCGGCCGGCTGGACCTCGACACCGAGCCCGGTGAGTTCTCCATCGCGGCGTACGACCGGTTCCTCACCGACAACGCGACGTCCGTCAACGAGTTCCGGGCGACGCAGCAGTCGGCGTTCGGTGCCGAGCGGGCCGCCTGGGAGGCCGCCGGCGAGTTCGACCCGCGCCCCGAGCCGCAGGCACCGCAGGCCGCCGGGTCGGTCGCCGTCCCGGACGGCGGCACCCTCGTCGAGGCGCCGTTCCTCGCGAGCGTCTGGCGGGTCGACGTCCGGCCGGGGGACGTCGTCGAGGCCGGCGCACCGCTGCTCGCCCTCGAGGCGATGAAGCTCGAGACCGTCGTCGCGGCACCGGTCCCCGGCCTCGTCACCGACGTCGTCGTGACCCCCGGCAGCCAGGTCGGTGCCGGCAGCCCGCTCGTCGTCCTGGCCCCGGTGGGTGCCGCGTGAGCGCCGGCGGGACGACGGCCGTCGAGCGGGTCCGTGCCGCCTACGTCCGCCTCGCCGCGGCCGACCGCCCGGAGGTCTGGATCACCCTGCGCGCGCAGGCCGACGCCGAGGCCGACGCAGCCGCCGTCGACGCCCGGGTCGCCGCGGGCGAGGACCTGCCGCTCGCGGGCCGCACCCTCGCGGTGAAGAACAACATCGACGTCGCCGGGATGCCGACGACCGCAGCGTGTCCGGACTTCGCCTTCGTGCCGGCCGCCGACGCACCCGCGGTCGCCCGGTTGCGCGCCGCCGGGTGCGTCGTCCTCGGCGCGACGAACCTCGACCAGTTCGCGACCGGCCTCGTCGGCACCCGCAGCCCGTACGGCGCCGTCCGCGACGTACGCCGCCCCGGCTACGTGTCCGGCGGGTCGAGCAGCGGGTCTGCGGTGGCCGTCGCGCTCGGCGTCGCCGACCTCGCCCTCGGCACCGACACCGCCGGGTCGGGCCGGGTCCCGGCGTCGTTCCAGGGTGTCGTCGGCCTCAAGCCCACGCGCGGGCTCGTCCCGACCCTCGGGGTCGTCCCGGCCTGCCGCGAGCTCGACTGCGTGAGCGTCTTCGCCGCCGACGTCGCGCTCGCCCGGACCGCGCTCACCGTGCTCGCCGGCCCGGCGGCGGGCGACCCCACGAGCCGGGCCTGGCCCGCCTCGACCCCGTTGGGCGCGCCCGCCGCACCGCGGGTCGGCGTCCCCGACGAGGCCCTGCTGGCGACGCTCGACGCCCCGGTCCGCGCCGCGGTCGCCACGGCCGTCGGGCTGCTCGAGGCGGCCGGTGCCGCCGTCGTGCCGGTCGACGCCGGACCCGTCGTCGAGGCCGGTGCCCTGCTCTACGGCGGTGCGTTCGTCGCCCAGCGGTACGCGGCCTTCGGCGCCTGGGCCGACGCCCACCCCGGCTCGGTGGACCCGACGGTGCTGCGGATCGTGCAGGCCGCGCGCGACGTCCCGGCCCACGCGTACGTCGCCGACACCGAGCGGCTCGACGCCCTGCGCCCCGCGGCCGCGGCCCTGTTCGCCGGGCTCGACGCGCTGCTCCTGCCGACGGTGCCCGAGCAGCCGACGATCGCCGACGTCGCGGCCGACCCGATCGGCGCCAACGCCCGCCTCGGCCGGTTCACCAACGGCTGCAACCTGCTCGACCTGGCGGCGATCGCCGTCCCGGTGCACGAGGAGCCGGACGGCGCGCAGGTCGGCGTCACCCTGTTCGGGCCGGCGTTCACCGACCACGTGCTCGCCGACGTCGCCGCGCTGCTCACCGGCGGCCCCTCCTCCGGACCGGCTGCGTCGCAGGCCGTCGCGGGTGTGCCCGCGCAGCCGGTCGTCCTCTTCGGGGCCCACATGTCCGGGCTGCCGCTCAACCCGGCGCTCACGGCGCTCGGCGCCCGCCTCGTCGGCCCGTGCACGACGGCACCGGTCTACCGGCTGCACGACCTCGGCGGCGCACCGCGGCGTCCCGGTGCCGTGCGGGTCGCCGACGGCGGGGGAGCGGTCGACGGCGAGCTGTGGCTGCTGCCGCCCGCGGCGTTCGGGCCGCTCCTCGCCTCGATCCCGCCGGGGCTGGGCCTCGGTGCCGTCGAGCTCGCGGACGGCAGCCGCCCGGTCGGCTTCCTCTGCGAGGCCGAGGCCGCGGCCGGGGCGCCGGACGTCACCGCGTACGGCGGCTGGCGGGCCTACCTCGACAGCCTCGCGACACCCTCCCCGCACAGCGCGACACCCGAGACGGCGGTGCACGGATGAGCCAGGACGACACGACGGCAGCGGTGGCCACCGCTCCACCGCCCACGGACGCCGGTGAACCGGTCGCCCGCGTCGAGGACCTGCACGTGACCTTCCGGCGCGCGGGCGCCGACATCCGGGCGATCCGCGGCGTGAGCCTCGAGGTCGCCCCCGGCGAGATCGTCGGCCTCGTCGGTGAGTCGGGCTCGGGCAAGAGCGTCCTCGGGCTGTCCCTGCTCGGGCTGCTCGGCGGCAGCCCGCGCACGAGCGGACGTGCCGTCGTCCGCGGCGCCGACATGCTCACCGCGGGCGCGGCCGAGCGCCGTGACGTGCGCCGGCTGCACCTCGGGGCGGTCTTCCAGGACCCGATGACCTCGCTCAACCCGACGATGCGCGTCGGTCGGCAGATCGTCGAGGCGGCCGGTTCCGAGGACGAGGCCGTCCGGCTGCTCAAGGCCGTCGGCGTCCCGGACCCGGCGCGCCGGCTGCGCGCCTACCCGCACGAGCTGTCCGGCGGCCTGCGGCAACGGGTCATGATCGCCATGGCCGTCGCCGGGACGCCGTCCCTCGTCATCGCCGACGAGCCGACGACGGCGCTCGACGTCACCGTCCAGGCGCAGGTGCTCGGCCTCGTCAAGCGGCTGCGCGACGAGATCGGCTGCGCGTTCCTCCTCGTGACCCACGACCTCGGGGTCGCCGCGCAGGTCGTCGACCGGGTCGCCGTCATGTACGCCGGGCGGATCACCGAGGTCGGCCCGGCCGACGAGGTGCTGCGCAACGGCGCCCACCCGTACGGCGTCGCCCTCATGCGGTCGCGGCTGTCGCTGCGCACCGACCGGGACACCCCGCTGCTCGCCCTGCCCGGCTCGGTGCCCTCACCGGCCGATCCCGAGCCGGGGTGCGCGTTCGCGCCGCGCTGCACGCTCGCCGGCCCGGACTGCACGACGACGCCGCCCGTGCCGGTCGAGGTCGCGCCCGGCCACCTCGCCGCCTGCGTGCGCGACCTCGCCGAGATCCGCGCCTTCGCCGACGCGGTGCCCGCGGAGGAGCCGCCTGCGGCCGGGACGTCCTCCGGCGCAACGGCTCCCGCGGCGGCGGCCGTCGCCGGCACCGACGACGGCCCCGTCGAGGAGCCGGCCGCCGTCCGGGTGCAGAACGCCTACCGCACGTACGGCGTCGGTTCCGGGATCGGCCGCCGCCGCCCGCTCCAGGCGCTGCGCGGCGTGAGCCTCACCGTCGCCCGCGGCGAGGCGGTGGCCGTCGTCGGGGAGTCGGGCTCCGGCAAGTCCACGCTGCTGCGGCTCGTCGCCGGTCTCGAACGGGCGGACGGCGGCACGATCGAGCTCGGGTCGGCCGCCGGTGCGCAGATGGTGTTCCAGGACTCCGGTGCGTCACTGACCCCGTGGCTGACGATCGGCGAGCTCGTCAGGGAGCGGCTGCGCAGCGCGGGCGTGCCGCGCGCCGAGCGGGACCGCCGGGTCGCCGAGGCGCTCGAGCTCGTCGGGCTCCCCGCCGAGGTCGCGAAGGCGCGGGGCACCCAGCTGTCCGGCGGCCAGCGTCAGCGGGTGGGCCTGGCGCGCGCGACCGTCGTGCCGCCGGAGATCCTCCTGTGCGACGAGCCGACGAGCGCCCTCGACGTCTCGCTCGCGGCGTCCGTCATCAACCTCGTCGGGCGGCTGCGCCGCGAGCTCGACATGGCCGTGCTCTTCGTGACCCACGACCTGTCGGTCGCCCGGGTCGTCGCGGACCGGATCGCGGTCATGTACCTCGGCCGGATCGTCGAGATCGGCACCGCCGACGAGATCACCCACCGGCCGCGGCACCCCTACACCCAGGCGCTCGTCGCCGCCGTGCCCGACCTCGGTGTCGAGCCGCCCCCGCCGTCCGGTGAGCCGGCGAGCCCGCTCGACCCGCCGCCCGGCTGTGCCTTCCACCCGCGCTGCCCGCGGGCCACGGCGTCCTGCTCCGACCCCGGGCTCGACCCGCGCCTCGCCGCCCAGCCCGGCGAGCGCACCCGCCTGACCGCCTGCATCAACCTGGAGGTGAGCTGATGGCGATCGCCGAACCGGCCGTCGTCCCGCCCTCGCCCGCGCCGGTCGTCTCCCGGGCCGGCCGGCCGCGGCGCGACCTGACCCGGCTGCAGGCCTGGGGCGGTGCCGGCCTCCTCGTCGCGGTGACGCTGCTCGCCCTGCTCGCGAAGGTCCTCGCACCGCAGGACCCGCTGGCCCCCGTGGGCCTGCCGCTGCAGCCGCCCGGGAGCGCGGGGTTCCCGCTCGGCAGCGACTCGATCGGCCGTGACGTCCTGAGCCGCGTGCTCGTCGGCCTGCAGCTGTCCTGGTTCGGCGCGATCGTCGTCATCGCGTCTGGGCTGCTCGTGGGCGGGATCGTCGGGCTCGTCGCCGGTGCCGTCGGCGGCTGGGTCGACACCGTGCTCATGCGCTTCACCGACCTCTTCCTCGCGCTGCCGGCCCCGGTCCTCGCGATCGCCGTCGTCGCGGCGCTCGGGCCGGGCCTGCGCAACACGCTGCTCGCGGTCGGCGTCGTCTGGTGGCCGTTCTACGCCCGCATCGTCCGCGGCGAGATCCGCACCCTGCGGGCCCGCCCGCACGTCGAGGCCGCACGGCTCGCCGGCACCGGCGGGGTCCGGATCGCGCTGCGCCACCTGCTCCCCGGCGCCGTGCCGGCCGCGGTCGTCGCCGCGAGCCTCGACGTCGGGGCGCTCGTCCTGACCCTCGCGGGCCTGTCGTTCCTCGGCCTCGGGCAGCCGGCCCCCGCCGCCGAGCTGGGTGCCGACTCGGCCCGCAACCTCTCGTACCTGTTGCAGCAGTGGTGGATCCCCGTCATGCCGGGCATCGCGGTCATGCTCCTCGCCCTCGCCGGGAACGTCGCCGGCGACGGTGTGCGCGTTCTTCTGGACAAGCGTTGAGCGCGGGAGGCGGCGCGGCCGTGCCTGGACTGACGAGAGAGCAGACCCGTTCTTGGTCTGCGAACGAGGAGGGAAGGCGCGGACCTGAGCGCCGTCGCCCGCGCGACCGGAGGACACAGTGAGCGCCCTCACCGGTGGTGTGGGGCCCGCCGCGGCCACCGCCGGCCCGGCCGCCGCCGCGGCCCTGCGCCGGGTCACCGGGGTGCCGCTGGTCCGGCTGCTCGCCAAGCGGCTCGTCGCCGCGGCCGTCATCGTCGTCGCGCTCGCGACGAGCGTCTTCGTCCTCCAGCGGCTGTCTCCGCTCGACCCGGCGAAGGCGATGCTCGGCCCGGGCGCCTCGGCGTCCGCCGTCGCGCAGCAGCGCGCGAAGCTCGGCCTCGACGACCCGTTCGCGGCCCAGCTCGGCCGCTACCTCGTCGGTCTCCCGCAGGGCGACCTCGGCATGAGCTACCGGACCCGCCGCCCGGTGATGACCGACCTCGGTGCGTTCGTCCCGGCGACGGCCGAGCTCGCGTTCACCGCGATCGTCCTCGCGCTCCTGCTCGGCATCTTCTTCGCGGTGAGCACGAGCCTGCGCTGGCCGGGGGCGTCGGTGCTGCGCGGCGTCCTCATGGCGGGGGCGAGCGCACCGGCGTTCCTGCTGGGCATCGGCGCGATCCTCGTCTTCTACAAGCAGCTCGGCTGGCTGCCCGCGAGCGGCCGGTCCAGCATCACCGACCTGCCGGGCGGCCCGAGCGGGCTGCTCGTCCTCGACGGGCTGCTCGCCGGCCGGTTCGACGTCGTCTCCGACGCCCTGAAGCACCTCGTGCTGCCCGCGCTCGCGATCTCGTTCGGGCCGTCCGTCGCGATCGGGCGCGTGCTGCGGACGAGCCTGTCGTCCGAGGAGCGCAGCGACTACGCCCGGACGGCGCGTGCGAAGGGCCTCACGGACGGCGCGGTGCTGCGCCGGCACGTCCTGCGCAACGCGGTCGGACCTGCCCTGTCCATGACCGGGCTGCAGGTCGGCCTCATGTTCGCCGGTGTCCTCGTCGTCGAGCAGATCTTCGCGTGGCCCGGGATCGGGCAGTACACGGCGCAGTCGATCCCGGTCGCGGACTTCCCGGCGATCGCCGGCGTCACGCTCCTGCTGGGCATCGGCTACGTCGTCATCAACACCGTCGTCGACATCCTCCAGGGCCTCGCCGACCCGCGGATCACGACCTGACCGCCCGGCCACCGCGTCCCGTCGCCCCCGGAACCCCCGCACAGACAAGGAACCCCGTGCCCGAGCCCCTCTTCCCGAACGGCCCGAAGGCCCCTGCGACCGACGAGCCGGCCCCGCCGGCGCCGCCGGTGCGGGCGCCCGGCCCGCTCGTCGTCAACCGCCCCACCGAGATGGGGTGGAGCGGCATCAGCACCTTCATGAAGCTGCCCGTCTGCATGACCCCCGAGGACCTGCGCGCGGGCGGGATCGACGTCGCCATCGGCGGTGCGCCGTGGGAGGGCACGGCGAGCGGCTGGACCGGGACCCACCTCGGGCCGCGGGCGATCCGCGAGGCGGACCCGATCGGGGGCAACATCGGGCGGCACCACCTCGACGTCCGGGTCAGCCCGTTCGAGGTGCTCAAGGTCGCCGACTACGGCGACGCGGACGTGCTCATCGGCAACACCGAGGGCTCGTACGAGAACATCCGGTCCTTCACCTCCGAGATCCTCTCCGGCGGTGCGGTCCCGATCATCCTCGGCGGCGACCACGGCATCACGTGGCCGGTCGCGACGGCGGTCGCCGAGGCGTACGGCTACGGGAAGATCGGCATCATCCACTTCGACGCCCACGCCGACACCGCCCCGGACATGCGCGGGGCGCTGGCGGGCCACGGGACGCCGATGCGCCGGCTCATCGAGTCCGGTGCGGTCCCGGGGAAGAACTTCGTCCAGGTCGGCCTGCGCGGCTACTGGCCCGAGCCTCCGATCCTCGAGTGGATGGAGGAGAACCAGATGCGCACGCACTTCATGGCCGAGATCCGCAAGGACGGGTTCGACGCCGTCCTCGAGCGGGCCCTCGACGAGGCGCTCGACCAGGCCGACCACCTCTACATCTCCCTCGACGTCGACGTCGCGGACCCGGCCTTCACCCCCGGCACCGGCACCCCGGAACCGGGCGGCCTCACGTCGCAGGAGATGCTCCGCACCGTCCGCCGGCTCGCCGCCGAGGTCGGCATGGTGGCGATGGACGTCGTCGAGGTGAGCCCGCCCAACGACTCGGGCCCGAACATCACCGCGCTCTTCGCGAACCGGTGCGTCATGGAGGCCCTCACGGGCACCGCGATGCGCCGGCTCGGGCTCACCGAGCCCGACTACATCGACCCGCGGTCGGCGGGCACCGGCACCCCCCGCGGGTTCCGCGACGCCGCCCCGCAGCTCTAGGAGGAGCACGTCATGGCCGAACAGCCGATGCTCGTCGGGAACGTCGTCCTGGTCTCCGTGGACATCCAGGGCCACCCGGACGCGATGCCGGGCACCGCGGGGATCCCGCACATGGGCGGGTACCACGACCTCGTCGCGAACGCCGAGCGCCTCGTGGCGGCCGCGCGGGACAACGGGATCCCGGTCGTCTTCTTCCAGGAGGTGCACCGCCCGAACGGCCTGGACATCGGCCGCGAGACCGACGGCGCCGAGGACATGCACTGCGTCGAGGGCGACCTCTCGACCGGGCTGTGGCCAACGCTGACGCCGCGCGACGGCGAGCCGCACATCGTCAAGCGCCGGTACTCCTGCTTCATCGGGACCGAGCTCGACATCGTCCTGCGCGGCTACCGGGCGGACACGCTCGTGCTCATGGGCGGCCTCACCGACGTCTGCGTGCACTACACGTTCGCCGACGCGCACCAGCGCGACTTCTACGTGCGCGTCGTCGAGGACGCCGTCGGCGGCTCCTCGCGGCCGGCGCACGACGCCTCCCTGGCCGCCATGGAGTACCTCCAGGCCGGGGCCCGCCGGCGGACCGACGAGATCGTCGCCGCCTTCAACGACCTCGGGGCGCAACGGCGCGCCACCGCGGCCGGCGCTGTGCCGGTCCAGGTCCGCTCGTAGGACCCGCTCCACCTGCCAAGACCACCCGTCAGACCACCCGACCCGGCCCAGCCGGTGTGGCCCGCCCCGCGAGGGGCAGAAGGAGCAGCCCCGTGTCCACGCCCTCCCCCTCCCGGCCGTGGAGCCGGCGCAAGGCCCTCGCGGCCCTCGCCGCCGCCACCGTCGGGACCCTCTCGCTCGCCGCGTGCGGCGGGAGCGGCAGCACCGCCGCCGGCCCGTCCGCGACCGTCAGCGCGCCCACCGACAAGGTGCTGCGCCTGAGCTTCCTCCAGGACCCGGGCCAGCCGCCGGACCCGGACATCTACTACGCCGGCCAGGGCCTGCTCCTGACGATGAACATGTACGAGGGCCTCCTGCAGTACAAGAGCGGGACGGCGACCCCGACGATCGAGCCGCTCCTCGCCGAGAGCTGGAAGGTCTCGAAGGACAACAAGACCTACGACTTCGTGCTCCGCAAGGGCGTCCTGTTCCACGACGGGACCGAGCTCAAGAGCGACGCCGTCAAGGCCTCGTTCGACCGGCGACTCGCCGTGAACCAGGGCCCCGCGTACATGGTCACCGACGTCGCCTCCGTCGAGACGAAGGGCGACTACGCGGTGACGATCACCCTCAAGGCGCCGTCGACGATCTTCCTGGACTTCCTCGCGTCGCCGTACGGCCCGCGGATGATGAGCCCGACCGGGCTGAAGGCCAACGCGGGCGACGACAACGCGGCGACCTACCTGCAGACCCACGACCTCGGCACCGGCCCCTACACGCTCACCGAGGCGTCGGTCGGCTCGAAGTACGCGATGAAGGCCTTCGACAAGTACTGGGGCGACAAGCCGTACTTCCAGTCCGTCGAGATCCCCGTCGTCACGGACTCGTCGAGCCAGCAGCTCCAGTTCGGCAAGGGGGAGCTCGCGGCGATCACGCACGACCTGCCGACGAGCGCGGTCGCGTCGTACATCGCGAACAAGAACATCAAGACGTACTCGCTGCCGACGCTCCAGTCGTCGTACATGTACATCAACCCGAACACCCCGTTCGGCAAGGAGAAGGCCAACCGCGTCGCGCTCCAGAAGGCCGTCGACCGGGAGACGATCTTCAAGCAGGCGTTCGTCGGCCGCGGCAAGGTCGCGGGGTCGATCTACCCGCCGAACATGACCGACACCGGCGGCGCCGAGCAGAACATCGTGTACGACACCAGCGTGCTCAAGGCGCTCGCGCCGTCGCTGCCCGCGGACGCCAAGACGATCACCGTCGGCCACGACTCGTCGTCCCCGGACAACCAGCTCGTCGCCAACCTCGTCGCCGCCCAGGTCACCGCGCTGGGCCTCACGGCGAAGGTGCAGGCCTACCCGACGTCGCAGATCTTCGGCTGGGTCTCCGACGTCAAGGGCGCCCCCGACGTGCTCGTCACCGGCGGGTGGCCGGACGCCGCGGCCGCCTACACGTGGGGCCACATCTCCTGGGACCCGGACGCAGGGCTGAACTACCTGCACTGCTCCGACCCGGCCGTCACCGCGGCGCTCGCCAAGGGCCTCGCGACCGGCGACGCCGCTGCCTACAACGAGGCCGGCCTCGGGGCGCTCGGCACGGGCTGCTTCTACAACCTCGTCGACCAGGACGACTTCGTCGTCGCGCAGCCCTGGCTCGAGGGTGTCGAGGAGGCGCACGTCGTCACGGCCCCGACGGCGCTGCTCGTTGCCAAGCTGTCCGTCGGCTGACCTGTCACCTGACAGGTCGACCACCGCCCTGCCGGGCCCGGCGCGCCATGCTGGTGCGCCGGGTCCGGCAGGACCCGTCCCGTCATCGTCCCGAGGAGCGCCCGTGTCCGGAGTCCGCCGCGTCGTCCTGCTCACCCTCGGCTGGGAGGAGCTGCCCAAGTCGATCTCGGTGCACGGGGCGCCGTCCGACATCACGCTGCGGGAGCCGGTGCCGGGGATCCTCCTGGACACCGACGCCGGCTGGCTGCTCCTCGACACCGGCTTCAACACCGCCCTGATCCGCGACCCGTACCTGCACGCGCGCTACCACGACCGCGAGGGCTACCGGGCCGTCCTGCCCGGGCCCGGTGAGCCGATCGAGGAAGCACTCGACAAGGCCGGCATCCCGTTCGACGGGATCACCGCGGTGGCCGTGAGCCACCTCCATCTCGACCACGCCGGCGGCCTCAAGCTGTTCGCCGGCAAGGTGCCCGTGCACGCCCAGCGCACCGAGCTCGAGTACGGCCTGTCCGGCCGCCCGGACGTCGAGCAGAACGCGATCTACCGCGTCGACTTCGACGACCCGCGCATCGACTGGCGGCTCGCGGACGGCGACGTCGAGATCGCGACCGGCGTCACCGCCGTCTCCACGCCCGGCCACACGAAGGGCCACCAGAGCTTCGTCGTGGAGCTGGACGCGTCCGTCGGGGGCGGGGGCTTCGTCTTCGCCTTCGACGCCGGTGACCTCACCGAGAACTTCGAGCACGAGCTCGCGATCGGAGGCTTCATCGACGTCGAGCCCGAGGAGACCGTCGAACCGATCCGCCGGCTCAAGCGGATCGCCGCCGACAAGGGGTTCCGGCTCGTGCCGGGGCACGACCCGCACGTCTGGCCGGCGCTCACCGACGAGCTCGCCGCCCGCTTCCCGGGCTGACCGGCCGGTGCCGCTCGACCTCGTCCTGCGCGGGCGCCGCGTCGTCACGCCGCAGGGCGAGCGGGCGGTGTCCGTCGGCGTGCTCGACGGCCGGATCGTCGTCATCGGGCCGTTCGACGCGGACCTGCCCGCGCGGACGGTCGTCTCGTACGACGCGGACGTCGCGCTGCTGCCCGGCGTCGTCGACACCCACGTCCACCTGCAGGACCCGGGGACGCCCTGGGAGGGTTTCGACACCGGCACCCGGGCCGCGGCGGCGGGCGGCGTCACGACGATCGTCGACATGCCGGTCGACTCCTGCCCGGCGACGGTCGACGCGGCGTCGTTCGCGGCGAAGACCGACGCCGCCCGGGGCCGCTGCCACGTCGACGTCGGCTTCTGGGGCGGTCTGACCCCGCTCAACCGTGACCGGCTCGCGGAGCTCGCCGCGGCCGGGGTGCTCGGCCTCAAGACGTTCCTCACCGACCCGGGTGCACCGGACTTCCCGCCGCTGCCGGTCGCCGACCTCGCGGCGGCCGCCGACGACGTCGCCCGGCTCGGGCTGCCGCTGCTCGTGCACGCCGAGCACCCGGACGTCGGGCCGGCGCCGGGCCGCGCGCAGCCCGGCCCGGTGACCCGATACGCCGACCACCTCGACGCGCACCCGGCCGAGCGGGAGGCCGCCGCCGTCGACGCCGTCGTCGGGGCGGCGGTCCGGTCCGGCTGCCGGCTGCACGTCGTCCACGTCTCGACCGCCGGTGGCGCGCAGCGGCTTCGGGCCGCCCGCGCGGCCGGCCTCCCGGTGAGCGGGGAGACGTGCCCGCACCTGCTGTGCCTGGCCGCGGAGGACGTGCCCGACGGTGCCGTCGAGTACGCCGTCGGGCCGCCGCTGCGCGACCGGGCGAACGCCGGTGCACTGTGGCAGGCCCTCCTCGATGGCACGCTCGACATGGTCGTCTCGGACCACTCGCCGACCGGGCTGCCCGAGCACCGCGACCCCGGAGCGCCCGGCGACTTCGCGTCCGCGCCCCCCGGCATCGCGTCCGTCGAGCTCTCCCTGCCCGTCGTCTGGACGGCGGCCCGCCGGCGGCGCCTCGGCCTCACGGCCGTCGCCGCGTGGATGTCCGCGGCACCGGCCCGCCTCGCGGGCCTGGGGCGCAGCAAGGGCGCGATCGAGGTCGGCCGGGACGCCGACGTCGTCGTCCTCGACCCGGACGCGACGTTCCTCGTCGACCCCGGTGCGCTGCACCAGCGGCAGCGCCGCACCCCCTACACCGGACGCACGCTGCACGGCGTCGTCCGGGAGACCTGGCTGCGCGGGGCACCGGCCGGTGGCGGACCGCCGCGGGGGCGGCTGCTGCTGCGCCCCGGCTGACCCGGCGGCGCCGACCGCCCGAGCACCCCGGTCCGCAGACCGTCACCCGACCCGGAGGGATCCGTGCGCATCCTCGTCGTCAACCCGAACACCACCACGTCGATGACCGACGCGGTCGCCCGCGCCGCCCGCGGCTACGCCTCGCCCGGCACCGAGATCGTCGGCCTCACAGCGGGTTACGGTGTCGACGGCATCGACTCCGCCTTCGAGAGCCTGCTCTCCGCCGTCGCCGTCATGGACCGCGTGACGACCTACCCCGACCCGTTCGACGCCGTCGTCATGGCCGGCTTCGGGGAGCACGGCCGGGAGGGGCTCATGGAGCTGCTCGACGTCCCGGTCGTCGACATGGCGGAGGCGAGCGCCCACGTCGCGATGATGCTCGGCCGCTCGTACACCGTGGTGACGACGCTGGCCCGCTCGATCGCCGCGATCGAGGACCGGCTGTCGACCGCCGGCCTGCGGGACCGCTGCTCGGGCGTGCGGGCGACAGGGATGTCGACGACGGACGTCGAGCGCGACCCGGACGCGGCGGTCCGGGCCGTCGTCGAGCAGGCCCGGCTGGCGGTCGAGCAGGACCGTGCCGAGGTGGTCTGCCTGGGCTGCGGCGGGATGGCCGGTCTCGAGGACGCCGTCCGCGACGCGCTCGGCGTCCCCGTCGTCGACGGCGTGGGGGCAGCCGTCCGGCTCGCGGAGTCGCTCGTCGGGCTCGGCCTGTCGACGAGCAAGGTGTGCACCTACGCCCGGCCGGACAGCAAACCCACTGTCGGGTGGCCGGTCTCGGCGCACCTGCGGGGCGGCGCCGAGTGACCGCCGAGCTCGTCAACCTCGCCTCGCGAGTGCTCGGTGCCGGGGTCGTCGCCGCGAGCGACGACGCCTTCGGCGCCAAGGAGAGCCTCGTCGTCGACGGCGACCCGGACACGACGACCGGCCGGTTCTCGCTCGTCGGCGAGATCGTCGACGGCTGGGAGACCCGGCGGCGGCGCACCCCCGGCCACGACTGGGCGCTCGTCCGGCTCGGTGCGCCGGGCCTCGTCCGCCGGGTCGTCGTCGACACCCGCGGGTTCACCGGCAACTTCCCCGCCCGGTACGCCGTCGACGCCTGTGCGGTCGCCGGCCACCCGGCTCCGGCGGACCTGCTCGACGCGTCGACGACCTGGCACCCGCTCGTGCCGCTCACCCCGCTCGCGTCGTCCGGCACGGCGACCCACGACGTCGACGGTCCCGCGGCCGGGACCCGCTGGACCCACGTGCGGCTGCGGCAGGAGCCGGACGGCGGGATCGCCCGGCTCCGGGTCCTCGGCACCCCCGTCCCGGACCCGTCGTGGTTCGACGAGGGGCCGGTCGACCTGCTGGCACAGGGCCTCGGCGGTCTCGTCACGTCGTGGAGCGACGCGTTCTACACCCGCCCGGAGGTGCTCACCCGCCCCGACCTGCCGCGGACGATGGGCGAGGGCTGGGAGGCCCGCCGTCGCCGGGACGACGGGCACGACTGGGCCGTCGTCCGGCTCGTCGCGGCGGCGACCCCGCGGGTGCTCGAGGTCGACACGTCCTACTACGTCTACAACGCGAGCAGCCACGTCGCCGTGCACGGCGCGGCGTCCGGCGACGTCCCCGACGGCACGGCCCCCGCGGCGGACGACGACGTCTGGTTCCCGCTGCTGCCGATGACCGCCCTGCAGCCCGACACCAGGCACCGGTTCGTGCTGGACCCGTTGCCGCGCAACCGCTCCGACGTGGCATGGCTGCGGCTGGACGTCTTCCCCGACGCGGGCCTGTCCCGGGTGCGCCTGCACGGCACCCCGACCGCTGCGGGCCGGGCGTCGCTGCAGCGGGCGTGGGAGCGCGCACGCCCGGCCTGACCCGACGGCCGCGTCAGCCGGCGGGCATCACCCTGCGGTAGACGGTCACGGCGATCGCCGCGGTGAGGACGTGCATGACCATGAGGGCCACCACGCCCGTGGTGGTCTGCCCGGGCGTCGAACCCGTGACGAGGAGCGCGACGTCCGGGACGAGCGAGAGGACCAGCACCGCCGGGACGAGGACGGCGAGCACGGCGCGGGCGCGGGCGGTCCGGGTGACGACGAGACGCCACCCGACGGCTCCGACGACCGTGCCGACCGTCGTCCACAGGACGACAGGGCCCGGCGTCAGCGGGACGAACCCGTCGCCCGCGCCGAGCGGGCCGCGGGCGACCGCCGAGACCGCGACGTTCGCGACCGCAGCCACGACGGCCGCGGCGGCGCCGGCCCCCAGCGCCCGCCCGGCGCCGACGTCGCGGCGGTGGGCGACGTCTGCCGTGGTCGAGGTCACCGGGACTCCCCGGCCCCTGAGGCGAGCTGCTCGGCGATGCCCTCCAGGCACCACGTCCAGCCCACGCGCAGGTGCTCGGCCGCCTCGGCGTCCGACAGGCCCTCCACCGTCAGCTCGAGCCGGGTCCCGCCCTCGACGGGCAGCAGGAGCACCGTGCACCGGGAACGCTCGGCCATGTCCTCGCCCTCGGTGAGCACGTCGAGCACGAGCCGCTCCACGGGCTCGAACACCGCGAACGTCGCCGTCTCACGGTAGGCGTCACCGGCCGGGCGGGGGCCGAACAGCAGCCGGTAGCCACCGCCCGCCCGGGCGTCGACCTCGCAGGTCGCCACCCGCCACTCGGGGTCGGGGCAGGCCCATCGCTGCAGCAGGTCCGCGCGGGTGAAGGCGGCCCAGACGTTCTCGCGCGGCGCGGGGTAGGTGCGGTCGAGGTCGAACGACAGGAGCGGGGTGGCGGTCACATGTCCTCCAGAAGGGTGCCGAGCGCGTCGAGCCTGGTCGACCAGAGCGCCTGCTGCTGCGCGGTCCACGTGGCCACGGCGACGAGCGCGTCGTCGCGCAGCCGGCACTCGCGCACCCGGCCGCGCTTGATGCTCGTCACGAGGCCCGCGTCCTCGAGCACACGGACGTGCTTGAGGACGGCGGGCAGCGACATCGTCGTCGGCGCCGCGAGGTCACCGGCCGATGCCGGCCCGCGGGCGAGCCGTTCGACGATGGCCAACCGGGTCGGGTCGCCGAGCGCCGCGAACTGTTGGTGAACCATATGGTTAACCATGGAGTATCGGCGCTCCCACGTCAACCCCGCGCACCCGACGCGCCGGATCCGGCCCACGCACGAACGGCGCGCACGCCCCGCAGAACGGGGCGTGCGCGCCGGTGGTCGGGCGGCCGGGGGTCAGCAGTGGCAGGCGTCGTCCCCGTGGCCCATCGGTTCGGAGCGCGGCAGGTCGAGCGCGGGGTTGCCGTCGAAGAACCCGACCGGCTTGAGGTGGAAGCTCGCGTAGGTCACGGGCATGACCGGCCAGTCCTCGGGGCGGACGATGTGGTGCGCCCCGACGGTGTACCAGACGACGAGGTCCTCGTCGACGATCGAGGCGTCGTCCTCGACGTACTTCGGCAGGCCCTCGACCTCGGGCGACTGGTAGGGGTAGTCGCCCGCGGCGTAGAGCTCGGACGGGTCGTACCTGGTGACCCACACCTCGTGCTGGCAGAACCGCGCGCGGTCGTAGATCGCCGAGCCCGGCTGGAACATCGGCGGTGCGGTGAGACCGGGCATGAGCTTCCAGGCGACCTCCTGGCCGAGCTCGTTGACGACGCCGCGGTTGGCGATCTTCCAGTACCGGGCCGTCTCCCACGAGACGTTGCGCGCGCCGCCCTTCTCGGTCTCGAGCAGCGTCGGCCGGGCCACCCACGTGTTGTGCCGCGGGTTGAACTCGCCACCGGGCTCGTCGGGCACCGAGTCGATCTCGTAGACGCTGTTGCGCACGCCGTCGACGGTCATGTCGAGACGCACGTTGAAGAAGTGCTGGTGGTTGGGGCCGTACAGCCCCGGCGCGACGACGACGCCGTGCCGCGGCTGGGTGCCCGGCTCGATCGCCCCGGTCGTGAGGACGCCTGTCAGCTTGACCTCGAACTCGATCGTCGCGTCGGTGTAGAGGTACCAGAAGAACCCGTACTCGTAGTTGCCGACGGTCGCGATGCTCGAGATGACGAGCCGCCGGGAACGCCGGACCTCGACCTCGCCGGTGCGGAAGTCCGTGTGCTTCCAGGCGATCCCGAAGTCCTCCTCGTGCATGCAGATCGCGTTCGGGATCTCCAGCGGGGCGCCGTCGCTGTTGTTCACGACGGCGTCGAAGTAGTGGATGTGCCCGAGGCAGTCGCAGCCGAGGGTGAGGGAGTTGGCCGAGAAGCCCATCCCGACCTCGCCCTCGTCGAACACGTTCTTGTTCCAGTGCGTCGGGGCCATGTCCCCGTACGGCACGACCATCTCCGACAGCGACGCCCGGTAGACGACGGGCCGGGTGCGGCCCTTGTCGTCGTAGGTGAGCTGGTGCAGGACGAGGCCCTCGCGCGGGGTGAACCCGACGCGGAGGTTCCACTTCTGCCAGGCCACCGACCAGCCGTCGACCGTGAAGCTCGGCCCCTCGGGCTGGGTGATGGAGATCGGCTTGAGGTCGGTGCGCAGGCCGCCGAACGCGGGCCGGTTCATCGGGTCGAGCATCCGCTCGGGGTCGTAGTTGCCCGGGTGCCGGGGCAGCGGGACGACACCGTGGTCGGCGACCTCGACGACCGTCATCGCGTCGAGGTCGACGGTGCAGATGAGCCCCTCGACGGGCCGCGCGTAGCCGTGCTCGCCCGGGGCGCTGCGGACGAACGTCAGCGGCCGGCAGTACCGCCGCCCGGTGCGCGGGTCGTCCTCGGGGCCGGTGTAGCCGGACGGCCAGGGGTCGATCATGACGAGCGAGAAGTCCTCGACCCCGCGGGCCCGCATGGCGTCCTGCCAGCGGGCGTCCGCACGGACGATCTCCTCGACGGAGAACATCTCCTCCATGATGTACGACGGGAACTTGCCCTCGACGACCTCGACCCCTGCGACCGCGTCGAGGGTGAGGTCGACGTACGCCTCCTTGAGCGTGCTCGTCGCGCGGTCGTAGAGGATCGCCTTGGCGACCCGGTCGGGCGGGGCCGCGGGGTCGAAGACGAGCCCTTCGGGCTTGGCCGGCTCGGCGAGGGTCGTCATGACGAAGCGGGTCTGCTCGCCGACCTCGCCGGCCGCGACGAGCAGGTCGCGGACGGTGGTGATCTCGTCGGCGCTCAACGGGTCGAGCGGGTGCGGGCCCGCCGTGCCGCGGCCGGTGACCTGGGGGACGGACAGCTCAGTGGTCATGGGATGCGTTCTCCTGACGGGGGTCGCGACGGTCCACGGGTGGGCGCCGGCTCAGGCGGACGGCGTGGTGGTCGGCGCGGGCTTCTGCTCGGGGATCTCCAGGACGGCCAGGTGGGCGAGCGAGTCCTCCTGCGTGAGCTTGCCCGCCGAACGCCGACCGAACACGTAGACCAGGCCCGCGGCGGCGACGGTGATGGCGATGGTCGCGCCGACCCACGTCATCCAGTCGCTCTGCGGGATGTCCGCGCTGAACGGGAGCGTGTAGGTGTAGTAGATGCCGGCCGTCGTCGCGAGCGATCCGACGACGCTCGTGAGCACGGCGGCGGGCTTGCCGCCGGGGATCCGCCAGAAGTCCTCGGACGCGTACCGGTCGGCGTACTTCCAACGGGCGATCGCGAGCGGCACGAAGAAGAAGTAGCCGCTCGCCAGCCAGACGATCGTCAGCGCGCCCTGCAGGTAGAGGAACGTCGTCGCGAGGCTGGACTGGGAGTACAGGACGACGATCATCGTCGAGGAGATGACGCCCTGGACGAGCACTGCCGTCACCGGGTTGCGGGTGCGCGGGTTGAGGTGGGTGAACAGCCGCGGCAGGTGCCGCTCGATGCCCGAGACGAAGATGAGCCGGGCGTACGCCGACTGGTACGTCGTCAGGGCGATGACCATGACGACGGCGAGGGCGACGGCCGCCAGCGGCATGAGGCCGGGGATGCCGGCCGTGTCGAGGGAGCCGATGACGCCGGTGACCGGGTCGATCTTCTCCAGCGGCGTCGACATGAGGATGCCGGCCGTCGTGATGACGTAGCCCACGGCGAGGACGATCGAGCCGAGCGCGACCATCTTCACCGCGCTGCGCCGCACGGAGAGGAACTCGGCGCCCATGTTGAACGGTGTCTCGACGCCGAGCAGGTAGAGCAGCACGAGGCCGAAGACCCAGCCGTAGTTGGCGAAGTCGACCGTGTAGAGGTCCTTGGCGACGAGCGGCACGGCCGACCCGTCGGTCGCGGCGTTGGCGATGCCCACGAAGAAGACGGCCAGGCAGATGGCCGCGTAGACGCCGAAGACGGTGTACATCACCTTCTGGGTCACGGTGAGCTTGCGCAGCGCGAGTCCGACCGCGAGCCAGAGGATGAGCAGCTGGAGCAGGATGCTCGTCGTCAGGCCGATCTCCGCGCCGAAGGCGAGCGCGAGGAAGGCGACGATCGCCGCCGGTGTCGTCGCGCCGTTGAGGATGACGGGGATCCACGACAGGAAGCCGCCGAAGAACGCGAGCGGCTCGTTCATCGTGCGGTAGGCCCAGACGTAGACACCGCCCTGCGCCGGCCAGAGGTTGCCGAGCTCCATGACGGCCATCCCGGCCGGGACGAGGAACACGACGAAACCCAGCACCCACATGGGCATCGAGGTCCAGCCCGCCGAGCTGATGATCGACGACCCGGTGATGAAGTAGATGATGAAGACGTAGATCGCGATGAGACCGAAGGTCGTGAGGACCTTCGGGAGGACCTGGTCGGGGACGACCTCGGCGGCCAGCTTGCCGTCGCGGGTGAACGCGACCTCTGCGGGAGCGGTCAACTCATGCCTCCGTGGGGGGTGGCCGGCACGTCGGGCG
>NZ_MWLL01000010.1 GCF_002198675.1 Kineosporia sp. R_H_3 | reverse complement strand
AGAACGACCCGTCAATGAACCCCCAGCCGCAACCGCGGACGGGAGAACTCACCAGTCACTGAACCGGGGACGGTTCACCCCTTGCCGTTCACCCCGGTTCCGATCACCGGGCAGACGTTCGCGGTGCTGCTGCTGGGGGCGGGGTACGGGTGGCGTCGTGGGCTGGTCACGATGCTCGGGTACTTGGGTGTCGGGCTGGCGGGGGCCGCGGTGTTCAGCCCGGACCCGGCGACCGGTCGCTCGCGGACCGGTGAGCAGATGCTCCACGCGCCGTCGGCAGGTTACCTGGTCGGCATGCTGCTGGCAGTGGGTCTGCTGGGCTGGCTGACCGGGCGGGCCTGGGACCGGCGGCTGGGCACAAGTGTGGTGCAGATGGCTGCGGCGAACGTTGTGATCTATGCCGTCGGGTTGCCGTGGCTGGCGTGGAGCGCTGGGCTGACGCTCGAGCAGACCCTCGCGAAGGGACTGCTGCCGTTCCTTGTGGGAGATGCCGTCAAGCTCGCGCTGGCGGCCTGCGCGTTGCCCGCCGCCTGGCGACTGGCACACCGTCGGTAGGGAGGGCTGCGGCCAACCACTTCGACGGGTTCGAACGCTCGATGTCGGTTGACCCAGCACCTGTCGTAGCTCCACCCGTCTGCGCCGGGCCGGTCCTGCACCGCGGACCGGTCGGGGCCACGACCGCGTCGAGCGCTCCCGCGGGAACGGGCCGGACCCGAGGATCCCGGCGGGGGTGACTCGGGCCCGGCACCGTCCCTTGCCCGGCCGCCGAGGGGTGGACCTGGCCGGGCGATGACCCCCGGTCGCATGGACTCGGAACGCGGGCGCGGCCCGAGCCAGGGACTGACGATCCGCGGGCTTGATCACAAAGTACTTCGTGCCTGGACGGCCTCGCAGGCATCCGAACGGTCGATCCACCCTGAGCCTGGGCACTCAGGTCGGCGGCGGAACGGGCCGGACGTGCCGCCACTGTAGATCCAGCCCCGTGATGGCCAGACCCCCCGAACGGGTGACATGTCCGCTGCCGCGGCATTGATCTGGGCTACCCAAGGCCACCTGTCGGCCGGGGATCCTCGCTCGACCTATAGGTCCCGCACGCGCTCACGGGGGGTATGCGCGTGCGAGACGGAGACATCTTGCCACGCCTGCATGTCAACGTCACTGCCGCCGCGGGACCGAGCGGCCTCATCGCGCCTCAGGGTCAACCAGCCGGTCGGCCTCGCCGATCCCCTGCGGCGGGTGCGCCTTTCGGCCCCGTCGGGGCAGAACGAACGCGGCGGCTCCATTGTGGACCAGCCACCACGGGCCGGTCCGTACCCACCCGTGCGCGGCCAACGCGGCGTCAGCTTCCTGCTCACCGATCAGGTCCGTCGCAAAGGAGGGGCACAGGTCGCACTCGCCGGTCTCATCTCCGCAGACGACGCTCAGCCGGGTGGTCGAGCCCGCACCGCCGGGGACAGCCAGAGCGACGAACCTGGCGCGGGCGTGATCAGGCATGCTGCCTCCCAATCGCGATCACTCTTGCCGCCGACACTGTGCGACATGGAGCTGCCGTCTGCGGCGGCATCGGGTGTGCTGTAGGCGTCGCACGCTAAGCCGACGCCGGGTCACGGGGCCGGGATAGTGACGAATGGGTCATGTCCGGGGCTGACTTTGGCGCACCCACAAGCTCCGCGTAGACGCCTTTGAGACGCATCGCCTCTGACCGAGCTCTCGGCCGTACGCCCCCCGTGGCGGCCGGGAGCCCGCCCAGGGCGCGGCCCGGCTACGACCGGTAGCCGATGTCGGGTGCCCATACCGACACCTGGAGACCGTCGGAGATCAGCAAGCCGCATCGTTCACCCTGCAGGTACGCGGCTCCGGTGCCGATAACCGGCAGAGGTCCACCCGTCGGCAAGAGCCGAGACATGACCGTGAGAGGTGACCGTGAGCAGGCAGCCTCGCTTGCCGTGGCTGATGGCCGTCGCCCGTACCGTGGCCGCATGCGTTCTGGTCGGGGCAACTGCCGGCGCGGGAATCGCCTCCGTTCACTCGGTCAACACCCAGCAGGAGTTGGCAGCGCACGCCTGGGACGTTTCGCGGACGTTGGCCGAAGCCGGACGAGTCGAGGCGCTCGTCGGCCAGATCGCCGACCCACGGACGAACCCGACCACACTCGCCGCGCTCCGCCTGCAGCTCGCACGATCCGCCCTTCTCATTCAGATCCAGGCCGGCGACTGGACCAACCACCAGCCGCTGCCCGCAGCGGTGGGCGGCCCATCCGACGTCACCGGACCCGCCCCCGACACGCTTCGGGGCGCCGAGGCGTCCGACGTCAACTCGAGCGGCGACGCATCGCCCGCCTCCACCCAACTGGGCTTGCTGGCCGCCCAGTTCGCCGACGCCGCCTACCGTGCAACCGCCCAGGACGCCTCACTGGCACCCGGGAAGCAACTTCGCGGCGACCTCGACGCTGCCTACCCGGTGCTGCGGGACACAGCGACGCTAGTGCTCGCCGCATTGGATGCTGCGGCGTCAGGCGAACGCGCTCGCTGGGTTAAGGTCGTCTCGTGGCTGCTTGCTGCAGCCACCAGTACGACGGGCACGTTGGTCTGGCTCACGTCGCAGAGGGCCCGCCCTGCCGCGCTCGCTGAGGCCCAGCCCGGGGCAAACCTGCAGACCTCGAGGCGGCAGTCAGAGCGAGTTCGCACGCGGGACGTTTCTGCCCGCAGCCACGCGTGATCCGGAGCTCACGATCACCACGGCATCAGCCGGCAGGCGTCTGCCCGCGGGGGCCGCTGCGCCGCGCGACTGCACCGTCCCCGTCGGCCACGTCGAGCACAGGGCCGCCCCGGGACGGCTACGCACACTCCTGGGGTCCTGCGTCTCGTTGACGATCTGGCACCCGCACCTGAGGGTCGGGGGCATGTGCCACGTCGTCAACGCACACCGCGGCAGCACCCTCGCAGCCGTCGACCGGCCGGACGGATGGTTCGCCGACCAGGCGGTCCCCCGCCTGCTGTCCTGGGCCGGCCGCCTCGACCGGCACCTTCCAGGCTGGGAGATCAAGGTGTTCGGCGGGGGCCGCCAGACCCAGGTCGCAGTACGGGGACTCGACATCCCCGGCGACAACCTCGCGGCGGTGCGCCTGCACATGACCCGCGCCGGCCTGGAAGCCGTCGCCTGGCACGTCGGCGGGACCGGGTCACGGATGGTCCTGCTCGACATCGCCACCGGCGGCGTATGGCTGTCCCACCGCCCTCGCCCCGACCTGCACGACCCCCGGCTGCCCCTGCGCGTGTCCAGGCCACCCGGTGCGACCGACGCGCCGGCTACGGCCAGGATCTTGCGCAGACTCCCGAACTAGCGTGGGCTTCGAGGCAGTAGACGACCAGTGCCGGTAGGTGTCCGTGCGCCGGGCGCAGCGCCTACGTGGTCATGACAACGGTCCAAGCACTGCCAGGGGTCGCCCCGACGATTGTGAGCCTCACCAATCAGTTGCCGACGTTGCTCGGTTCGAGAACGGCCGCGATTCGGGCTCTCGCGACATCATCGCGGCCGGCCAAGGTGTGCGCGTAGACGCGATGGAGGACGGCGACCGAGTGGCCGGCCCACGAAGCAACCTGCGTTGAGTCAACGCCGGCGGCGAGCCAGGTCGAGACTGCAGTGTGCCGCAGATCGTAGGGTCGCCGAGCAAGTGGGCTGGCGCACTCAGCAGGCGTGAGTACCTGACGGCGCGCTGCCTGCCACACCTGACTGTAGGACTCCGTGGAGACCGGGGCACCGTAGGCGCCACGGAACAGGCGACCATCTGCGGTGGTGCCGTACTCCGCGACATGGGCTCGGAGGTGCGCGACCAAGGGTGGCGGCGCTGGCACCGCCCGAACGGTGTCCCGAGCGCGATGCTTCAGCTGTCGCGGTGAACGCTTACCGGAGTCCGTCCACGTGCCCGCGATCTCTGGGTTGCCGCCGGAGAGCAGAAGTTGACCCCACCCGTCGCCGGGATCAGCTGGCGACGGAAGGTCGAGGTCATTGACAGCAAGGGCAATCGCTTCACTCGGTCGCAACGCCGAGTAGTACATGCAGGCGAAGAAGGCCACGAGGTGACGGCCGCGAACGTCCAGGCCGACGATGCGACTCAAACGGGCAGAACCAGCGCTGGCACCCCGCGCGGGCAGGCGCGCTCCGCCGGGCCGTGTCACTGCCGCCTCGGACTGAACTCCCTCACGGTATGCAGCGACGTCGAGGTTCCCGACAGCGTCCAAGAGCGCGCGCGCCTGATGGGGGCTGATGACGGTTCGGGGGTCGAAGCTGTCACGCACCTTGGGCGCCTTCCAGCGCACGCGCGCGATGGGGTTCGCAGGGAACACCTCCTGCTCGACTGCGAACTCGAAAGCGTTGTGGATCAGCGCCCGCTTCCGGGCAACCGTGGTCGGCGCTGCAAGCGTGCCGTCGAGCTTTCGCGTAAGCGCCTCCAGGAGAGCTCGAGCGTTGATGGCCTTGCCCAACGACTCCAGCGGCACGGTGTGTCCCTGCAACCAAGCGATCGAAGCCGCCAGGTGCGCAGGAGGCGGCCCTGCAGCTCGCGCCTTGGAGTTGAAGGCCCAGGCAGTCATGGCTGCGCGAAGATCCGAATCCCGCGGCCGTTTCTTGGCGTCGTCGAGCAGAGCCATGGTCGCGGTGACCAGCGCCTCGGCCATGGAGCGTCGTGAGATCGGCGCCAAGGACGGCCATTTCATGTCCACGTACAGCAGCGCGAACTCCCACCACGTGACCGAGGACCGGGCCGGCAGCATCGACAGCGGGAGTCCGGTCTCGACGTCGAAGCCCTCGCCACGATTCGCGGCGGCTCGTAGTTCGGCGCGGAAGCTCTCTGCGAGCGCGCTCGTGCGAAAGGTCTGACTTCGCTGACGGTTCGCGAGCCCCCACCGCACCTGGTAGGCCGGTCCGCGCGCCCCGGTGACCTTTCTGGCCTTCCAGATCCTGACGTCATAGGTGACCTCGGGCGCGGTTCCCCGGGTCCCCGCCCGTCCCAAAGCCGATCGGCGTCCCATCTCAGGCGACCTCGGTGTGGGCGGTCAGCCAGACGTTGAGGTCGGTGCGGGTGATCCGGACCTCGCGGTTGGGCAGGACCACGCACCGCGGGGCCTTGCCGGTCTGGCGCCAGTAGTAGAACGTCGAGCGACTGATCTTCAGCTCGGCGCAGACCTCGGGGATCGTCAGGTGCTCCTGGGGCTGAACGCGGCCAGTGCTGTCGGTGGTCATCAGTGAGTGCTCCATGTCGTGTCACGACATCCCAACGGCAGGCATGTTCGGCTTGACGCGTACGCGTCAAAATTGCTGGCGCTGTTGGGATGTCGGTGGATGAAAGTACTGTGACGGGGTCCGCGTACTCGGTCCCCTTGAGGAGGGGCGCCATGGGTGTATCTGGTGCAGCAGCGAGTACGGGTGGGCCCCTGGGGGCACTTCCGCGGACCGGGGCGGAGGCGCGGTTCGACGCGCGCATGGGCCAGCGTTGGGCACCGCCGGTCGCCTTGATCGCGACCGCGTGGGACGACGTGCAGGAGCGGGTTGCGGCGATCACGGCTTCGGTCCCGGGAGGTGCTGACCTCGACGGGCTCGACGTGCCTGCCCGGTACACGTTGGGGGTGTTCTTCGCTGCGCGGTGGACGGTCGGGCTGGCCGGGCACCGGCCGCTGACCGGGATCGACTCGACCGTGACCGACGACGCGCTGCGGGCCGAGCTGGCGGTCGCGGAGTACCTCGTGGTCACGCAGGCCCCGACGTGGGACCTCGCAGCTGGTGTCCGGGCCTGGATCGGTTGGCTCGTCGGCGCGGTCGACGACCTGACGTACCCGCAACCGCGCGGGTAGCTGCGCCCGCCCACCGGTCGGCGGGGTCGCCCGGTCACGGCTGAGTCCCGAGGTCGGCGCCAGCGTCCACGCTGTCGGCGGCGTACTCGGTGTGGTCGGTGGTGTACCTGCGGTCGGTGTCGTAGCGGTGCTCGTAACGGGGGTCGTTGCCGTATCCGTCGTCGAGGACCGTGTCTGTGGCCTGGAGGTCGTCGACGGGGCGGGTGGTGGCGCGGTCCCAGTCGTCGCTGTCGTCGGTCGCGTCGTGCGCGGTGGCCTCGCGGCGTCGGCGGCCGGCCTCGGCGATCGCGTCGGCGGTTTCGTCGGCGGCGCGGGCGACGTAGGCCTCGTCCTGGCTGGCTTGGTCGGCGGCGATCCGGGCCGCCGCCTCGGCCGTGGCGCACAACGCCTGCAAGCTGTCGGCGTCGAGGTCGTGGGCGTCGTTGGGGTCGATGACCTCGAGCGCCGGCCTCCCGGCCCGGACCGGACGCCGACCGGCCGCTGTGGGGTCGACGTCGACGATGGCGACCTCGTCCAGGGCCGGCGGGGCGGTGATCGCGTTCCACTGCTCGTCGGCCGGGTGGACGTCGCGGACGTCGGCCTCGGTGACGACCCGGTGCTCGTCGTCGACGTGCTGGGCCCCGTCGACGGTGTCGAGGGCGTCGGCCTCGTCGACGACGCCGCCGGTGGCCTCGAGCGCGTCGTCGGCTGCCTGCGCTGGGGCCGCCGTGCGGTCGTCGAGTCCGGTGTCGTCGAGCTGGGTCTCGGCGAGGTGCTGTCGGGTGGTGCGGCGGTCAGGTTCGTCGCCGATGGTGATACCGCGGCGGGCGAGTTCCTCGAGCGCGTTCTGGGCGTTGATGCGGGTGGCGTGGGTCCGTTCGGCCCAGCCGGCGCGGGCGCGGCTGACCTGGTCGTAGGTGGCGGCAAGAGCGGCCCGGACGTCGGCCTCGGCGCGCAGGTGGGCGGCGTCGGTGTGGCGGCCTTCGGCGTCGGCGTGGGCGGCGTCCTGTCGGGCGCGTTCGGCGGCCTGCGAGGCGTCCTTGAGGGCGGCGTCGGCGTGCGGGGGTGCCCATTGCTGCTCGCGCTGCCAGGCGGTGACGCGGGCGCGGAGCCGGCCCTCGCTCATGTCGGTCTCGTCGAGCCGCTCGGCGGGGCAGCCGAGCGCGGTCCAGGCGGCGGCGTAGGTCGCGCGGCGTTCGGGGGCCGAGACTCCGGGCATGCCGGGTAGTGCCTGCGCGGGGTGGGTCCAGCCGACCGCCTCGCGGTGGGTGGCGGCGGTCCCGGCGCGGCGTTCCCAGTCCGCCCGGTCCGCCTCGACGACGGCGGCGTGGTCGGCATCAGGCTGGTCGGCGTCGGCGTGGCCCGCTTGGATGGTGGGGACGGGGCCGAGGGTGAGCAGGGCCCAGTGGGGTGGGTCCTGGGCGAGTTGGGCGCCGAGCTGGGCGGCACGGTCCTCGAGCGCCGCGTGCAGCTCGCGCAGCCGCGCGGCGTCGTCGAGGTGCAGCCCCTCGGGCATCGGGACCAGCGGCGCCCGGCCGAAGCCCGTGCGCTCGGACGCGGTGCCGTCTGACGCTGCGCTCTCGAGCGCCACGGCGCCAGGCCCGGTGCTGGTGCTGGGGCGCAGGCTGTGGGCAGTGATCCGGTGGGAGAGGACCTGCGCGATCGAGTGCGCGTCGTGGAACGCGGCACGGACGGCGTCCGCGGTCGCGGCGTCGACCGCGTCAGGATCCGGCGACGTGCGGGCGGTGGCGGCGCGCTCCGCACGGCTGGACCGGCCTCGTCGGTCAATGCGACCCGCGCCGCCGGCACCGAGGGTGTCCGCGGGGCTCGCCCCGGCGGTGTGGGGGTGGATGCCTTGGGTGAGTGCGTCGGCCAGGACGGTGCGGGGATCGGTGCCGGTCTGCTCGACGGCCCGAAGGAGTCGCGAGAGGTGTTCGCTTGCCTGGTCGACGGCCAGGCGGGCGCGGGTCTCGGGGTGCAGGACGCCGTCGGCGGCGAGGTCGTCGAGATGGTTGTCCATCCGGGCGCGGCAGGCGATCCGGGTGTGGGTCTCGACGTCGGACAGGATCGCGGCGGCGTTGGTGCGGCGGGCGTGGTCGGTCTCGGCGGTGACGACGGCTGATGCGCTGCCGGTGGGGCGGTTCCAGGCGGTGGCGAGCACGGACCGGGCGGAGGCGCGGGTGCTGGTGCCGGTCAGGACGGTGGCGCCGCCGCGGTCGTTGACGGCCTCGGGCAGGGGCCCGCGGTCGGGGTGGTCGGTGGAGTCGACGGTGACTGCAACGTGGGCGGTGTTCCGGGTCCGGCCGCGGGTGAGCGCGACGTAGATCCCGGCGGGGTCGAGGGCGCCGTCGGTGACCAGGTGCGCGGTATCGACGGTGATGCCTTGGGCGGCGTGGACGGTGGAGGCGTAGCCGAGCTGGACGTCGTCCGCGACGTAGGCGGCGGGCAGGTCGATGAGGGTCCCGGCGGGGGTGGCGCCGGGATGCCCGG
>NZ_MWLL01000001.1 GCF_002198675.1 Kineosporia sp. R_H_3 | reverse complement strand
CTGTCACCGATGAGCAGGTCCGGCTGGTCGCCGCCCTCCTCCCAGTCGTCGCCGCTGTCACCGAACACCGCGTCCGCGCCCTGACCGGCGATCGCGAAGTCGTCACCGGCGCCGAGGAAGTGCTCGTTGAGGTTGGCACCGCCGTTGGTGAAGTCCTTGCCGTCGCCACCCATGACGATGTCGTCGCCGATACCGCCGTCGATGGCGTCGTTGCCCGGACCGCCCTTGGGGACGTCCGCGCCGGCGAGATCGGTGATGATGTCGTCGCCCTCGCCGCCCAGGACGACGTCGTCCCCGGAGCCGCCGTCGATGACGTCGTTGCCGGCACCGCCCCAGAACGTGTCGTTGTCGTTGCCGCCGACGATCCGGTCGACGAACGTGCCGGGCCTGCCGTTGTAGACGGCCTGCCCGTTGATGCCCGACGGGTCGACGCTGTTGCGTGCCCGGTACTCGATGGTGCCGTTGGGCTGGCGCAGCAGCAGCCGGTTCTCGTTGCACTCCGAGGCCGGGTCGTCGTTCACCGAACCGGGGCCGGTGATGAAGTTGCCGGACACCCCGGCTCCGGTGAGGTTGCCGAGCTCGAACTTGCAGTCGGCGGTCGCGAACGGGTCGGCCTTGAGGGTCGACGCGTCCGTGTTGCGCATCATGAGCTCGGCGAACGAGTTGCCCTCGAGCTGGGCGCGCAGGTTCATGCCGGGTGTGCGGGCCAGGTAGTAGAACCGGTCACCGTTCTGCAGGTTCGTCAGCTGGTTCTCGAACACGTAGTTGAACGTCGTGCCGAGCAGGCCGCCGAACGGGTTGGTGGTCTCGGCGAGACCACCGACCCACAGGTCGATGTCGTCGACGCCGGTGGACGTCTTGCCGCCGGCGTCTGCCCAGCTGTCGGTGCCGAACATGAACTCGCCGGAGTCGGCCGGCGGGTTGACGTTGTCCGCGCTCTCGTCGACGTCCAGGGTCAGCGGGTCGTCCGCGAGGATCCCGTCCGGGCCGGGAAGGACCAGACCGTTGACGATCCGCTCGGCGGCGGTCCGCTTGCCCGCCAGCGTGGTGGCGCCGGTGACGATCGGGTGGGTGCCGTACGCCGCCACGAAGTTCACGAGCGACGAGGGGTGCTTGAGGGCCTGCCCGAAGTCGACCCAGTTCGTGTACGGCGTGAGCTGGCCGTCGTTGGAGGCCGCGAAGATCTGGCGGCGTACCTCGTTGAGCGGCGGGATGCCCTCGCTGCGGGCCCGGGTCATGTTGATCGCCGGGAGGTCGAGCGGGAGCCCGAGCAGGTTGTTCCGCAGCGTGTTGGTGACGAACTCGTCGATCTCGTTGCCGGTCTGGTCCGACATCCCCATGATGATCGACGTCGCGGCCTGCTTGGCATTGACCGGGGCGCCTCCGGCTCCTCGGTAGTACTCGGCGGGGTTGAGGAAGCCGTCGAGCAGCGGGATGTCGTTGTTCGACCCGTCCGGGTTCTTGCGGGCGATGTCCTCGGTGAGCATCGAGTGCCCGAACCGGTAGACCGCGTGCGCGAACTCGGCCGTGATCGCCGGGTCGACGTCGGTCTGGTTGAACGCGAACGCCTCGAACGGGTTGATCGCCGGCTGCACCTTGCGGGCGAACTCCTCGAAGACGAGGTGCTGGTACTGCATCTCCGTGACGAACCGCGCCGCCTGGAAGAGCCGCTCCTCGTAGGTGAAGGTCCGGTCGCTGCCTGGCGTGAGGTTGACGGCCTGGTACGCGTCGCGCAGCGAGGGGTTGGCGGCGAGGGTGGCTTCGATGTCCCCGACCAGGCGGTTGTGCTCGTTGTGGAACACCTGGTGCACGGCCTGCAGGGCGATGTTCTCGTTGCAGCGACCATCCCCGCAGATCGCGTGCTGGTCGAGCAGCTCGTTGTCGTACTCGCCGGGGGCGACCGGGTCGAGACTGGTCCCGGTGTTGGTGTCGCTGTCCGGTGTCAGCGCGGTGGAACCCTGCGTCGGTGCTGCACTGTGCGAGATGTCGTTGAGGAACGCGGTCCCGATCTTCTTCAACCCGCTCGTGGAGACCGGGCTGGCCGTGTCGCCCTCGACGAACGTGACGCCGTCCGCGAGCACATACTGCGGCATCCCCCGGGCCGGGCCCGGGATGTAGTTGCCGTACTGGTCGGTGACGACCATCGGAATGTCGTTGACGTCGACGTCTCGCAGCTCGATGCCGAGCTGTGTCGCCGCCTGCGTCTTGATGTCCGCCCAGGTGGCCAGGCCGTGGTCGTCGCCGGTCTTGTCGAGGAACCGACCGGTGGCCTTCGGCGTGCCGCTGGTGCTGTCGTACTCGCGCAGGAAGAACTGGTGGGACGCGTGCGAGGTGTACGTCTGGCTCTGGTCGACGAACGGGGTGTCCGTGTTCGCCGCGTTCCGGAACCCGTCCGCACCGGGCACGATCTTGCCGCGGCTCAGAGTCATGAACCGCAGGCTCTCGTCCACCTCGTCACCGTTGCCTGCGATGCCGTCGGGACCCCGGGTGACGAGCGGGTCGTCGGCCTTGAGCGGGACGAAGACGGTGCCGGCCCCGCCGCCGTTCGTGATCTTGTCGAGGCCGTGGTCGAAGAACTGGCCGAAGATCGTGAAGAGCCCGTTGAACGGCGGTGACAGGCCGACGTCCGTGGTGACGTTCGGGATGAACAACGTCTGGTTCTCCGGCACGCAGCCGTCGGGCGTCCCGTTCGGGTCACCCGGCGACGGGTCGACGGTGCACGGTACGACGCCCTCGTTGCCCTGGGTGCGCACCGGGAAGCCGGCGGCCTCGACCGCCGCGGGGTTGGTCGAGGTCTGGTCGACGATGAGGTTGCTCACCGTCCGCGGCTCGGAGTCGACGACAGAGCCGGAGGTCTGGGCGTAGCTGGTCGCGCCGGGCGGGCCCACGGGCCCGATGCCAGGGACGTTCGAGTCCTCGGCCGGGCTGAACACCGGCTCGGTGAGCCGCGGGAACGTCTGGTCCGCGGCGCCGAAGGTCTCCTGCCCCGACTGGAGGTTGTTGCAGGAGCCGTCCACGGTCCGCAGGCCGAACGACAGCAGCGGGCTCGCGATCTGGTTCGGGCCGGAGCCGAGCAGCGCGCCGCAGGGACCGGTCGTCGTGGTCGTGTTGTTCGCGTGGTACTCGGAAATCTTGATCTGCTTGAGGATGAACTCGAGGTCGGCGGGGCTCACCGTGAAGCCTTGGCCGACCACCGCCTTCGCCGGAGCGGCCGCGGAGACGCCGACGCCGGTGAGGACCACGGCGGCGGACGCGAGGAAGGCAACGGCGGAGCGCGCCCTGCGCGCACCGCGGCGGCCGAGGACCGCCCGTGGGATGGGATTCATGGTGTTCGCCCCTTCTGCAGGCAGCACCCATCGCCGGAGCACCTGGACGGCGCTCCGTACGTTGGGCACAGGTGGTAACTGCCGGCGACGCCCTGTCAGCGGCAGCAAGACACCAGGGCCACGACCTCCGGACGCGGCACCTGGGTATGGCTGATGAAGTTGGACCGCCGGGGATCGCGCAGACCTCGCGGCGGCATCGTGCCCTGATGGTTCGGGATGGATAACGGCGGGTAGGAACGGTAGGTGCACGTACGCGTTCAGCTGTCGGGAGGACAGGCGACGCTCACGCCGCCCAGGCCCGGCTGGGCCCGCGGTGAGTTCCGCGTCGGACGCGCCCCGGCGTCCCTCGCCATCGGACTAACTAACAGCAAAATGGCGAGTGAATGACGATGTTGTCACCTGACCTGGGGGGTGGCTGCCCCTAATGCTGGGGGGATCAGGGGTCCTCCGAACGGCCCATACGTGTCGTTCGGCACGCAACTGGGCTGCCATGCCACGCCCGTCAGGGCCGGCCGGCGCACCACTATCGGGGACGCCACTCAGCAAGACACTTGGTGGTGATTCCGTAGACGCCGCCTTCAATCCGTCCATCCGACGCGTCTGGCTGACGGGGCTGCGGACGATCCGCTCCTGTTGCGCATCCCCCTTGCGCTCGGCAGGTCATCATGGATCGATGACGAGGAAGGTCCGAGACTCGTGAGTGGGTGTGTGATGATCGCAAGGCGAGGGCGCAATTCGCCGGCCAGTACGTGGATGTGGCCGACCAGCAGCACGCCCTCATGCCGGGCGACGCCGGGATGCCTGTGGCGAGCCGTCGTAGCGATCACCCGCGGCGCTGGCTACGGGACCGTGGCTGGGCTTGCTGCGGACCTGTGGCTCGTCGCGATTCCCGCAGCACTGAGCGGACAGCATGAGCCCTCGTTCGGCGTGTACCTGCAGACGGTCGTGCAAGCCACGACCCGCGCCAGCGGCCCCCTGACCCTGGCGGGCTTGCTCATCGGCGCCGTCATCGGAACGGCCACCGCCAAGACGCGCCAAGCGTTGACCACTCACGGTTGCCGAACCGATCTGAGACGTCAATCTGCGCGCCCCTCCGCGCGCCTACCGCGGGTCAGCCTTCCCGGACAGCCGGTTGACGGTACCGGTGTCACCACCGACCAGTCACCGGACACAGCCCAGGCGCACCTTGGCACGAGCGGGGTCTTCCGGCTTGTGAGATGCGCGTCCTCGCCAAAGCCGGACCCACGCCCTGGTAGCGATGACCTACGTGACCCGCGCGACGGCTCAAACGCGTAGATCCGCGTGTCTAGGATCCACTGAACGGCGGAGCGGTTGCATCCGCCATGCGGCGTGACCTGTGCCTTGTCGCTCTCCGTAGTGGATCGACTCACCTTCAACTCGGCGTGTTGGTCTGCCCTGATCGGGGCTGCCCGGACCCCCTCCCCCACTGGATCTTTGACCCCAATGGGCGACGCGTGGCCGGCCGGCCGCGCGGGAGTCACCGCCGGCGTCCCGCCGGGGTCCCGGCAGCGGGCCGCAACGACGCGACGTGCACCGGCTCGTGCCACGCCAAGCGCGCGACGCGGGAGGCCCACGTGCGGGGCATCGTCAGTGCCGCCCCGGCCGTCGTCCTCGCCAACGTCGTCGTCGTCGGCTGGGTCGTCGCCATGGCCGGCGGCAGCTTCGACTCCGCCGCTCGGCGGCGAAGCCCGGCGGTCCGCGATCAGGTCGGTTCGCCTTGTGCTATACGTCGTCCCCACGACGGGTAACGCGAGCGCCCGCACCGGTCTAGCCAGCCGCAACGCCCAGCGGGTGCGCCCACTGACGGAGGCCCTGTCGTGCCCGGACAGGGCCTCCGTCGCGGCCTCTGTCGCGGGCCTCGTCGCCGGCTCCCCTGCCGGGGCCAACGTCAGACCGACCCTCGCACGCTGCCACGCTCAATCATCGCTCATGACCGCACCTGGACCACCCGCGCCGGGTCTAGCAAGCTGACGCGGCCAGAGATCAAACTAGGTATGGCTGTAGTACTACGTGCGCGAGAGTGGCACCGTAAGCAGAAGGACGTCGGTCGCGTCGTCGACGAGCCGGATGTACAAAACATCCAAAGGAGGCACGTTCACGGCCACCCGGGTCTTCCAGCCGCGCTTGTACCCCGCGGGCACGACCCACGTCTGCACCGGATGCGTCCAGCCGCCGGAGTCGACGAGCTCGATCCGGCACGTCACGCCGGACGTGAGCCCCCACGGGGCCACGACGAGGATGCTGCCGCGGCCCTCGCCGTGCGCGAGCACGTGGACGTCGGCCCCGACCGGGGAGGCGGGGTCCTGCGCGGTGCCCTCGGCGACGAGGACGTCGCCCGGCCGGGCGACCGCCGTCCCCGGACCTTCGTAGGTCTCGGTGATCTCGCGGGCGACGAGGACCCCGGCGGGGACGGCGACGAGCAGGGCCGCAGCGGCCGCCACCGCGACGAGCAGCCGGCGACGGCGCTGCCGGCGGTGCCGCATCTCCTCGAGGGTCCGAAGCAGCAGCGCCTCGTCCGGCACCTCGGCGTGCGGCACGCTCTCGTCGCGGGTCACGTCGAGGAGCGCGGGCAGCACCGCGAGCCGGGCGAACTCGTCCCGGCAGGTCGGGCACAGCTCCTGGTGCTCGCGGACGGCGTCCGGCAGCGGCTCGCCGCCCAGCAGGGCGACGGCGGCGTCCTCACGCAGGGCCGCGCAGGGGTTGGCGGTCGGGCCGCCCGGGGCGGGGGTGCTCGCCGTCACGGCACGAGCCCCCGCTCCTCGCACGCGACCCGCAGCGCCCGCAGCGCGTAGTACGCACGGGACTTCACGGTGCCCTCCGGGATGCCCAGCCGGGCGGCGGTCTCGGCGACGCTGCGGTCGCGGAAGTACAGGTGCTCGAGGACGGCGCGGTGGTCGGTCGTCAGGGTGGTCAGCGCCTCGGCCATGCCGTGCGCGAGGAGCACCCGGTCGAGCATCTCGTCGACGCCGCCGAGCGCGAGCAGCC